>NZ_JBIRHU010000003.1:0-411411 GCF_044328675.1 Streptomyces sp. NPDC017890
GAGTTCGGCCAGCGAGATCATGATGGCCCAGAGGGTGGGCTGGACGATGTCGACGCGTTGGAGGGCGTCTTCGTCGTCGAGGACGTCGAGGAGTGTCCAGTCGGTGTAGGGGGCGAGGGCTTGTGCGCATGCGCGCATGCGGTCGGCGAAGACGGGGTTGGTGTCGAGGAGTTCGAGGGCCATGCCGGTCCACTGCGACCCCTGGCCCGGGAAGACGAAGACCACGTCGCCGGGTGTGGTGGTGCCTTGTACGAGGCCTGGTGCGGGTTTGCCGTCGGCCAGTGCGTCCAGTCCGTGGAGGAGTTCGTCGCGGTCGGTGCCGATGATGACGGCGCGGTGGGAGAGTGTCGCTCGTGTCGAGGCCAGGGACCAGCCGACGTCGGCCGGATGCGGGTCCGCGTCCGAGGTGACGAACGACCGCAGCCTCTCGGCCTGCGCACGCAGCCCTGCGTCGCCGTGACCCGAGAGCAGCCACGGGAGCACGCTCCATGAAACAGGGGGCCTCTCCACCGGCTCCGTTTCCTCGGGTGCCTGTTCGAGGATGACGTGGGCGTTGGTGCCGCTGACGCCGAAGGAGGAGACACCGGCGCGGCGTGGGGCTGCCGTCTCGGGCCAGTCGGTCCGCTCGGTGAGCAGTTCAACCGAGCCAGCCGACCAGTCGACGTGCGGGGTGGGCTCGTCGACGTGGAGGGTCTGCGGCAGTACGCCGTGGCGCATCGCCATGACCATCTTGATGACCCCGGCGACGCCGGCGGCGGCCTGGGTGTGCCCGATGTTGGACTTGACCGAGCCGAGGAGGAGGGGCCGGCCGGTGTCGCGGTCCTGGCCGTAGGTGGCGAGGAGCGCCTGCGCCTCGATGGGATCACCGAGGGTGGTGCCGGTACCGTGGGCCTCCACCGCGTCCACGTCCTGCGGAGTGAGGCCGGCGGTCGCCAGAGCCTGGCGGATGACGCGCTGCTGGGAGGGGCCGTTGGGGGCGGTGAGGCCGTTGGAGGCGCCGTCCTGGTTGACGGCGGAGCCCCGGACCACGGCCAGCACCTGATGCCCGTTGCGACGCGCGTCGGACAGCCGCTCCACCAGCAGCATGCCGACACCCTCGGCCCACCCCGTACCGTCCGCGGCAGCCGCGAAGGACTTGCAGCGGCCGTCCGCCGCGAGCCCTCGCTGACGGGAGAACTCGACGAACATGCCGGGGGTGGCCATGACACACACCCCACCCGCCAGGGCGAGCGAGCACTCGCCCGACCGCAGGGACTGGACGGCGAGGTGCAGGGCGACGAGCGACGACGAACACGCCGTGTCCACCGTCACCGCCGGACCCTCCAGCCCCAGGGTGTACGAGACCCGGCCCGAGGCGACGCTCGCCGAGCTGCCGGTCAGCTGGTAGCCCTCGGCCGAATCTCCGGCGCCGGTCGCGTACCCGGCCGACGAGGCGCCGACGAACACTCCGGTGCGGCTGCCGCCGAGCGACCGCGCGGGGATGCCCGCGCGTTCGATCGCCTCCCAGGACGCCTCCAGCAGCAGCCGCTGCTGCGGGTCCATCGCCGCCGCCTCACGTGGCGAGACGCCGAAGAATCCGGCGTCGAACCCGGTGGCGTCGTGGAGGAAGCCGCCGTCCCGGGCGTAGGACGTCCCCGGCTGGTCGGGGTCGGGGTGGTACAGGCCTTCGAGGTCCCAGCCCCGGTCGGTGGGGAAGGCGGAGATCACGTCGGCGCCGTCGGCCACGATCCGCCACAGGTCCTCCGGCGAACGCACCCCGCCGGGGAAACGGCAGCTCATCCCGACGACGACCACCGGGTCGTCGTCGGCCATCGGCACCGGTGCGGTGGAGGCGTCGACGTCCTCGTTCGGTGCGCCGTGAACACGGCGGTGCAGGTGGCCGGCGAGCGCGCCGGGGGTCGGATGGTCGAAGAGCAGCGTTCCGGGCAGGCTGAGGCCGGTGGCCGTGCCGAGCCGCTCGCACAGCTCGACCGCGGTGATCGAGTCGAAGCCGAGCTCCTTGAACGTCCGTCCGTCGTCGACGGCCGCGGCGCTGTCGTGACCGAGAACGATCGCGGCGTGCTGTCGGACGAGTTTCAGCGCGGCCCGGGTGCTGTCGGCGCGGGTGCGGACGGACGCGTCAGCGACGGGCGCGGCGGGTGTGATGGGTGCGGCCGGTGCGAGTGAGGCGGGGGGCAGGTCGTCGCGCCGGTCGTGCGGCGGGGCGGGCAGGCCGGCGGCCGGCGCCGGTGCTTCGTCGCCTCCGACAGGTCCGGCCGCGTCGATCCAGTACGGCCGGCGCTGGAACGCGTAGGTGGGCAGTGGCACCCGTCGGCCGCCCGGGAACATCGCGTGCCACGCCACCTCGGCGCCCGAGACGTGCAGTTCGGCCAGCGCGGTGGCAAACGCCTGTGCCTCGGGGCGGTCGCGCCGCAAGGTACCCACCAGGACGGCAGGGCGGGACAGACACTCACGGGTCACGGTGGTGAGGGCCCGGTCCGGACCCAGTTCGACGAAGGCGGTGACGCCCTCCGCCTCCAGGCAGCGGATGCCGTCCAGGAAGCGCACGGTCCGGCGGACGTGCCGCACCCAGTACTCGGGGGAGCACAACTCCTCGGCGGTGGCCAGTGCCCCGGTGACGTTGGACACCAGAGGGATACGGGGCTCCCGGAAGGACAGGCCCTCGGCGACCCCGCGCAGTTCGTCGAGTACCGGGTCCATGTGCGCGGAGTGGAACGCGTGGCTGGTGCGCAGTCGCTTGGTCCGTCTGCCGTGCCGCTCCCAGCCGGCCGCGAAACCCAGTACGGCCTGCTCGTCCCCGGACACGACGGTCGCGGCCGGGCCGTTGACCGCGGCGACGGAGATCTCCGTCGCCGCGCGGCCGCCGTCCGCCATCGCGGCCACGACCTCGTCCTCGGACGCCTCCAGCAGCACCATCGCGCCCGGCCGGGGGACGGACTGCATCAGCCGGCCGCGGGCGGCGACGAAGGCGGCGGCGTCCGCGAGGGTCAGTACACCGGCGACGTGCGCCGCGGCCACTTCGCCGATCGAGTGGCCGATCAGCATGTCCGGTGCCGGTCCGCAATCCTCGAGCAGCCGGAACAGCGCCACTTCCACCGCGAAGAGCGCGGCCTGCGTGTACACCGTCTGTTCCAGCAGCCGGTCGTCCGCTCCGTCGATCACCTCGCGGACGGGTCGGTCCAGATGCCGGTCCAGCTCCGCGCAGACCTCGTCGTAGGCCCGGGCGAACACCGGGTGTGCGGAGGCGAGACCGCGGCCCATGCCGAGGCGCTGGGACCCCTGTCCGGTGAAGCTGTACGCGGTCTTCCCCGTGTTCCGGGCGACGCCCGTGACCAGACCCGGGGCCGCCTCGCCGCGGGCCAGGGCCTCCAGTGCCCGTGCCGCGTCGGCGGGTTCCCGAGCGGTGATGACGGCGCGGTGTTCGAAGTGGGACCTCGTGGTCGCGAGGGAGAACCCGACGTCGGACAGGTTCCGCGGGTGGTCCAGGTGTGTCCGCAGCCGCAGCGCCTGGTCCCGCAGGGCCGACTCCGTCGTCCCCGACACGGTCAGGGGGAGCGGGCGGCCGGCCCACTCGGTTCCCGCACCGGCCGCCGCACCAGCCCCCGCACCGGTTCCGGCACCGGTCCCCGCCGGGTCGGCGGCCCGCCCCGGCGCCTCGGTGAGGACGAGGTGGCAGTTCGTGCCGCCCATGCCGAAGGAGCTGACCCCGGCGACCAGCCGAGCGTCCGGCGCGCGCCACGGCCCCGGCGTGCGGCGGACCGCGAGATTCAGCGTGTCCAGCGGGATGCGGGGGTGCGGGGTCTCGAAGTTGAGGGAGGCCGGAAGCCGGCGATGGTGGACGGCGAGGACGGTCTTGAGCAGGCCCGCGATGCCCGCGGCTCCCTCCAGATGACCGATGTTGGTCTTCACCGAGCCGACCTCCACCGGGCCGGTCCCCACCCGGCAGTTCCCCACCGGGCCGGTCTCGTCCCGGTCGGTTCCCGCCGGGCGGGTCTCGTCCCGGTCGGTTCCCGCCGGGTCGGCCTCCACCCGGCCGGCGTCCGCCGGACGGGCCGTCGCCGCGTCGGCCGAACCCTCCCGTGCCGCGCAGGTCCCCTGCGCCGCCGTCCGGCCGAAGACACGTCCGAGGGCGTCCGCCTCCACCGGGTCACCGACGGCGGTCCCGGTGCCGTGCAGCTCCACGTACTGCACGTCCCCGGGTGCCACGCCCGCCCGTTCCTGGGCGAGTCGCAGCACGGCCTCCTGGCCCCGGGGGTCCGGCGTGGTCAGCGAGCGGCCGCCGCCGTCGTTGTTGACCGCGCTGCCCGCGACGACTCCGTAGACCGTGTCGCCGTCGGCGACTGCGCGGGACAGCGGCTTCAGTACGACGATGCCACCGCCCTCGCCGCGCACGTAGCCGTTGGCGCGCGCGTCGAAGGTGTAGCAGCGGCCGTCGGGGGAGAGCGCACCGAACTCGGCGACGTCCGCGGCACTCTCCGGGTCCAGGTTGAGGTGCACCCCGCCGGCCAGCGCCAGCGGGGACTCGCCCCGGCGCACGCTCTCCGCCGCCATGTGCACCGCCACCAGCGACGAGGCCTGGGCCGCGTCGACGGTCACGCTGGGGCCGCGCAGGCCGAGGGTGTGCGACACGCGGTTGGCGATCATCGCCCGGTGGGTGCCGGTCAGCGTGTGGTGCGAGCGCCGGCCCCGGGAGAGCATCGCGTAGTCGTGCGACGTCACCCCGAGGAAGGCGCCGACCGCCGTGCCGTCCAGGGTGGCGGGAACGATGCCGGCGTCCTCCAGCCCCTCCCACGCCAGCTCCAGCATCAGCCGCTGCTGCGGATCGAGCGCCGCCGCCTCGCGTGGCGAGATGCCGAAGAACGCGGGATCGAAGTGGTCGACGTCGTCCAGGAAGCCACCGCGGCCGAGGCCGCCGGCCGCCGAGCCCGGCAGCGTCCACCGCCCGGCCGGCACGTCGGTGACGGCACAGGTGCCGCTCTCCAGGAGCTGCCAGAACGCCGCGGGGCCGGCAGCCTGCGGGAACCGGCAGGACATTCCGACGATGGCGACAGCCTCGTCTGCTTCCATGTTGATCCTCGGGGTCCTGGCGGGATGTCTTGTCACTGCCCTGCGGGAGTCGTCCTGCCGCGCGCTCGTCAACGGACGCGCGACCGCTCGCTCCACACCTGGGAGAGCGGCCGTCCGGCGTCCGCCGCCGCGGACACGACCACGGCCACCACGTCGTCGCAGAAACCCTCGACGGTCGTACCGTCGAAGAGGGAGGCGCTGTACAGCACCGTGCCGGCGAGCGAACCGTCCTCGGCGTTCTCGTACAGGTCGATCTCCATGTCCAGGTTGAAGCGGACCGGAGGGTGACTCATCACGAACGGCTCGGCCGTCGCCTCCGCGAGACGCAGCTCCTGCGGCGGCGTGTTGACGATCTGGAAGACCACCTTCACCGGGGGGTCCCGGAACAGCGGGGCCCCGCCCGCCCAGCGGGCCGCGGCGTCGACGAACGGCAGGTTCTGGTGGGTGTGCGCGTCGGACATCCCGTCGCGCACCATGACCAGCAGATCGTGGAAGGTCGGGTCGCCGCCCAGATCGGTGCGCACGGCAACCAGCTTGGAGACGAGACCGACCATGTTCTCCAGCTCGTCGCGGCCCCGGCCGGCCATCGGCATACCGACGAGGACGTCCGGGCTCGCCGAGCGGGCGGCCAACACCAGCTTCGTCGCGGCCAGCAGGGTCATGTACAGCGTGGCGTGGGCGGACTCGCCGAGCTCGCGGGCGGCCCTGACGACGTCCAGCGGAAGGTGCCAGTGCAGGACGCCGGTGTCGTACGCGGCCACCTCCCGGCGCGGGCGGTCCGTCGGCAGCTCGGCCGGCACCATGCCGTCGTAGTGGCGGTGCCAGTACTCGCGAAGTTCCTCGAGCACGGGTCCCCGCAGCCATCGCTGCTCCCAGAGGGAGAAGTCCGTGTACTGCACGGGCAGATCGGGCAGCCGGGCCTCCGTTCCGCCGACCAGGGCGGAGTACACCTCGGAGAGGTCACGGACGAGTACGCCCCGGGACCAGCCGTCGGTGACCAGATGGTGCAGGACGAGTACCAGCACGTGGTCGCGCTCGCCCAGCCGCAGCACGCTCAGCCTGGCCAGCGCGTCCCCCGTGAGGTCGAACGGCCGGGCGGCCTCACGGCCCGCCAGCACCGATGCCTCCGCGGCGTCGGCGACCTCGGTGACCTCCACGCGGACCGGCGCGCTCGGCTGGACGGCCTGGGCGTACTCGCCCGCCTCGCCGACGACCGTGATCCTCAGGGCCTCGTGCCGGGCGACCAGGATCTCCATGGCCCGGCGCAGATGCACGGGGTCCAGGTCGCCCGAGACCCGCACGGCCAACGGGATGTTCCAGTGGCCCGCCCGCAGGATGTCCTCGAAGAACATGTCGGCCTGCCGCTGGGCGAAACCGAACGGCACCGGGAGGGAGCGGTCGCGCCGGAGCGGGACCAGCGGCGGAAGGTCCGGCTCGGTGCCCGCTGCGGAGGCACCGGCCACCGTGACCGCCAGCTCCCGAGGTGTCCGCTGCTGGAAGATCGCCTTCAGCGGTATCGAGACGCCGAACGCGGCCCGGAGCCGGGCGACCACCCTGGTGGCGATCAGTGAGTGACCGCCGAGCGAGAAGAAGTCGTCCTCGACGCCGACCCTTTCCGCGCCCAGCAGGTCGGCGAAGACGGCGCACACCGCCTCTTCCTCGGGTGTGCGCGGGGCGACGTAACCGACCTCCAGCACGGTGCGCAGGTCGGGCGCGGGCAGCGCGCCACGGTCGATCTTGCCGCCCGTGGTCAGCGGCATCGAGTCCAGGAGTACGACGGCGGACGGCACCATGTACTCCGGCACCGCGGATTCGACGTGCAGGCGCAGCGTCTCGGACAGCCGGCCGTCCTGGGCCGCCGCGGTCGGCTCGGCGACGGCGTAGGCCACCAGCCGCTTGTCGCCGGGGACGTCCTCCCGCACGATCACGGCGGCGTGCAGGACGTGCTCGTGCCGGGCCAGGATCGACTCGATCTCACCCGGTTCGATCCTGAAGCCCCTGATCTTGACCTGGTCGTCGATCCGGCCGAGGAACTCGAGGTTGCCGTCCGGCAGCCAGCGCACGAGGTCGCCGGAGCGGTACATCCGGGAACCGTCCGCGCCGAACGGGTCCCTCACGAAGCGCTCCGCGGTCAGCTCGGGCCGGCCGAGGTAACCCCTGGCCAGACCGGCTCCGGCGACGCACAGCTCGCCGGGCACACCCACCGGGACCGGCTGCTGACGACGGTCGAGCACGTACACCCGGGTGTTGTCGATGGGCTTCCCGATCGGCGCGGTGAGCGGCCAGTCGGACACGGACGCCGGCAGCGAGTACGAGGTCACCACGTGGGCCTCGCTCGGACCGTAGTGGTTGTGCAGCCGCAGCTCCCCCCGGTTCGCGCACAGCTCGCGCAGGTCCCGGTGGAGGGAGAGCGGCTCACCCGCCTGGGAGAGATGGCGCAGGGAGGACAGCTCGGGGCCGTGCGGGTCGACCTCCTCGGAGACCGCCCGCAGCATCACGTTCGGTACGAACAGCTGGGTCAGTTCCTGGCTGTGGGCCCAGCGGGCGAACGCGGCCGGGTCCGTCCGCAGTTCCTCGTCGGGGACGACGACCGTCTCGCCGTAGAGCAGGGCCGAGAAGATCTCCTGGAGGGAGATGTCGAAGGTCACCGCGGCGAACTGCGCCGTCCTGACGTCGGGTCCGACGGGCAGGGCCCGCTTCTGCCACGCCACCAGGTTGATCACGCAGGCGGCGGGCATCAGGATGCCCTTGGGCACGCCGGTGGAGCCGGAGGTGTAGATGACGTAGGCCAGGTCGTCCGGGCTCGTGGGTGTCGACGGCGCGGTGTCCGGCCGCCCGGCGAGCGCCTCGCGTTCGGCGTCGAGGAGGACGAGGTCGGTGCCCGGGGCCTCGAACAGTCCCGTGAAGCGCTGCTGGGTGACGGCCGTGGCCACCTTGGCGTCGTCCAGCACGAACCGGATGCGGTCGCGCGGATGGTTCGGGTCGATCGGCACGTAGGCCGCCCCGGCCTTGAGGATGCCGAGGATCGCCACGATCACGTCGGTGCCGCGTTCGACGCACAGTCCGACCAGGGTCCCGGAGCCGACTCCCCGGCTCTGGAGGTGGTGTGCCAGCCGGTTCGCCCGCCGGTCCAGTTCCGCGTAGGTGAGACGGTCGTCGTTGTGGATCACCGCCACCGCATCCGGCCGGCGCCGCACCTGCGCGCCGAACAGGTCGGTGAGGGAGCCCTCGGGCACCGGGCGCGACGTGTCGTTGAACTCCTCCAGGACCAGGGCGCGTTCGGCGTCGTCGAGCAGGGTGATCTCGGAGATCGGCCGGTCGGGGTCGGCCAGTGCGGACCGCAGGACGACACCCAGGTGGCGCAGCAGCCGCTCGATGGTCCGCCTGTCGAAGAGTGCCTTGCTGAACACGATGTGGCCGATCAGCCCGCCGTCGTCGCCCTCCACCAGATGGAACTCGAGGTCCATCCGGGTGAGGATCCGGCCCGGGTCGAACTGCTCGGCCCGCAGGCCGGCCAGCGACAGCCGCTCCGCCGGGATGTTGATCATCTGGAAGAGGACCTGCACGAGCGGGTTGCGCGACAGGTCGCGTTCGGGGTGCACGTGCTCGACCAGGTACTCGAAGGGCAGCTCGCCGTGGGCGAAGGCGCCGGTCGTCACGGTGCGGACCCGCCGCAGCAGCTCCCGGTAGGTCGGGTCGCCGGAGAGGTCGGTGCGCAGGACGACGGTGTTGACGAAGAACCCGATCAGGCCCTCCAGCTCGGACCGGCCCCGGTTCGCCACCGGTGTGCCGACGGCGATGTCCTCGCTGTCGACGTACCGCGCGAGTACCAGCTGGAAGGCGGCCAGCAGGGTCATGTAGAGGGTCGCGTCCTCGCCCGCGCCCAGCTTCCGGGCGGCGTCGACCAGTTCGGCGGGCAGTTCCCAGCGTGCCGCCTCGCCCTCCTGGCGGGCGATCGAGGGGCGAGGCCGGTCGGTGGGCAGCTCCAGCGCGGGTTGCATACCGGCCAGGTGCTTCTGCCAGTAGTCCAGCTGCCGTCGCAGCGCCGGGCCGGACAGCCGGTCGCGCTCCCACACCGCGTAGTCCGCGTACTGCACGGGCAGGGGCGGCAGTACGGGGGCACGCCCCGCGGTGAGCGCCCCGTAGGCCGCCGACAGCTCCCGTACCAGCACACCCTGCGACCAGGCGTCGGTGGCCACATGGTGCACGGTCAGCACCAGGACGTGGTCCTGCTCGTCCAGGCGCAGCACCTTGGCCCGCAGCAGTGGCCCGACGGACAGGTCGAAGGGCTCGGCGACCTCGGCACCGGCCAGTTCCCGGGCGGCCGCCAGCCGTTCGGCGGGCGAGGCGCCGGGCACGGTCACGACCGGGACGGGGACGGCCTCGGCCGGCCCGATCCGCTGGACGGGTTCACCGCCGTCCTCGGTGAACGTCGTGCGCAGCGCCTCGTGCCGGCCGACCACCGTCGAGACGGCCCGGGCGAGGTGCGCGACGTCCAGTGCTCCCGTGACGCGCATCGCGAGCGGGATGTTGTACGAGACGTTGCCCGGCTCCAGTTGGTCGAGGAACCACAGCCGGGTCTGCGCGAACGACGCCTGGAGCCGCCGGTCCCTGGCGACGGGAACGATTCCGGTGGGTTGTCCCGTGCGGCGGGTCCGCTCGAAGAGATTGCTCATCGCCGCGCCGAGCCCACCGGTTTTGGGCATGCCTGAGTTCCCCATTGTCCAGCCTTCTGTGGATGGTCGGGGAATGAATCCCGCCGACTGCTGCTGATGGATCGGGTCAGGCCGCGACGACCGAGACGGCGGAACGCGCGGAAGTGTCCGCAGCGGCGGAATCGGCTTCGGCGGGCGGCGAATACGGGTCGAGGCTGTCGGCCGGGTGGTATTCCACCTCGACGGTGTGGCCGAGCCCGTGCTCGACGGCGAGTTCGAGGAAGAGATCGAGCGCCAGGTGGTCCTCGAAGGCGAAGCCGGTGGAGTCGAACACCGTGCTGCGGTCCCGCCAGGATTCGGCGGACCGCGGATCGGCGCAGAACGCGGCCAGCGCGGGGCCGATGGCGTCCTCGCCCAGTTGCTGGCACTCGCCCTCCGCGAGCGCCTGCTCCAGGTGGTCGTAGGTGACGAGCGAACGGCCGAGCAGCCCCGCGGGCAGCTCGGTCTTGCCGGGCAGGTCGGCGCCGACCGCGTTCACGTGCACGTGCTCGCGCATGGCGGTGTCGGGCAGGACGGGACCGGCACCGACGCCCACCGTGGTGGCGGTGCAGATGATGTCGGACTCGGCGGCCACACGTGCCGCGGCGGCCGGTTCGATCTCCAGGTCCGGGCCGAGGAAGGCCGCCCGGCGGGCGAAGGTCGCCGCGTGGTCGGGGTTGATGTCGGACACCAGAACGCGGCGCACGTCGAACACGCGGGACAGGGCGTGCAGTTGCGTGACGGCCTGGGCGCCGGCGCCGATCAGGCCGACGGTGGTGCTGTCCGGGCGGGCCAGCAGCCGGCTCGCCACCGCGGACATGGCCCCGGTCCGGATCGCGGTGGGCACCACGCCGTCGGCGAGTGCGACCAGTTGACCGGTCACGTCGTCGAAGCGGGCCACCGTGCCCAGGATCGTCGGCAGTCCGTGATGGACGGGGTTGCTCGGGGTGTAGCCCACCGTCTTGAGGGTCATGGCCGACCCGGGCTCGTGGTGCGGCATCCACTCGATGACCCCGAGCCCGGCGGAATCCCGGGTGAAACCGCCCCGACGCGGTGACGCCCCGACCTCACCGCGGCCCAGCGCGGCGATGCCGGACGCCATCGCGTCGATCATCCGGTCCATCAGCTCGTCCCGGCCGACCAGCCGCACGATCCTGGCGATGTCGGACGCAGGTAGAATCAACGTGCTCATAAAGCCTGGGGCTCCCCACTGTCAGTTTCCGCGTCCGCGTATTCGTGCTGGGCCGACAACGACTTTTGAACAGTCCCGGAGGTGACTGATTCCTTTACGTCTTCCGGCCCGCTGGAAAACCGCACCTCCCGCCACATCATCACTGATCACACCGCCCCCTAACCAACCCCTCACAGCCCCTTCAAGGTGATGCCGTAGTCACCGTGCAATGCGTCATCGCATTCCCGAGAACCGTGAAACAGGGGAGTGCAGGGCGACGCCGGTTCCGCGCTCGCCAGTTCGGCGGCGAGCAGGCGGGCGAGCGAGGCGAACCGGAAACGCGTCCGGCCCCGGTCGTCGATGGAGGACGGGACAATGAACCAGGCGTCGGCCAGTATCTCCAACTGTTCCTCGACGGCCGCCTCCTGCGTTGCCCGGTCGGTGAGGGCGTCGGCGCCGAACTCCGGTCGCGTCATGCGGCCGAGGCGCGGCAGCAGCGCCCGTGCCTGGGGCGGCAGCTGCCTCACCGCGGCCATGAGGGTGCCGCGGACGCTCTGCGAGCCGTGGGCCAGTTCGCTCAGCCGGCGGTGCGGGTCGGCGAGGCGCGAGGCGAGGTCGCCGATCGTCCACAGCGGCCGGGTGGCCAGCCGCGCGCCCACCAGACGCAGTGCGAGGGGCAGCCCGTCGCAGAACCCGACGACCGCGCGGGCGGCCGACGGATCCCTCAGCACCGTGTCCTCGCCTCCGATGGCGGCGAGGAGCTCCACCCCCTCCCGCGCGGACAGGGAGCCCACGGACACGGTGTCACCGTAGGTCACGGTCGGCAGGCGGCTGTGGTTCGTCATGATGACCGCCGCGTGCGGGCTGTCCGGGACGAACTGCTCGACGTCCTGCTCCGCGTCCACGTCGTCGAGGACGATCAGCGTGCGCCGGCCGTGCGTGGCGATGCGGTACTGCCCGATCAGCTCGTCGAGCCGCGCGTCCGGCGCAGGCTGCCGTCCCAGGCCGCCCAGCAGCTGGCTCAGCACTCCGCGGGCGCGGCGTTCCCCCCCGCCCGTCGGTGCGGTGCGGGCGAACAGCACGCCGTCCGGGAACATGTCCACGCAGTTGTGGGCCGCGCGCACGGCGAGCGCCGTCTTGCCCGAGCCGGCCGGTCCGGTGACGAGGACACGTGCGGGAGCCGACCCGGGAGAGCGTGCCGCGACAGCGGTCACTCCCTCCTCGACCGCCCCCAGTTCCGCACCCCGGCCGACAAGGGGGGCGATGTCCGCGGGCAGCAGCACGGCCGCCGTTCGTCTCGGCCGCGCCTGACCGACCACCGCGGGCGGCGGACCGCAGGGCGGTTCCGGCGGGTCGTCGAGGACCGACTGGTACGCCTCGGACAGCTCCGGACCGGGATCGACGCCCAGCTGCTCGGCGAGGAGCGCCCGCCCCTCGTGGTACGTGAGCAGGGCGTCGGCCTGGCGGCTGCTGCGCCCGAGTGCCACCACGAGCTGGGCGCGGAAGGTCTCCCTCAGCGGATGCCGGCCGACGAGCCCCGTCAGCTCGGGGATCAGCCGGGCGTGCTCCCCGAGCACCAGTTCCGCCGCGATGCGCTGCTCCGTGGCCGCCACGTACGCCTCTTCGAGAGCCGGCCGTTCGAGCTCGGCGAGGTGATCGGTGACGTTGGACAGTGCCGTCCCCCGCCACAGCTGGAGGCCGGCCGTGAGTCTGGCCGCCGCCGTACGGTGATGACCCTGCTCGAACGCCCGGCGTCCGGCGTCGACGAGCTTTTCGAACTGCGCCAGATCGACGGCGGCGTCGTCGACGTCGAGCCGGTAGCCGCGGTGCTGCCGGGTCAGCCGCAGGTCCCCGCCCAGGTTCTTGCGCAGCTTGTGGATGTAGGTGTGGATCTGCGCGTGCATCGAGGACGGCGGGGACCAGCCCCAGAGGCGGAAACTGAGCTGCTCGTACGTGACGGATCTGCCGCGGGCCAGGAGCAGCGTGCTGAGCACGGTGCAGATCTTGCTGCCGGGCAGCTTGACCGGGTGGCCGTCGACCAGGGCCTCGACCGGGCCCAGAAGGCGGAATTCCATCCAATGCATCCCTGCTGCTAGATGTCGCGTGCCGCGTGCGGCACGCGTCGGACGCGGCGGGCACGGGCGCGGCGCCCGCTGCGACGCGGCCGGCGGGGTGTCCCGCCCGGGCGGGGGCGGGCCGAAACGGTGTGACCGGGGGCGCGGTGACGACCCCGGCGGGCTCCTCCGCGGCCACGTTACGAGACACGCGTTCGAGTGGGGGTCCGCCGTACCCGCTTGAGGGGCCGGGTGCAGGTGGATGCGGGTTCCCGGGACGGCCCGACGCCGATCCTCTCCTACCTGAGGCGTAGTCGGCGGCCGACGGCTCCTACTTCAGTCGCCCGAGAGTTGCGACCGCAGGCTGGCTCCAGTGGCGCGCGGGACGTCGAGAATGTGGTGGCCCCCCACATCGGCTGTGAAACAGGAGCGCGTTCATGGTGACCACCGCGCGGCCCGGCTGTACGGCCGGCGCAGTCGGTGAGCCGTCCGCCCCCGCGCCCCACGGAGCTCCACGATGTGGGGACGCGCCCGGGCGCCGGTTTCCCGAGCCGGTCGCGCCGTCGCCGATGTCCTGCTCACACCCCTAAGGACCCGTCACTCATGTTACGTACCGCCCTGCGCAGCGTCCTGGCACACAAGGGCCGGCTTCTGATGACGGCACTGGCCGTCATGCTCGGGGTCGCCTTCATGTCAGGCACCCTGATCTTCTCCTCCAGCGTCTCGGCGGCGTTCCAAAGGAGTACCGACAAAGGGTTCGACGCCATCGACGTCGTCGTCCGCCCGGACGACGGCACCGAGCCGGGCGGCAGCCCGCGCACCGCGCCACTCGTGTCCCAGGAACTGCTGGACCGGCTGGAGCGGGTGCCGGGCGTGCGGTCCGCGACGGGCGTCGTCTCCGGCTTCACCGCCGTCGCCGACGAGCAGGGCGAGTCGGTCGGCAACGGGTTCCTGTCCCGGGGAGGGAACTACTACACACCCGTGGACGGCGCGGACCCCCGCTACCCGATCACCCGGGGCAGGCCGCCTGGCACCGACGGCGAAGTGGTGCTGGACCGCAGGACGGCCGAGCGGGCGCACTACGACGTCGGGGACACCGTCCGCCTCTCCGTGGACGGTCCGGTACTCCACATGAAGGTGGTCGGCGTCTTCACCACCGAGGACGGCAACGTCGAGGCCGGCGGCACGCTCGTCCTCTTCGACCAGGAGACCGCCCAGCGGCTCCTGGCAGAGCCCCGCCGGTTCACCGAGGTGCAACTCGTGGCGGACCCGGGGATGTCCCAGACGGCCCTGCGGTCCGCCGTCGGGGAAGTCCTGCCGCGGCAGACCGAAGCGGTCACCGGCCGGCAACTGGCCGACGACCAGGCGGCGCAACTGCGCACCAGCACGACCACCATGCGCACCGGACTGCTCGGCTTCGCCGCCATCGCCCTGTTCGTCGCGGTCTTTCTCATCGCCAACACCTTCACCATGCTCGTCTCCGCCCGGACCAAGGAGATCGCACTGCTGCGCGCGGTCGGCGCGACCCGCCGCCAGGTGACACGCTCCGTGCTCGTCGAGGCCTCCCTGGTGGGACTCGTGGCCGCGGGAGCCGGACTGCTCGCGGGGGTGGGGATCGGCGCACTGCTGAGCCCGCTGCTGCGCTCCACGGGTGCCCTGGTCCCCGAGGGGCCGCTCGTGGTGGCACCGGCCACGGTCGTGGCCGCGCTGGCCGTCGGCGTCGGCGTGACGGCATTCGCGGCGTGGCTGCCGAGCCGGCGGGCCGCCAAGATCCCGCCGGTGGCGGCCATGGGCAGCGTGCACGGCCCGGCGACGCGCCGTGGCCTGCTGCTGCGCAACACGGTCGGCTCCGTCCTCACCCTGGGCGGACTGGCCCTGGTGCTCTTCGCCGCGCTCGTCGCGGAGGACGGCCGGGCCCTCATGACGGCCGGCGCGGCCGTACTGCTGGTGGGCGTCATCGTGCTGACCCCGCTCCTGTCGCTCCTCTTCCTCGGCTCCGTCGGCCGCGTGCTGCAACGCCTCGGTGTCACGGGCAGGCTGGCGGCCCGCAACGCCATGCGCAATCCGCGCCGGACCGCGACCACCGCGTCGGCCCTGATGATCGGACTCGTCCTGGTCACGGGCCTCACGGTGATCGCCGGCAGCGTGCAGAAGGGCATCGAGAACATGGCCACCGACGCTCTGCGGGCGGATTACATGGTCTCCATGGCCAACGGGCAGCCGCTGTCCCCCGAGGTGGAGAAGACACTGCGCGACCAGCCCCAGGTGGGGGCCGTCAGCCCCCTGCGGGCCACGTCCGGCCGGGTGGCGGGACGGTCGGTCGTGCTGACCGGTGTCGACGCCCGGTCGATCGACGAGCTGGCCCGGCTCGACGTCACGGGCGGCTCGTTGCGCGGACTCGGCGGCGACCGGGTCCTCGTCGACAGGAAGACGGCGGACAAGCGCGGCTGGACGAACGGCTCGGTCCTCGAGATGACCTACGAGGACGACACCAAGGGGCGGCTGACCGTCTCCGGCCTGTACGAGGGCAACGACCTGTTCAAGGGCGTCATGCTGGACGTCGCCACGCTCGCCCCGCACCAGCACCGCATCGGCGACTCGAGCGTGCTGCTCGAGACCCGCGGCGGAGCCTCGGCCGCCGTCGAGGAGGCACTGACGACGGCGCTCGGTGAGAACCCCGCGATCAGGGTGCAGACCAAGGACGACGTGTCCAAGTCCATCTCCAAGGTGATCAACCTGCTGCTCAACATGGTCTACGCGCTGCTGGCGATGGCCGTGGTCGTGGCGGTCCTGGGGGTCGTCAACACGCTCGCCATGTCGGTCGTGGAGCGGACCCGGGAGATCGGCATGCTCCGCGCGATCGGGCTGCACCGCGGGGGCGTCAGGCACCTGGTCCGTCTGGAGTCGGTGGCCATCTCGCTGTTCGGCGGAGTGCTCGGTGTCGGGCTCGGCGCGTTCCTCGGCTGGGCGGTGGGCAGGCTGGTCGCCCAGCACATGGTGACCTACGAACTCGTCCTCCCTGCGGGACGCATGGCGGTGTTCCTCGTCTTCGCCCTCGTCGTCGGCGTCGTAGCGGCCCTGTGGCCCGCCGCCCGCGCGGCGCGGATGGACCCGCTGGAGGCCATCCGGTCCGAGTAGCGCCACGGCCGGCCGGCGCCGCCCGAAAACCGCCCGCACCGCCTCTGACCACCGGTGCTACCGGCCAGCTACCTCGGCACTACGCACGGTCGGGAAGACTCGGTGATCGCCGGCCCGGGCCACTCGTCCCGGGCCGGCGACAACGCACTCTCATCCAAGGAGGCAACCATGAGCGTCGAGGCCAAGCAGTGGAAGAACGGCCAGGACGAGACGAACCCGGCCGGTGCCGGTTTCGGTGAGCTCGCGCTGGAGGACCTGCGCGAGGACCACAAGGCTCACTGGCTCAGCAGCGGCTACGTCTGCACCATCACCACCGAGTGCGGCTGCTGAATCCGCTCGCTGAATGAGAGCCCGCCGGGTCCGTGAACGCGGACCCGGCGGTCAATCCGAGCGGGCGGTGGCCGGGGTCCGCCCCGGCCGCCGCCCCTCTCGTTTCCCACCGGCTCCCACCGTCAGCACGGACGCACGTTTGGAGTGACATGACCGTCGCCGAAGAGACCACGTTCGCCCGCTCGGCCAACGCCGCCTACAGCCACGAGCGCACACCGGCGGAGAACCCGGGCACCGGCGGCGGGAACGCTCCGGCGGTGGCCGCCTGGCGGGAGTCGATGCTGACGTCCGAGGAGACCTTCCGGACCCGGCTGCGGCAGACGGGCCTGACGGAGGAGACCTTCGGGGCCCGGATCGGTGAGGGACCCTTCACCCCGGCGCCCGGGGCGACCGCGTGGACCGAGGAGCTCGCCGCCGCGCTGGCGACACCGTGCCTCGACGCCGTGGACCTGGCACTGAGCACCAAGCAGTTCGCCACCGTCTTCCCACGACTGCCGTTCGAGGGCCTGCTGGGCCCGCTGCTCGCCCACTACGAAGGACGGCTCTCGGACAGGCTCGCCGCAGGACCGCGGCCCGAGGCGGCACGCCGCATCGCGCACGCCCTGCGCGGCCAGCTGCTCGGCTCGCTCGCCAACCGCCTGCTGCTGATCTCCCTGCGGACCCTCATCCTGGAACTCAACGTCGCACGGGTCGACGGCCGGCTGGAGGGAGCCACCCCCGAGGAGCGCTACGACTGGTACAGCAGGGAGCTGCTGACCGAACCCGCCTACCTCCGGGCACTGTTCGACGAGTACCCCGTGCTGGGCCGGTCGATGACGGAGAGCGGCGGCCAGTGGGTCGCCCACGTCACCGAGATGCTCGGCCGCCTGGTCACGGACATGCCGGAACTGCGCGCGCTCGGACTCGTCGGCCCCTCCGCCGGCGACCCCCGCGACATACGGCTCGACCTCGGAGACCCCCACAACAAGGGGCGGTCCGTCGTCGCGCTGACCTTCGAGGACGGCAGCCGTGTGGTCTACAAGCCACGCTCGATGGCCACGGAGATGCTGTACAGCGAGGTCGTGCGGGCGGTCAACGCCCACGGGCCGCGCTTCGGCAACCGGGCCATGCGGGTGATCGAGCGGAACGACTACGGGTGGTGCGAGTTCGTCGAGCACGTGCCCTGCGCGTCGGCCGAGGACGTACCCGCCTTCTACCGGCGGGTCGGCGGAACACTGGCGAACCTGCTGTACCTCGGCGCCATCGACTTCCACCTCGAGAACATCATCGCGGCCGGAGCGCACCCCGTCCCGGTCGACCTGGAAACGGTGTTCCAGCACGCTCCGTACGAGGACGAGGCGATCACCGCCCACGAGATCGCGATGCACACGCTCTTCGAGAGCGTGCTCGCCACCGGGATGCTGCCCGCCCTGGTCTTCGGCGACCACCGAAGGGGCGGCGTCGACCTCAGCGGCATCGGCGGCGGTATGCCCCAGGAGGCGTCCAGGGCCCTGCCGGCGGTGGTCGACGAGTACCGGGACACGATGAGGATCGAGGCCCGCTTCCCCGAGATGCAGAAGTCCCTCAACCGGCCCTTCACGACGGACGGAGAGGTGCGGCCCGAGGACCACACGGAGGAGATCGTCGCCGGTTTCAACGAGACGTACGACATCCTCACCAAGAACAGCGACGCCTTCCAGGGCATCCTCGACCGGGCGGCCGACGTCGAGATCCGCCACCTCGCCCGGCAGACCCGGCGGTACGGCCTGTTCCTGACGGAGAGCTACCACCCGGACTACCTGCGCGACGCACTCGACCGCGAGCGGCTCCTGGACAAGCTGTGGGCGGCGGCCGACACCCGCCCGGGCCTCGTCCCGCTCGTCGAGCTGGAGAAACGCCAGCTGCTGCACGGCGACATCCCGTGCTTCCGCACCCGGCCGAGCGGCACCGAACTCGACGCCCCGGGATACGGACAGGTCCCCGGCTACTTCACCCGGCCGAGCCTCGACGTCATGAGCAGCCGGTTCCGGCGCTACGGAGCCGACCACCGAGACGTCCAGGAGCGCATCGTCCGGGAGACGATGAGCACCCTGGCCGGCGGCGCCTGGCAGGCACGCCGACGGACCCCGGGCGACGGGCGGCCCTTCGCCCCCGAAGCCGCGGCGGCCGCCTCCGACAGGCTCGCCGCCCAGCTGGCGGACCGCGTCGTCCTCGGCCGTACCGACTGCAGCTGGATCGGCATCAGCATCGACGGCGGACGGGAGGACGCCCTCACCTACAAGCCGCTCGGCACGGGGCTGTACGACGGCCTCGCCGGCACGGCTGTGATGTTCGGGTACGCCGCCGCCCTCCACGGCAGCGACCGGTACCTGGACCTCGCCCGGCGCAGCGCGGTACCGGTGGTGGACCACCTCAGGGACGCGGCGGAGCACGGGCTGGGCGCGTCCTGCGGAGCCTTCGACGGCATCAGCGGACTGCTGTACGCACTGGACCACCTCGCGTGGCTCACCGGCGACCCCCACTACGCCGAGGAGATCGCCGCCGCCGCACCGCTGCTGCTGCGCACGGCGAAGGAGGAGCCCGCGCCGGACGTGATCGGCGGCCTGGCCGGCTGCGGTGTCGTCGCCGCCGGGCTGTACCGGCGCCACGGTGACGCACGGTGGCGTGAGGTGGCCGAGCTGTGCGCGCACCGTCTCACCGAGACCGCTGTCGAGTCCCGGGGAGCGGCAGGCTGGAAGCCGGCGGAGAAGTCACCGCCCCTCGGCGGCTTCTCGCACGGCTCCGCCGGAATCGCCTGGGCGCTGTCCGAACTGGCCGACCTGTTCGGCTCAACCGACCTGCGGGAACTCTCCGCGAAGGCCGTGGAGTTCGACCGCCGGCTGTTCGTCCCGGAGCAAGGCCGCTGGCGCGATCTGCGCCAGGAGCAGGGCATCACGTCCGACCGGCAGCAGGAGCAGGCCGGCTGGTGGTGCAACGGCGGTGTCGGGATCGGCCTGTCCCGGCTGCTGATGTCACGCGGTGAGCCGGACGAGCGGATGCTGGACGAGGCCCGGGTGGCGCTGGAAACGGCGCAGGACTGGGGCTTCGGGCACAACCACAGCCTGTGCCACGGCGATTTCGGCAACCTCGAGCTCTTCACGCTGGCCGCCCGGACACTCCCCGACGCGGACCGGGCGGCGCACTGGCGGCGGACCGCGGAGCACATCGCGCAGGCGACCCTCACCCGCATCGACGAGACGGGCGTCCGCAGCGGCGTACCGGGCGCGCCCGTGGACGTGCCGGGCATGATGATCGGCACCGCCGGCGTGTGCATGGGACTCATGCGCCTCGCCGCTCCCGAACGCGTCCCCTCCGTGCTGTGGCTGCAGCCCCCGGCCGGCCTCGAGCCGTCGCCCCTGGGCGGGTGACCGGCCCGCGTCCCGCAACGCACGGCCCCGACAGACGATCCACCACTGAATCCGGAGTTCGTAGATGACACGGACCACCGCCCCCGCGGACCTCTACCACCACGCCCTGGCCGACGTGTACGACGTGCTGAAGACGCCCGCCGACTACGAGATCTGGGCCGACCTCCTGGAAGAGGTCCTCAAGGAGCAGGGCTGCACCGGCCGCCGCTTCCTCGACGTCGGCTGTGGAACGGGCACCAGCAGCCTGGCTCTGCACCGCCGGGGCTTCGAGGTCACGGCCTGCGACATCTCCGAGGGGATGCTCGAGGTCGCGCGGGCCAAGGACCAGGCGGGCGAAGTCACCTTCCTCCAGGCGGACATGCGCTCGCTGCCGTCCTCCCTGGACGGCTTCCACATCATCCACTGGCTGGACGACGTGGCCAACCACCTGCTCGGCCCCGCGGACCTGGGAGCCGCCGTGCGCAGCAGCGCCGGCGCGCTGGCCCCGGGAGGACTCCTGGTCTTCGACACCAACACCCTCGCCACGTTCACCGTGGGCTACGGCCTCAGGCGCCGCAACGTCATCGAACGCGACGACATCGTTCTCATCGCGACCGGGATGACGGCGAAGCCCGCCGCCGACTCCCCGGCCGAGGCCCGTATGACGGCCTTCCGGCACCAGGGCGACGGCCTGTGGGCCCGCAGGGACGCCAGTGTGCTGGAGCACCACTTCAGCGACGACACGGTCCGCGCCGCCCTCGCCGACGCGGGTCTGGACCTGGTCGGCTCGTACGGGTTCGGGGACATGACCGCCCCCGGCAAGCTGGTCCAGCCCGCCGACGAGCAGCGGCACCCGAAGATCGTCTATGTCGCGCGACGGCCAGAACCGGCCACCCGGGCCGGTAACCGAACCGTGCGCTCCGCGGAAAAATAGGGAGGCGATAGAGCGCACGGATGGAATGCGGGCATGCGACCACTGACTTTCGTCGTGGGTACCGGCCGCACCGGTTCCACCGCGCTGTCCCGCATCCTGAACCTCCACCCCGACGTGCTGAGCCTCAACGAGCTGTTCGTCTCGCTGAACGGCCCGGCCGGACTGACCGGAGAGCCCGTCGACGGCGAGCGCTTCTGGCGGATCCTCACCGACCCGCACCCGGTGTTCGACGCGATGATCCGCGCGGGCACACCCTTGCCGGAGTTCCTCCACGCCCGGCGGTCCGGCGGGCACGAGGCCGGACCCACCGGGACACCGGCGCTCAGCCTCATGGTGCTGCCGCACCTCACCGACGACCCCGACGGTCTGCTCGACGAACTCGCCCCGCGTGTCACCTCATGGCCCAGACGGCCGGCGGCACGGCACTACGAATCCTTCTTCGCGTTGCTGGCCGACCGGTTCGGGCGGCGGGCGGTCGTCGAGCGATCCGGTCATTCCCTCGCCTGGGTCCCCACGCTCCACGCGTCGTTCCCCGGGGCACGGTTCGTCCACATGTACCGCCACGGCCCCGACTGCGCGCTGTCCATGAGCCGGCACCCGGGCTACCGGGCCGCGGGGCTGGCCCTCGACATCCTGGAGCGGACCGGGGTCGACCACCTCTCCGAGCTGACCGACGCCCATGTACGGCAGCTGCCGACCGGCCTGGCGGAGGTGGTCGCCAACCGATTCGACCCCGTACGGATCATGGATCACAGCCCGTCGCCGGCCGTCTTCGGGTCGGTGTGGTCCGAAATGATCAAGCAGGGGGCCGTCCACCTGGCGGCGGTGCCCGCCGCGTCGCGGACGGCGCTGGGATACGAGCGGCTCCTCGCCGCGCCGGACGAGGAACTGACCAGGCTCGCGGAGTTCGCGGGAGTGGAGCCGCACGCGGAGTGGCTCGAGGCCGGACGCCGCCTTCTGGACGGCAGCCGCCGCGGCGCGGCTTCGCGCCTGCCCGCGCGGGAGCTGGCCGCACTGGAGGAGCGCTGCTCGCCCGGTGCCCGGGTGCTGCGCGAAGCGCTCGCCGCCACGTGAGCGACCGCCGCGGCGCCGGCGCGCGCAGCGAAGGGCCGCCGCACGGGTCAGCGAGTGGAAGGCCGGATCGGCCGTCCCGCAAGCGATTGCATTCCGGGGGAGTGGTACTGATGAACGCAGTGTTCCGTGTCGAAGGAAGGAATCCGGGAGGCAACGCCGGACGTCATGTCCGGAGCCGGGGTGCCCGGGGATGTACCGGCTCGGCGCTCGGGGCCTGTCATGGAGATTAGGCTGCTGGGCGCGGTGGAAGTGGTCGACGACGACGGGACTCCCTGGGCCGTGCGTGCGCCCCGGCTGCGTGCGACGCTCGCCACCCTGGCACTGAGCCGGGGACGGGTGACGACCTCCACCGAACTGATCGACCAGTTGTGGGGAGCGACGCCCCCGGTGACGGCCGCCGTCACCCTGCGCAACTACGTCAGGCGGCTGCGCAAGGCACTGCCGGCCCCGCTCATAGAAACCAAGTCGGGCGGATACTGGCTGACGGGCCATCAGTACGCCATCGACGTCGAGGGGTTCCAGGAGCTCGTGCGGCGTTCCCGCGCCGTCCGGCGGCACGACCCGGCCGAGGCGGCGCGACTGCTGGACCAGTCGCTCACCCTGTGGCGCGGGACTCCGCTGACCGGTGTCGGCGACTGCCCCATGCTGGACATGGAGCGCGCCCGTCTGGAGGACACGCGCCTCACCGTGGCCGAGGAGTGGTACGAACTGCGGCTGCGACTGGGTGAGCACCACGAGATCGTGGACGACCTCATGGCCGCCGCCCGCACCAACTACGTGCGTGAGCGGCTGGTCGGGCAGCTCATGGTCGCCCTCCACCGCTGCGGACGCGTCGCCGAGGCGCTCACCGCGTACCGCGTCACGCGCGACCGGATGGTGGAGGAACTCGGCATCGAGCCGGGGCCGGAGCTCCGCGACCTCGAACAGGCGATCCTGCGGTCCGACACCGAGCTCATCGAGCCCGTACCGGTCTCACCGCCGCTTCTCGCCGAGCGGCACTGAACCGCGCGGCCGTATCCCGCCGAGCGGCGCCGAGCCGCGCCCGGAGGCGGAAGCGCCCGGTCCGTCCGACGACCGCACGACGGGCGGGCCGGGCCCCGCGGCGGGCGCCGGCCCTCCGGGCACGGTCAGCCCTGACCGTTCCCCAGGGCCTCCACGGCCTCCTTGGCGGCCTTGATGGCACCCTTGTTGATCTCGTCGGTGCTGGGCGCCTTCCGCGTCTCGAAGTCGCTGCCGTTGTACGTGATGACCACCAGCGCGTTGGCGACACGGGTCATCAGGGTGCCCTCGCGCGTCTCCTGCTTGTCCTCGGTGGTGAGGTTCACGACGGAGTAGGCGGCGTCACCGAGACCGGGTACCGCGCCCCCGCCCGCCTTGCCGGCGGTCCGCTCCTCGTACGACTTCTGCGCCGCCTCGTCCGACTCCATCACCTCGAAGGAGACGTCGAGCCAGCGGTAGTCGTACCCCTTGAGAGCGTTCCAGGAGCACGTGCGGCGCACCTCGGTGTCCGTCGACGGAATCTCCTTGCCCTCCGCCTTGGCGCCCGGGACGAGCGAGGTGACCGTCTTCCCGGCCAGGCTCTCGCAGGGCGCCGGGGCGGCGGCGTACGTCTTCGTCACCGCCTCGGTCGCCGGTGCGGAGGCCGACCGGTTCGTGGTGTCGGGAGGGGTCTTGTCCTTCGCGGCCGACGACGTGTCCGGCCCGGACGACAGCGCCCAGCCCGCCGTGGCGAGCACGGCGACCGGCGCCAGGCGAGCGGTCAGGGCAAGCGGCAGGGGAAGAGAACGCACGGCGCACTTCTCGTGGGGGACGGTGCGGAGAGGGTCCGCACTGCGGACGGGACGCCAGTGTCACACGAGTCCCCGTGAGGCGGAAGGGCGAACTCGGTGCGTGGCCGCCCGGTGACGCAGACGAACGGGAGCGCCGGGTCCGGAGGAGGGGGCCGTCATGGCCGGCCGGCGTCACCGGCCACCCGCCGGCCGCACCGGCTCGTCCCGGCCGTCGGTGGCGGAGGGACACGGCGTCCCGGCCGGGCCGGCGAGCCGCGAGGCGGGGAGCGCGCCGCCGGGGACGGGTGACAGCAGGAACTCGAGGGCCTCCCGCGCGCCACGGCCCCGGACCACCTCGGCGCCGACCGTGCCGGTCGCGGCCACCGCGCCGTAGCCGCCGTGGGCCTCGGCCCGGCGCGGGCCGGCGGCGAGGGCCGTGCGGTCTCCGGCCCGGCGAGGGCCGGCGGTGAGGGTCATGAGGTCTCCTCGGTGGTGGGCACAGCGACGGATTCGGTGGATTCGGCGGATTCGGCGGTGGGGGCGGTCAGGGCGGTCTCGATGCGGTCCACGGCCGCGAACGCGCCGTACGCGACGAGGTGCACCAGGCAGTGGTCGGTGTGCTCGGGACGGCGCCACGCCGCGACGTCCGCGTCCGTGATCCGGTACGGCGCGAGGGCGGCCAGCAGCGCCAGCCGCGCGCCGGGCCGCTCCCGCCGGCCGGGGAACGGGTCCGGGGCGAGCGGCGGATGAGAGCCGTCCCAGGCGCGCAGGGCCCGCCCGACGAGGGCTTGGTCGTCGGCGTCGAGGAGACCCGCGCCCGTCGTGGCGGCGGTGCGCAGTGCCGCGTACGCGGGGCCCACCGGCGTGCCCGCCGCCCACGCCGGTCCCGGGCCGGGGCCGTCGAGCAGGGGCAGGGCGGCGCCGGGCACGGCGGGGCGGCGCACGGCGCGGGACAGCGACCGGCCCGCCAGGCTGCGTACCGGGCGCAGCCGCTGGGCGTCGCCCGGGAGCAGGTTCTCGGTCACCAGGGCCGACACGACACGGTTGATGAAGTGGAAGGCCAGCACGGTGCCCAGGTAGCCGGGAGCCTCCTCGCGCGGGAACGGGTACGGCTCCCGGGCGGCCCCGGGAACCCGGGTGCGCCGCGCCCAGCCGAGCACGCGCGCGTGCCCCTCGTCCTCCGGCTCCTGTCCGCGGGCCAGCCGCTCGGCCAGGGCGTGGTCACCGGTCGCGTGCAGCAGGACGGTGTGCGCGTCCACGCAGAACGGGCACTTGTTGGCGAGCGACACTCCGAACGCGGCGACCTCCTTGCCGGTACGGCCGCCGGGGCCGGCGATCAGGGACTCGCGCATGAGGGCCCAGGCGGGGGCCAGGAGCGCGGGGGCCGAGGAGAGGACGACGAAGGTGGACGGTCCGGCGATGCCGAAGTCCCGGGCGATCTGCGCGTAGACCTCCGCGACGCGGCCGGTGGCCGCCTTCGGCGGAAGCGGTTCGGTGTGACGGAAGGGTGTGGGCATGGACAGCAGCGTCCGTCACCGGGGTGCCCGGGGTCGTCGTACGGCCGGATGCAGTCGGCACTGCGCCGCCGAGGCCCGGCCCCGACGGCCACTACTTCGCCGGGAGTAGTCCGAAAGCCGTCCACAGGGCCGACGCGGCCGCCTGCCGCGCCGTCTAAAGTGCCGGCATGAGTGGGCGTCAGATCGATCGCGAACGGCTCGCCGACGTGATCCTCGCGGTCGTGGTCGGTGCCCTCGGTACGACCGCCGCCGCCTTCGACGACGGCACGGACGCCCTCGGCCGGACGCTCGTCGCCCTCGCCTCGGCGGCGCTCGCCTTCCACCGCGCCGCCCCGCGCGCGGTACTCGCCGTCGCCACCGTGCTCGGCACCGCCTACGTCCTGCACGCCCACCCGGGGCCGCTCTCCGCGCTGCCCGTGCTGGCCGCCGTGCACACCGCGGCCCGGGTCGGCCACCGGGGCGTGGCGGCGGCCGGCGGCGCGGTGTTCCTGGCCGGGTACGTGGCGGCCGGCCCCGGCACGCAGGACGTGGCCGAGCGGGCCGGGCTGCTCGCCGGCTGGTTCCTGTGTGCGGTGGTGACCGGACTCGCCGACCGGAACTGGCAGGCGTATCTGCGCCAGACCGAACAGCGCGCCATGGAGGCGGAACGCACCCGGGAGGAGGCGGCCCTGCGCCGCGCCGGCGAGGAGCGCCTGCGTATCGCCCGTGAGTTGCACGACTCGTTGACGCACAGCATCTCCATCGTCAAGCTCCAGGCGGGCGTCGCCGTCCACCTGGCCCGCAAACGCGGCGAGGAGGTGCCACCGGCACTGCTCGCCATCCAGGAGGCCAGTGGCGAGGCGATGCGTGAGCTGCGCTCCGCCCTCCAGGTGCTGCGCGACGACGAACCGGCCGGCACCCCGGCGCTGCTCGTGGAGCGGGCCCGCGCGGCCGGTCTGGCCGTCGGCCTGACGGTCACCGGTGAGGAGCGCCCGCTGCCGCGGGCCGTCGACCGGGCCGCCTATCGCATCGTCCAGGAGGCGCTCACCAACGCGGCGCGGCACGCGGGACCGGCGAAGGTGAGGGTCCGGATCGACTACGGCCGAGGGAGCGGGGAGTTGGCGATAGACGTGGACGACGACGGAGCCGCCGACCCGGCCCGCCCGCCGGCCCCGGGCACCGGCCTGACCGGCATGCGGGAACGCGTGTCGGCTCTCGGCGGCACCCTGTCCGCCGCCCCGCGCGCGGAGGGCGGCTTCGCGGTGCGGGCCCGGCTGCCACTGGGGGAGACGGTGTGAGCGAGGTCCTGCGGGTGGTGCTCGTCGACGACCAGGCGCTGATGCGCGCCGGCTTCCGGGCGCTCCTCGACGCGGAGGACGGCATCGAGGTGGTCGGCGAGGCCGCGGACGGAGAACAGGGCGTGGCACTGGTGCGGGCCCAGGTGCCCGACGTGGCACTGGTCGACGTGCAGATGCCCGTGATGTCGGGCATCGAGGCGACCCGTCGTATCGCCGCCGATCCGGCCCTGGCCGCCGTCCGGGTGGTCATCCTCACCAACTACGGCCTGGACGAGTACGTCTTCGAGGCTCTGCGGGCGGGTGCGAGCGGCTTCCTGCTGAAGGACACCGAGCCGGCCGACCTGCTCCAGGCCATCGAGGTGGTGGCGCGCGGTGAGGCGCTGCTCTCCCCGTCGGTCACCCGCACCCTGATCGGCGAGTTCGTGGCCCGGCCCCCGGACCGGGCCACCGCCCCCGGCCTGGACTGCCTCACCCGCCGCGAACGCGAGGTCACCGCGCTCGCCGCCCGCGGACTGAGCAACGAGGAGATCGCCGGGCACATGGTGATCAGCCCCCTGACCGCCAAGACGCACATCAGCCGGGCGATGACCAAGCTGGGCGCCCGGGACCGGGCGCAGCTCGTGGTGTTCGCCTACGAATCGGGCCTGGTGGCGGCACGCGGAGCGCGGTAGGCGGGCCGGCCCGGTCCGCGGTCACGGCACGGTCGGCAGACCGGGCCGCGAGGCATCCGGAGCGCGGCCCACCGGAGCCTGCGGGCTCTACGGCACGCGGGCGGTCCACTCCTCACCACTGAACTTGGTGGCGGCGAGTTCTTCGGCGCGGCTCATCTCTTCCGGGGTGACGTGCCCCTGCGCGAGGCCGTAGCGGTTGCGGAAGGAGGCGATCATGTTCTCGATCACCTGCTCCCGGGCTAGGCCCGTCTGGCGGCGGAGCGGGTCGACGCGCTTCTTGGCGCTCTTGGTGCCCTTGTCGGACATCTTCTCCTTGCCGATGCGCAAGACCTCGAGCATCTTGTCGGCGTCGATGTCGTACGACATGGTCACGTGGTGCAGGACGGCTCCAGGACCACCGTCAGGTCCGACCATCCGCTTCTGGGCGGCACCAGCGATCTTGCCGGCGTCGGTGGCGATGTCGTTGAGAGGCTGGTACCAGGCCTTGATGCCCATGTCGCCGAGTGCGCCCAGCACCCAGTCGTCGAGATAGGCGTAACTGTCGGCGAAGGAGAGGCCCGAGACCAGCGCCTCCGGCACCGACAGGGAGTACGTGATCGTGCTCGGCGGCTCCACGAACATGGCCCCTCCGCCGGAGATGCGGCGCACCACGGTCATTCCGTGCTTCGCCGACCCTTCGGGGTCCACCTCGTTGCGCAGTGACTGGAAGCTGCCGATGACCACGGCGGGCGAGGCCCATTCCCAGACCCGCAACGTGGGCGCCCGTCGCCCGGCGGCCACCTCGGCGGTGAGAACCTCGTCCAGTGCCATGTGCAGGGCCGGGGCCTGCGGCTCCATGTGCACCAGTTGCCAGTCGTAGTCGCTCCACTCGGTCGCGTGGGCCAGCGCTCGCCGAACGGCGATGCCGACACCCTCCGCGGTCAGCCCGAACATGACGGTCGACTCCGGCAGCGCCGCCGTGATCCGGGCCGCCAGGCCCGCGGTGTCCAGCGAAGAGGGAGCGCCCTCCAGGGCGTTGTCGATCGAGAGGATCGCCTCGTCGGGCTCGAGGAAGAAGTCCCCGGCGACTCTCACGTCGCGGAGGGTACCTCCTTCGACCTCCAGGTCCACGACGACCAGCTTGCCGCCGGGCACCTTGTATTCGCCATGCACGGCTTCGTTCCCTTCCCGTGCGCGGGGGTGGGTCGTGAGCCAGTTGCTCCGACATCCGGACAGACGCGCACATACTTCGTATCGCACCCTAACGCCCGCTCGCGCCGAGGACGCGCCCGCGTGGAGCTCCCGCTCGGGCGCGTCGTCCCCTCGTCGCCGCCCGGTTCCGCTGCCGAACGGCAGGCCCCCTCAGCGAGCGTCCCCGTCCGCGGTCGGCGGGTGGAAACATGCGATGACGGTCTTGCCGTCCGGACACCGACGGGCCTCCCAGCTGTCGGCCAGGGCGTCGACGAGGAACATGCCGCGTCCGCCGAGGCGTTGGCTGCTCGCGGGCCGCGGTGCGGGCAGGTCCCTGGAGGCGTCGTGCACGGCGACGTGCAGGCAGTGGCCGTCCCACGTCATCACCAGCTGAGCATGGGAATGTGCGTGCACGTGAGCGTTGGTGACCAGTTCGGACACGGTGAGCAGCACGTCATCCACCGTCTGCGGAGCGCTGTCGGTCCAGTCGAGCGTCTCCAGGTGCCCGCGGGCCCAGTCGCGGGCCGTCTTCGGGCTGCTCTGCAGCGGCAGCGAACGCGCCCATCCCACCGCCCGCAGCGACGATTCATCCACGGTGATTCCCCCGGCTCCGGTCCATGCTTCGCGAGTACCCCTGGTTCGCTGATCGAAGCGGTGCGGCCCGGGACCGGCCCGCGGCCCCTGCGCGGGGGCCCCGCCCAGGCGGTCGGCCCGGCGGGCGCGGGCGCGCCTTCGGCATCGCCAACTCTGGTGCCGCCGGGCGGAGATGAGGGATCCCCGCGTGCCGGAGAGCTGCTGGAGCATGTTCGGCTCTTGACGAGAATGGCCGGCGGGGCCCGGGGCAGACGGGTCGGGGAAGAATCCCTGCGACGTGTGGTGACAAGAGAGGCTCCCCATGCTCATGGCACACCCGGCCGTGCTGAAGAACCTGATCGAGCAGTACGAAACGCTGCGCGTCCTGCACGCGGAGAGCAACGGTGAGGAAGTGCGCCGACGGATGGACGACGTCGCCTACACGCTGTGCGTGTCGACCGGCACCCGCGACATCGGCGCCGCCCTGCAGGCCGCCCGCAGCCGGCTGTCCGGAGCCCGCGCCGGGGACGACTCGCTCCTGACCGCCTGACTCCGCGAGCGCATCGGGGCCGGTCCTCACGGCGGGCAGGAGGGGGCCACGTCGGTATCCGGACGAGCGAGGCGTGCCGGCCCTGACCGCCCGGGACGGGCTACAGCCCGGGCTGCCTCGCCCCGCCGGTGTCCACCGGGTGCGGCGACCGGGGCCCGGGCCGCATGCGGTCGGTCTCGTCGTGCACGAGCAGCGACAGCAGGGAGGCCACGGACAGGCCGGCTTCCGCCGGATGACGCAGCACCTTGTCCGGCTCGATGCGGTACGTGTTGCTGCGCCCGTCCCGGGTGTGGGAGAGGTAACCGTCCTGCTCCAGATCGGAGATGATCCGCTGGACGGCGCGCTCGGTGAGCCGGCAGTGGGCAGCGATGTCACGGATCCGGACGTTCGGGTTGTCGGCGATGGCCGCCAGCACGCGCGCGTGGTTGGTGACGAACGTCCATCCGGTGTGAGATTCAGGCAGTCCAACCATGCGGGCATTCTAGGGACCCTTGTTGCCGGACACCGAATACGTGACATACTTTTCGCGTAACGGATGGCGTGAACCCCACGGGAAAGTTCAGAGGAGGGCCCGAGGGTGTCTTGGCACGAGGCCTGTACATCAGGGCACATGCGCGAGGGCGGCGGGATCGGGGAGCGGTCGGCCGGACAGGCCGGCCTGAGAGAGTGGGACGGGGCTGCGGTGGTGCAGTACGAATGGCGCGACGCCTGGGTCGTCGTCGCACGCGGGTCCTACGACATGCACTCGATCACGCCCCTGGCGGACGCGCTGGACACCGCGGCCACGGAGCACCGGAAGGTGGTCCTGGACGCCTCCGGCATCACGTTCGCGGACTCGACGCTGCTGAACCTGCTGATCCTCACCCACCGCACGACCGACCTGCGCGTGGCCGCGCCGACACAGCAGTTGCGGCGGATCCTGGAACTCACCGGAGTCGACACCGTCCTGAAGGTGGGGGCGACGGTGGAGGAGGCCGCCGCCTGCTAGACCGTCCCGCACGCCACAGCGCGTCAGCGGCGGCAGAAGCCGGGCAGCGCAGCCCTCGCACCGGCGCCGGTATGCGTGTGGCTCACCGCACCGGACTCGCGCTCCGCCGGAGGGCCGACGCGTGAAGGGCCAGGTCGCCGGGCATCCGAAGTGGATGAACTGGGGAGGTGCCTGTGCTGAGTGGTGAGGGCTTGGGCCTGGACGAGGTGTTGCGGGCGGCGGAGGGAGCCGCGCCGGTGGAGTCGGTGGACGTGGTGGCCCGGAACCTGGAGAAGCGGTTCTCGGCGAGAGAAGTGTCCTTCCTGTTCGTCGACATGCTCGGTCGGGAAGCCGTACGGCTGCCCAGAGCCGGTACGGCGGAGCAGGAGCGCGGTGAGCCGGAGAGACTCGGGCTGGCGGGGAGCGTGTACGACCGGGTACTGCGCTCCCAGCGCCTGCACCAGGAGGACGACGGGGAGGGCTGCCACCGGATGGTGGCCCCGGTGACGAACCGAGGCGACTGCATCGGCGTACTGGACCTGGTGGTGCCGCACGCGGACGACACGGTCCGCGACGCGGTGGCTCAGGCGGCGCACGCGCTCGCGTACATCGTGGTCACCGACCGCCGCTTCACCGACCTCTACCACTGCTGCCGGCGCACCACCCCCATGAGCCTGGCCGCGGAGATCCAGCACCAGCTGCTGCCGTCGGCGCCCTGCTGCGAGGCCGAACACTTCACCCTGGTCGGAGGCCTGGTCCCGGCCGACGACATCGGCGGCGACACCTACGACTACGCCCTCGACCAGGACACCCTCCACCTGTCGATCACCGACGCGATGGGACACGACACCGCCTCCGCACTGCTGGCCACGCTGACCGTCAACGCGCTGCGCGGAGCACGCCGCGCCGGACGCGGCATCCTCGACCAGGCGTACGCCGCCCACGAGGCGATCACCAGCCATGCCCGGGGCATGACCACCGGGCAGCTGCTGCGGGTCCAGCTGGACACCGGCGCCTGCGAGTTGGTCAACGCCGGCCACCCCTGGCCCCTGCGGCTGCGCGGCACCCGCGTCGACCAGCTGGCCATAAAGGTGAACATGCCGTTCGGGGTGCCCGCTCCGGTCACCTACCAGGTGCAGCGGCTGCGACTGGAGCCCGGCGACCGCCTGGTGCTGATCACCGACGGCATGCACGACCGCGCCGCGGCCGCGGTCGACCTGCGGGCCCTCATCCGCGACACCCGCGACGAACACCCCCGTGAAGCGGTCCGGGCGCTGACCGCGGCGGTCCACGACGCGTGCGGGGGATCACTGCCCGACGATGCCACCACACTGATCCTGGACTGGCACGGCAACCGTCCGGAGCGCCGCCGCACCAGCGGTACGCCCACCCCTGAACCTCGGTGACCGTGCGGTCCGGTCACGACGAGGACACCGCGGACACGCGGGACCCGGCGGACAGCCGCCCGCCCCGCCTGCTTTCCCGTTGCCGGTCACCGTCTCCCCGACTGCGTCTACGCTTGCTCCGGGCCAGGGGCGTACGCGAGTGTCCCTGCTCGGCCGTCCCGGCCGGACGCGCTCGTGCGGCTGCCGGGCGCCACCGCTGTGGAACGGGTGACCGCGAGGCGGGTACTGCCGCGCGGGCGAGGGGGAAGGAGGGCGGGACCATTGGGATCCCACGCGGACGACGACCGTCGTACCGGAGCGGACGAGCACGCGATGCGCGCCGGCTACGCCCTGGGCGGGGACGACGGCTGCATCGCGGACGCCCGGCACCACGCCGCCGTCTTCCTCGACCGGGCCCGCGCCGACCACCACCTGCCCGTGACCGCACGTGTGCGGGACCTGACCCAACTGGTCGTCAGTGAACTGGTCACCAACGCCCGCAAGTACGCCCCCGGCCCCGTCCTGATGGAACTGCGCGTCACCGCCGGCCGCGTGGACGTCGTCGTGTGGGACAGCGACCCCACCGTTCCCACCGCGCGGGCCGCCGATCCCGCCAGAATCGGCCAGCACGGCCTGGAGATCGTCAAGGCCGTCACCGAAGACCTGTTCATCGAGCAGGAGCCGGCCGGCAAACGCATCACGGCCCGCATCGCCCTGTCCGACGCCGGTTAGCCTGACCGCATGCGTGTCACCAGGGAGCTGCCGTCGCTCGCCGCCGGCGAAGTGGACGTGCCCTTCGTGATCAAGGGGTACGAGGAGGTCGTCGCCGACGACACGGCCTGGAACGAACACTCGCATCCGTGGCACGAACTCCTGTGGAACGAGCACGGCGCGTCCACGGTCGTGGTGGGTTCCCACGTGTGGTGCGTCACGCCGACACTGGGACTGTGGATGCCGGCGGGCCAGCTGCACTCCGCCTCCGCGGTCGCGGGCACCTCGTACCGGGCCCACTTCTTCCGGCACGGCACGGTGTCGGCGCTGCCCGACGTGCCGGTCGCCGTGGACATCACCCCGCTGCTCCGGCTCCTCCTGGAGCGGCTCGAGGAGGCGGACCTGCCGTCGCGCTCCCGTGCCGTGACCGAGACGATGGTCCTCGACGTCCTGCGGCCGTCGGCCCGGGCACTGCTGGTGCAGATGCCCACGTCCGCGTTGCTGCGGCCCATCGTGGACGCGGTACGGGCCGACCCCGCCCACCAGCGGACGCTGACCGGCTGGGCCTCCTCCCTCGGGTGCAGTGCCCGCACCCTGACCCGTGCGTTCCGGACCGAGACGGGCACGAGTTTCGCCCGGTGGGTCGCCGCGGTACGGGCCCAGCACGCCGTGCAGCTCCTCTCCCGCGGATTCGAGGTCGACGTGGTGGCCGACGCGGTCGGCTACCGCTCGGCGAGCGCCTTCGGGGCGGCCTTCCGGCGGACGACGGGCACGACTCCGGGCAGGTTCCGGGCGCGCTGACACAGCGGGGGCGGCGAGGGCCTGCCCGGAAGCCGGCGCCGTTCCGTAGCGATGCCCGTGTCCGCCGATGTCCCGATCGCTACAAGGGCTGTCGAAAAGGCTCGATTGATGTGCGCACACCGGCTCCATACGCTGTGCAGGCAAGCCTTACCTAAGTTGCCGTGCACCTCTGAAGTCGCACCCTGCATCGAAAGTGACGACACGCGTCGATGAGACCTCCACGCCTTCCCGCGCTCGCCCTCGCGGCGGCCCTCCTGTCCGTCCTCACCGCCTGCGGCGGCCAGGACGGTGACCAGGACGACAGCAGCGCCGCCGGTGCCGGTGCCGGCGCCGACGGCTCCGGCCAGTTCCCCGTGACGATCAAGCACGCGCTCGGGACCACCGAGATCCCCTCGAAGCCCAAGCGCGTCGCCACCGTGAACTGGGCCAACGAGGAAGTGCCGCTCGCCCTCGGCGTCGTACCCGTCGGCATGGCCAAGGCCACCTTCGGCGACGACGACGCGGACGGCGTCCTGCCCTGGACCGAGAAGCGCCTCGAGGAACTCGGCGCCAAGACGCCCGTCCTGTTCGACGAGACCGACGGCATCGACTTCGAGGCCGTCGCCGACACCGAGCCGGACGTCATCCTCGCCGCGTACTCCGGGCTGACCGAACAGGACTACGAGACCCTCAGCCAGATCGCCCCCGTGGTGGCCTACCCCGAGGCCGCCTGGGCGACCCCGTGGCGCGACATCATCCGCCAGAACAGCAAGGCCATCGGACTCGCCGACGAGGGCGACAAGCTCATCGGCGGGCTCGAGGGCCGGATCAGCGAGACCGCCGCCAAGTACCCGCAGCTCAAGGGCAAGACGGCGATGTTCATGACGCACGTGTCGTCCAAGGACGTCAGCCAGGTCGGCTTCTACACGACCCACGACACCCGCACGCAGTTCTTCACCGACCTCGGCATGAAGATCCCCGCCAGCGTCTCGGGGCCGTCCGAGTCGACGAAGAAGTTCGTCCTCACCAAGAGCGCCGAGCGCATTGACGACTTCAACGACGTCGACATCATCACCGGCTACGGCGACGACACGGGCGAACTGCTGAAGGCACTCAAGGAGGACCCGCTCACCTCGAAGCTCGCCGCCGTCGAGCGGGACTCCATCTACCTGCTGCCCGGCAGCACCCCGCTGGCCACCGCCGCCAACCCCACCCCGCTGTCGATCCCGTACGTCCTGGACGACTACGTGAAGGCGCTCGCCGCGGCCGCGGACAAGGTCAAGTGACCGTCACCGACACCCCGATCGCGCCGGACGCCGTCCTCGTACGGCGTCCGGCGCGCGTCCGCGTCCTGTGGCTCCTCGTGGTCGCCGCGGTCCTCATCGCCGCCATGACGGCCTCCCTCGCCTTCGGCTCCCGCACCGTCGCCTGGTCCGACGTGTGGGCGGCGCTCGGCGGAGCGGAGTCCACCCTGGAGGAGGCCGCGGTCGCCAAGCGCATCCCCCGCACCCTCCTCGCCGTCGTCGTGGGCGCCGCCCTGGGACTCTCCGGCGCGGTCATGCAGGGGGTGACCCGCAACCCCCTGGCCGACCCCGGCATCCTCGGCGTCAACATGGGCGCCTCCCTGGCCGTGGTCACCGCCATCGCCTACTTCGGCCTCGCGTCGGTGTCCGGGTACATCTGGGTGGCGATGCTCGGGGCGGCGCTGACCGCCGGCTTCGTGTACGCCATCGGCTCGCTGGGCCGCGGCGGCGCCACCCCCCTGAAGCTGGCCCTCGCCGGTGCCGCCATCACGGCCGCGCTGACCTCACTGGTCAGTGCCGTCGTACTGCCCCGCAACGACATCTCCGACGCCTTCCGGCTGTGGCAGATCGGCGGCGTCGGAGGCGCCTCCTACGGCCAGCTCGGCAGCGTCCTGCCCTTCCTCGCCGCCGGATTCGTGATCTGCCTGGCCTCCGCCCGCGCCCTCAACTCGCTGGCACTGGGCGACGACATGGCCGCCGGGCTCGGTGAGCGGGTGGCCCTCGTCCGGGCCGGCGCGGCGCTGGGCGCGGTCGTGCTGTGCGGCGCGTCCACAGCCGTCGCCGGACCGATCGTCTTCGTCGGTCTCGTCGTACCGCACGCCTGCCGGCTCCTGGCGGGCGTCGACCACCGCTGGCTGCTGCCGTTCTCCGCGCTGAGCGGCGCGGTCCTCCTGACGGCCGCGGACGTGGTGGGCCGGGTCGTGGCCCGGCCGGCCGAGATCGACGTGGGGATCCTGACCGCCATCGTCGGCGCCCCCTTCTTCATCCACATCGTCCGCCGGCAGAAGGTCAGGTCCCTGTGAGCGCCCCAGCCGTCCGCGCCCCGTCCACGCGGGCGGCCGTCACCCGGGCACGGGTCCGCGGCGCGTACCGGCGCCGGCTTCTCGTCCTGACGCTGCTGCTCCTCGTCGTCGCCGCGTTCGTCATGACACTCATGGCCGGCCACACCTTCTACCCGCCCGGCGACGTGCTGCGCGTGGTCATGGGCGAGCAGGTCCCGGGCGCGTCCTTCACCGTCGGCACGCTGCGGCTGCCGCGGGCGGTGCTCGCCCTGACCGCCGGATTCAGCTTCGGCATGGCCGGCGTCACCTTCCAGACGATGCTCCGCAACCCGCTCGCCAGCCCCGACGTCATCGGCATCAGCTCGGGAGCGAGCGCGGCGGCGGCCATCGCCATCGTGACGTTCTCGATGAGCGGCACCGAGGTGTCGGTCGTGGCGATCGCCGCCGCGCTCGGGGTGGCGCTGCTCATGTACACCCTCGCGTTCCGCGACGGGGTCGCCGGCACCCGGCTCATCCTGATCGGCATCGGTGTCGCCGCCCTGCTCGACAGCGTCACCTCCTACGTCCTGTCGCAGGCCGGTGAATGGGACCTCCAGGAGGCGATGCGCTGGCTCACGGGCAGCCTCAACGGCACCACGTGGGAGGAGACCGTGCCCGCCGTCCTCGCCGTGCTCGTACTCGGACCCGTGCTGCTGTCCCGGGCCCGCGACCTGAGCGCGCTGAGTCTGGGCGACGACACGGCCTCCGCGCTCGGCGTCCGCGTCGAACGCACCCGCGTCACGGTGATCGTCGCCGCCGTCGGACTGATCGCGTTCGCCACGGCGGCCGCCGGACCGATCGCCTTCGTCGCGTTCCTCTCCGGGCCGATCGCCGCCCGGCTGACGGGGACCGGAGGATCCCTGCTGGTGCCGGCCGGCCTCGTCGGCGCCCTGCTCGTGCTGGTCGCCGACTTCACCGGCCAGTACGCCTTCGACACCCGCTACCCCGTGGGCATCGTCACCGGCGTCCTCGGCGCGCCCTACCTCGTCTACCTGATCGTCCGCACCAACCGGGCCGGAGGCTCACTGTGACCGCGTCCCACACCCTCGCCACCGAGGACCTCACGCTCGGCTACGGCGACCGAGCCGTCATCGAGGGCCTGGACCTGACCCTCGCGGCCGGGCGGATCACGGTGATCGTCGGCGCCAACGCCTGCGGCAAGTCGACGCTGCTGCGCGCGATGTCCCGACTGCTCGTCCCACGCACCGGCCGCGTGGTCCTGGACGGCAGGGAGGTCCACCGCACCCCCGCCAAGGAACTCGCCCGTACCCTCGGCCTGTTGCCCCAGTCACCCGTCACGCCCGAGGGCATCACCGTGCTGGACCTGGTCGGCCGGGGCCGCCACCCCCATCAGCGCGCCTTCTCCCGCTGGACGGCGAAGGACGACGAGGCGGTCGCCGCCGCGCTGGAGGCGACACGCACGACCGACCTGATGGACAGGGCGGTCGACGAACTCTCCGGCGGCCAGCGCCAGCGCGTGTGGATCGCGATGGCGCTGGCCCAGCAGACCGACCTGCTGCTCCTCGACGAACCCACCACGTTCCTCGACATCAGCCACCAGATCGAGGTCCTCGACCTGCTGACCGACCTGAACCGGACCCGCGGCACCACGATCGTCATGGTCCTGCACGACCTCAACCTGGCCGCACGCTACGCGGACCGGCTCGTCGCCCTGGCCTCCGGACGACTCCACGCGGCCGGTACGACCGGGGAAGTGATGACCGAGGACACCGTCCGGGCCGTGTACGGCATGGAGAGCCGCGTCATCGAGGACCCGGTCTCCGGCAAGCCGCTCGTGCTGCCGATCGGCCGCCACCACTCGACGGCGGCGGATGCCGGGGCCACGGCCGGGGCCCCTTCGACCGCGCGGAGCACGGGCTGACCACGCGTGGTGGCACCCCGGCCCGGGGCGTCATCACACACGCGCGGATCATGGACGGGACGAGGCCGCCCCCCGTGCCCGTCCGCCACCCGGCGCGTCCCAGACCACCGATCACGCCCGGAACGCCCGAACGGCGCCCCCGGCACCAGGAACACGGAGTACGTCCATGCCCTCGTCCCACCCGCAGCCGCCCCCCGCGGCAGCCGCGTCGCCGCGGTGTGCGCCAGTCGTGCGCCCGGCGCCCGGACCGGCCGGGAGCCGCTGAGCCATGACCTCGAAGCTCGCCGCGCTGATGCCCGACCTCGCGCCCTGGCGCTCGTCCCGGGACTTCCGCCTCCTGTGGTCGCAGGGACTGGTCACCTACCTCGGCAGTGTGATGGCACTGATCGCGCTGCCGCTCCAGATCAAGGAACTGACCGGCTCACCCCTCGCGGTGGGCGTGATGGGCGCCGTCGAACTGGTACCGCTGGTCGTCTTCGGCCTGTACGGCGGGGCACTCGCGGACGCGGTGGACCGGCGCAAGGTCATCGTGCTGACCGAAGCGGGAATGGGACTGCTGGCGGTCGTCCTGCTGCTGAACGCGATGCTGCCGCAGCCCGCACTGTGGCCCCTGTACGTGGTGGCGGCATCGGTCGCGGCACTCGCCGGACTGCAACGCCCCGCACTGGACTCGCTGCTGGCCCGGATCGTCCCGCACGACCAGCTCGCCGCGGCGGCCGCGCTGAACGCCCTGCGCTGGCAGGCCGGCGCGATCGCCGGGCCCGCGGCGGCGGGCCTCGTCGTTGCCTACGCGGGCAACATCCCCGCGTACGCCACCACCGTGGTCTGCTTCACCCTCTCCATCCTGATGTGCCGCAGGCTCTCGCCGGTGCCGCCCGCCGAGCACGCGGCCAAGCCGTCATGGCGCGGCATCGCCGAAGGGGCCAGGTACGCCTGGTCCAGGCCGGTGCTGCTGGGCACGTACGCGATCGACCTGGCGGCGATGTTCTTCGCCTTCCCGAACACCATCTTCCCCTTCCTCGCCGACGAGCTCGACGCCGACTGGTCGCTGGGTCTGATGTACTCGGCGGGCGCCGTCGGGTCGCTGGTGGTCAGCCTGACCAGCGGCTGGGTGTCACGGACGCGACGGCACGGCCTGCTCGTGGTGTTCGGCGCCGCCGGCTGGGGACTGGCCATGGCAGCGGCCGGCTGGACGTCACAGGTCTGGCTGGTCCTGATGTGCCTCGCGCTGGCGGGAGCGGGGGACATGGTCAGCGGGCTGGGCCGCTCCACCATCTGGAACCAGACCATTCCCGACCGGCTGCGCGGCCGGCTGGCCGGCATCGAGGTCCTGTCCTACAGCATCGGTCCGCAACTCGGCCAGGTCCGCGCCGGGGCGATGGCCGGCTGGACCGGCGCCCGCCCGGCGATCTGGACCGGCGGGCTGGCCTGCGTCGCCGCGGTGGGCCTGCTCACCATCACGCTGCCCAAGCTGCTCAGCTACGACGCCCGGACCGACGAGGACGCCGCCCGCCGCCGCGCCGACGAGGGCGTCGAACCCGGTTCCCCGGGCACCGCCGGAGCCGGATCACAGGACGCGGGTCCCACCGCCGTCACTCCCGGGCCGGGCGGGGAGCAGTTGTGAGGCCGCCGAGTCCGGCGCGGTAGGCCGCGAGGCGGCTCGTCCGGCCGATGGTGAGGGCTCCGACCAGTCGGCCGGCCCGGTGGTAGGAGATTTCGAGGCGGCGGGCCTTGAGGTCGTACTCGACGACGCGGGCCTCGTCCGACGCGGCCGGCAGACCGACCGAGCGGATCCTGACGCCGTGCAGGTCCGACCAGAAGGACGGTACGCCCGTGTACGGTCGCGGGGCGGCCGGATCGAGAAGTGTGTGCGCGGCGGTCGTCGACTGTTCCACGGCGTCGGTCCAGTGCCCCGGCGCCAGTGGCTCGCCGCCGGCCAGCGGTTGCGGCACCCTGGCGACGTCTCCGGCGGCGACCACACCGGGCACGACCGTCCCGTCGGGGCGCAGGGCGCGCAGGTACGCATCGCAGCGCACACCGCCCTCGGCCGCGATGCCGGAGCCGGCCAGCCAGCCGGTGGCGGGGGCCGCCCCGAGGGCCAGCACGGCGCTGTCGGCGGGCAGTTCGCTGCCGTCCGAGAGCCGGACGCCAAAGATCCGGCCGTCGGCCGACGAGAAGAAGTCCGTGACCGTGGTGCCGGTCCGCAGGTCGATGCCCGCCTCGCGATGGAGCGCGGCCAGGTATGCGCCACCCTCGGCGCCGAGGGCACGTTCCAGTGGCTGGGGACCCGCCTCGACCAGTGTGACGTCGAGGCCCCGGCGACGGGCGGCGGCCGCGATCTCGCCGCCGAGGAAACCCGCCCCGACGACGACGAGCCGCCGCCCGGGCAGGAGTTCGGCCCGCAGCGCGAGCGCGTCGTCCCGGCCGCGGAGGGTGAACACGCCGTGGGGCGGTGCGGGCCGGTCCGAGGGCCAGCCGCGCGCGGTCGAACCGGTGGCGATCAGCAGCCCGTCGTACGGCAGGCGCGACCCGTCGGAGAGGGTCACGGTCCTCGTGTGCGGTTCGAGGCCTACCGCGGGCCGGCCGAGCAGCCATCGGGCCCCGAGGTCTTCGGACAGCGGCAGTTCGGTGCGCATGGGCGGCCCGTCGCAGACCAGTACCTGCTTCGAGAGCGGCGGACGGTCGTACGGCTGGTGCGGTTCGTCGCCGACGACGGTCAGCGTCCCGGTGAAGCCCTGGGCTCGCAGGGTCTGGGCCGCCCGCAGGCCGGCCAGGGAGGCGCCCACCACCAGCAGCTCCCGTGGGGCGGTACGGCTCACGAGGCGGCCGCCCGGACGGTGACGGCGCGCGCCGGGCAGACGGCGGCGGCCCTCTCGGCCGCGTCGCGCAGGCTGTCGGACGGACCGGCGTCGTACACGAGGTGGTCCTCGTCGTCGAAGGAGAAGATCCCGGGCGCCGCGAAGACGCACTGCCCGTGGCTCTCGCAGAGGTTCATGTCCACGGTGATCTGCATGTCTGGCTCCGTTGCGGGTGCGAGGTCGAGTCGAGGGGCGCCGGTGCCACTCAGGCCGCCGGCGGGTTGAAGCGGGAGTAGCCGGGCGCCGTCCAGCGCAGGGGGGAGGCCGCCGGCATCTCCCGTACGGCCTCGACGGAGAAGTCCACCAGGCGCTGCGCGCCGGGAGTCCGCGCGATCTCCTCGGCGTCCCACACGGTGTGCGCGGTGCCGGTGAGAAGCAGTGCGGAGCCCGTCTCCCAGTCGGGGAAGACGAGGCCCGCCGCCGGGTTGAGCAGCAGGTTGCCGAGCGTGAGGAACATGGCGTTCCCCACGTAGTCGGGCCAGCGCAGCAGGGTCGGGGAGAGGACCCGCACGAAGCCGGGGTTCCCTCCTCGGTGCGAGGCGTCCGCGTCGCCCCGGTCCGAGGTGGTGGCGATGAAGAAGGTGTCCGAGGCGCTCACCGTCCGCTGCTGGGCGGCGCTGAGTTCCGTGCCGTCGGTGACGGTACGGGCGCCGGCCGCCTTCTCCCACTCGGCCGGCGGGAGGATGCGGTGGGTGCGCTTCTGTATGTACTTGGGGCAGTTGGCGATGACCTGGTCCAGGCCGACGCGCAGGCCGCCGCCGGACCGGACGGCCGTACCGTTCATGCGCATCCGGCGCCGGGTGGCGGGCTCGACGGCGATCATGCCGATCCGGGCCGGACCGTCGGCCCCCGCTGTCGCCAGTACCGGCGACAGCGGGTCCTCGGCGGGCGGAAGCGCGTCGATGACGAGGGTGCGGGGATCGGGCACCCGGAGGAACCCGGGCGCCCCCGCCAGCTGGGTGGCCCAGACCCGGCCCGCGGAGTCGGTACCCCCCATGACGATCAGCGGCTGTTCGGCGAGGAACGCGGCCGCGACGGCGGGGACCGAGTCGCCGATGCCGCCGAGGGAGAAGCGTGCCTGGTCGGTGAGAGCCGATCGCTCCTGCACTGCGACCTCACCGCTGTGATAAGTGGCCACGGCATACCTTTCCGGAGGGCCCGATGCGTCGGGGAGCGGTCGATGCGGGGGCGGCGGGGCCTGCTCCCTAGAAGAAGCCGCAGGTCGGCGCGCCGGGGGTCGGGGCGTCGGCCGGGTCGGCTCCGGTGGGGGCGTAGATCTCCAACCGGATGCCGTCGGGGTCGGTGAAGAAGATGCCGCCCGATGTGGCGCTCTCGCCGTGCGGTACGACGCCGTCGTGGCTGAACTCGGCGCCCAGGCCGCGCAGTACCTCTTCGGTTGCCCTGACTTCTTCGATGCTGTCGACCTGGAAGGAGAGGTGGTGCAGACCGGCCCGGTCCGCCGCGAAGGCGGTGTCGCTCTGCTGCCAGAGGGTGACGAGCAGGCGGGAGCCGCGGCCGAGGAAGGCCCAGCGCCGGCTCTCGTCCTTGCCCTCGGCCAGGACGTCGAAGTCGAAGACCTCGCGGTAGAAGGGCAGCGAGCGGTCCAGGTCGGTGACGTTCAGTCCGACGTGGCCGGTCTGCAGGTCGGGTGCCTTGCTCATCGTCGATCACATGCCTTCCGTAGGGGCGAGGAGAACCTCGTAACCGGTGAAAATGAAGTTAGTGGTTAGGTTGGCGGCCCGTCAACCGGTGATCAGCGAATGACCGGTTACCGTTGGTGGGGCGATCACGTCTCCACTCCAAGGAAGGACCCGGCCCGTGCCGTCACCTCCCGAGACCGACCCTCGGCCGCTGATCGGCGAGCCTCTCTCCATCGACCTGCTCAACACCCGGTGGATCGACGCCGAAGGCCGTCACGAGCTGCTCGACTCCGTCGCGGGCCTGGCGGTGTGGCTGGGCAGCCCGTCGGTCCGGCGGAGTCTCGGTGACCGGCCCGTACCGGTGGACGAGCAGACGCTGGACCGGCTCCTCCAGGCGCGCGCGGCGCTCGACAAGGCCGTCGCCGCCCTGGACCGTCCGGCTCCGGAAGCCGTGGCCGCCCTCAACGACGTCCTGGCGCACGGCCTGGTCCGTCACCTGCTGGGGCCCGACGGCCGGCCGGGCGTCGTGGTCGAGGTCGACACGCCGTCCTGGCTGCCGGCCTGGTCGGCAGCCGAAGACTTCCTGCGGCTGCTCGCCGACCGCCCCGACCGCATCCGTCCCTGCGCCAACGACGAGTGCGTGCTGCACTTCTACGACGTCTCGAAGAACGGAACCCGGCGCTGGTGCTCGATGGCCGGCTGCGGCAACCGCGCCAAGGCCCGCCGCCACTACGCCCGCCGCGTCATGTGACCGGGGCCGGCGTCGCGACCTGGACGGTCTCCGCATTCTCGGCCACCGCCGCGCAACGGCCCCGCGCGACTGCCTGGTCTCTCCTCCGGGCCGATCCGAGCCGGGCGTAGACTCCCCGGACTCTTCCCGATGTGGTCCGCGGCACCGACGAGGCCGGCCGACGCAGGCGAAAACCGAGGTGAGGCATGCAGTTCAGCACCCGACCCACGCTTCAGGGATCCTTCGGCATGGTGGCGACCACCCACTGGCTGGCCTCGCAGTCGGCCATGGCGGTGCTGGAGGACGGGGGCAACGCCTACGACGCCGCCGTGGCCGGGGCCTTCGTCCTGCACGTCGTCGAGCCGCACCTCAACGGGCCCGCCGGTGAGGTGCCGATCCTGCTCGCCCCGGCGGGCGGCGAGGTGCAGGTGCTGTGCGGACAGGGCGTGGCGCCCGCCGGGGCGACGGTCGCGCACTACAAGGGCCTCGGTCTGGACCTCGTCCCCGGCACCGGACCGCTCGCCGCCGCCGTGCCCGGCGCCTTCGACGCGTGGCTGCTCCTGCTGCGCGACCACGGCACCAAGCCGCTGGCCGACGTGCTGAAGTACGCCATCGGCTACGCCGAGCACGGGCACCCGCCCGTGGAGCGCGTGACGGAGACCGTCGAGACCGTGCGGGAGCTGTTCGAGACGGAGTGGACGACCTCGGCCGGGGTCTACCTGCCGGACGGCCGTCCGCCGCGCCCCGGCGAGCTCTTCCGCAACCCCGCCCTCGCCGCCACCTGGAAACGGCTGCTCGCCGAGGCCGCCGGGGCGGGGGGCCGGGAGGCGGAGATCGACGCCGCCCGGGAGGTCTGGCGCACCGGGTTCGTCGCCGAGGCCCTCGTGCGGCAGGCCGGGCGGCCCACCATGGACACCAGCGGCGAGCGCCGCACCGGCACGCTGACGGCCGCCGACCTCGCCGGCTGGTCCGCGTCCTACGAGGCCCCGGCGACGTACGACTGGAACGGCTGGACCGTCTGCAAGGCCGGCCCCTGGAGCCAGGGCCCCGTCCTGCTCCAGCAGCTGGCGCTGCTCCCGCCCGAACTGCCCGCCTACGGCTCCGCCGACTACGTCCACCTGCTGATCGAGGGCTGCAAGCTCGCCATGGCCGACCGGGAGGCCTGGTACGGGGACGCGGACGGCGCGGCCGGGGTGCCGCTCGGCGACCTGCTGTCACCGGAGTACAACGCGGTACGCCGCAAGCTCGTCGGCGACACCGCGTCCTTCGAGCTGCGGCCCGGCAGTCCCGGCGGGCGCACCCCGCGGCTCAGCGCCCACGCGCGCGTGGCGGCCGTCGAGGCAGAGGGCTTCGACGCCTTGGGGGTCGGCGAGCCGACGGTCGCCAAGAGCCCGACGTCCCCGGTGCCGGGTGAACCGGACGTCGGCGCCGACGGGGGCACCCGCGGCGACACCTGCCACCTCGACATCGTGGACCGCTGGGGCAACATGGTCTCGGCCACGCCCAGCGGCGGCTGGCTCCAGTCCAACCCCGTCGTGCCCGAACTGGGCTTCCCGCTCGGCACCCGGCTCCAGATGACCTGGCTGGAGGAGGGCCTGCCCAACTCGCTCACGCCCGGCCGCCGGCCCCGCACCACGCTCACGCCCTCCATAGCCCTGCGCGACGGGGTGCCCGTCATGGCGTTCGGCACGCCCGGCGGCGACCAGCAGGACCAGTGGCAGACGCACTTCCTGCTGGCGGTCGCGCTGCGTGCGCACGTGCGCGGCGGGCTCGACCTCCAGGGCGCGATCGACGCACCGAACTGGCACAACGACAGCTTCCCCGGCTCCTTCTTCCCGCGCGGCATGCGGGCGGGCGGCGTCACCGTGGAGTCCCGCGTGCCGACGGAGGTCGTCGAGGAGCTGCGGCGCCGCGGGCACGACGTGACGGTCGGCGAGGCCTGGTCGGAGGGGCGGCTGTGCGCCGTCGCGCGGAATCCGGAGACGGGCGTGCTGTCGGCGGCGGCGAACCCGCGCGGCATGCAGGGATACGCGGTCGGCCGCTGACACCCGGACCTCGTGTGCGTGGACTCCCGCCCACGTGATCGCGGACTCCCGAACCTCATGTTCGTGCCGATTCCACCCGGAGTACACCACCCGGGTGGGGATTGTCAGTGGGGCGTGCTCTCATGGAGTCATGATCGAGAACAACGAAACCATCGACGAGTTTCTCGCCCGGCACGCCGACGAGGTGGAGGATGCCGTCCGCCAGGCGGCGGCCCTGGAGATCATGCCGCGCTGGCGCCGGCTCGCGGCACACGAGGTCGACGAGAAGGCCGGCCCGCACGACCTGGTGACGGACGCCGACCGCAAGGCCGAGCTGTACCTCACCGAGGCCCTGGCCGCCCTGCTGCCCGGCTCGGTCGTGGTCGGCGAGGAGGCGGTGCACGACAATCCCGCCTCGTACGAGGCGATACGCGGCGAGGCGCCGGTGTGGATCGTCGACCCCGTCGACGGGACGCGGCAGTTCGTGCACGGCGACCCGGGCTTCTGCACACTGGTGGCGCTCGCCCACCACGGAGTCGTGCACGCCTCCTGGACCTACGCCCCCGCCGACGACCGACTCGCCACGGCCGTGCGCGGCCGGGGCGCCTTCCTGGACGGTGAGCGGCTCTACGCCGGCCCGCCCGAGCCCGGCCGCGACCTGCGGGTCGCCACCTCCCACCCGGACTACACGACCGACGAGCAGAAGCAGGCCCTGCTCGGCCTGCGCACCCCGGGTGTGGCACCCCGTGCCTGCGGCTCGGCCGGACTGGAGTACCTCGCCGTCGCCCAGGGTGAGTCCGACGCCACGGCCTTCTCCTGGGAGGCCGCGTGGGACCACGCCGCGGGGCTCCTCCTCGTCGAGGAGGCGGGAGGCACCCACCTGACCCGCACGGGCGAGCCCTTCCGGATCACGGGCGGCAACGAACTGCCGTTCACCGCGGCCCGCGACGCGGCCACGGCCCGCCAGGTGGTGGCGCTGCTGGCGGGCGAGGCCTGACCGCCGGGGTGCGGCTCCGCCCGGCAGATCCCCGTGCCCCGGTGACCCGTCGCGTGATCGACTGTCGGTTCAGACAGTCGTCATCGGACGTACCGGAGTCACCTTGCCCATACATGTCACCGCCCTCACCGACCCCGACCGCACCCCGTCCAGCCATCGCCTCGCATGGCTGGCCTGCGGGGACGACGGCGACCCGCTCGGGTACGCGTTCCTGCGCCTGTTCACCGAGGAAGGCCAGGAACACCTGGCCGAGCTGCGGCTGAACGTGCACGCGGCGGAGCGGCGCAGGCGGGTCGGGACCCGGCTCCTGGACACGGCGGTGGCCGCCGCGCGGGAGGACGGCCGGCGGTCGGTGGTCGCTCAGGCCGACGCGGAAACGCCCGGCGACCGCTTCCTCGCCGCGAGCGGCTTCCGCGTGGTGCTGGGACTGACTTACGCCCGGCTCGCCCTGGACGAGCCCGACGCCGACCGGACCGACGGGACCCACGCGATCGCCGACCGGCCGCATCCCGGCTACCGCCTCGTGTCATGGCACGGCACCGTCCCCGACGAGCTCGCGAAGACCTTCGCCGCGTCACGCCGCGCGCTGGACGACATGCCGATGGGGGACACCGACTACGGCATCGTGGTCTGGGACGTCGAACGGGTCCTGGCCGCAGCCAAGGCCGTCGCCGACCGCGGCGACCTGCTCACCACGGTGGCCGCGGTCGACGAGGCGGACGGCTCGATCGCCGGCTTCTCGGAGCTCGTCGTGCCGGGCGACGGCAAGGGCGACGGACTCCACTACGGCACCGGCGTACTGCCCGAGCACCGCGGCCACGGCCTCGGCCGCTGGATGAAGGCCGAGTCGATCCGCCTCGCCCGCACGCGACACCCCGCACTCGCCGGCCTGGTCACCGACACGGCCGACGGCAACACACACATGCGGCGCATCAACGACGCCCTGGGATACGTCCCCACCCACAAGGCCCTGGAGTACCAGCTCGACCTGTGACGGCCGAAGCCGGTACCCGGTCACCGTCCACCGGGTACCGGCCCGTCAGGCCACCACCACTTCCTCGGCGAGGAACTTCTCCACGAACTCCCGTGCGCGACGGTCGAAATCGGCGTACTGCGCCTCACGCTCGGCGCCCGCGACCGCGTCGCCGACCAGCAGGCTGCCCTCGGCGTCCACGCGCTGCGGGCGCTCCTCCGCGTCGGTGAGCAGACCGACGGTGGAGCGGGAGAAGCCGCAGTAGTAGGCGATGCCCTCACTCAGGTTGGTCTCCAGGACGGACTGCATGCCCTCCACGACGGCGTCGTCGGCGGTGGCGCCGGCCAGACCCAGCCACAGGATGCGCTTGCCCGCGAGGCGGGGCTTGCTGCGGCCGTAGGCGAACCCGTAGTTCCACACGCGGTCGATCCACCCCTTGAGGACGGCGGGCACACTCTGCCAGTACACCGGGAAGACGGCGACGACGACCTCGGCGGCGAGGATGCGCCGCATGTGGGCGTGCGTCTCGTCCGAGTACGGCTTCTCCCGGTCGCCCCAGTCCGGCTGGTCCGCCACGTTCATCCGCGGGTCGAACCCCTCGGCGTGCAGGTCGAGCAGGTCGACCCGGTACCCGGCGGCCTCGAGCCGGTCGGCGGTGCGACGGGCGGTGTGCGCGGTGAGGGAATCGGTGCGGTGGTGAGCGAGGACCACGAGGGCCGTCCTGGCGTCGCTGCTGTGCTGCGTCACGGTGTCTCCCGGCTGTTCTCGATCAGTTCGACGAGTCCAGTACAGCCGCGGTCACTTGGATGATCCATGGGAGAAACCCTCCGAAACATAGGAGAGCGTCTACGATGTCTTCCGTGGATCCCCTGAGTTCGCTGCTGAGCGGCATCCGGGCCGAGGGTTCGGTCGTCAGTCACGCCGTACTGACGGCGCCCTGGACCATCCGCTTCGCCGACGGCGCACCGCTCACCATGGTCAGCGTGCTGCGCGGCGGCGGCACCCTGCTGCTGCCCGACGGAACGGAGCGGGCCGTCGGCGTGGGCGACACGGCCATCGTGCGCGGTCCCGCACCGTTCTGCCTGGCGGACCGTCCCGGCACCGTCCACCGCCCGCACGCCGAGTACGAGATCGCCTGCTTCACGGAAGCCGCCTGCACGGCCCAGGAACTCGGCGGTATCCGCTGGGGCACCGACCCGGACGGGGCGACCGCGCTGATCGTGGGCGCCTACCGCGCCTCCGGCCACCGCCACGAACGGCTCCTGCGCGCCCTGCCGCCCGTCCTGGTGATCAACGAGGACGTCGAGGTCTGCGCCTGGCTGGAGACGGCCGCCGCCGACGCCGCCCAGCGCTCGGCCGGTTCCCAGGCGCTGATGGACCGGCTCCTCGACTGGGCTCTGGTCTGCACCCTGCGCAACTGGTTCGACCAGGCCGGCGTCGACGCGCCCAACTGGTACCGCGGCCTCGCCGACCCGGTCCTCGCCCCCGCCCTGCAGGCCTTCCACGACCGGCCCGCCGAGCCCTGGACGGTGGCGTCGCTGGCCACGCGAGCCGGCGTCTCCCGGGCGCTGTTCGCCAAGCGCTTCACCCAGGTGATGGACCGGCCGCCCCTCGCCTACCTCACCGAATGCCGCATGGCCGACGCCGAGGCGATGCTGGCCGACACCGACCTGGGCATCGCGGAGATCGCCAGGTCCGTCGGCTACGCCGACGCCTTCGGCTTCAGCGCCGCCTTCAAGCGCCACAGGGGACTGAGCCCCAGCGGGTTCCGGGCCGCCGCGGCGGCGTGAGCCCCGCCGCGGGCGGCGAGGTCACCAGCCCCGACGGCCCGGTACAGCGACCGGCGCGCGGCCCGCCCGCCCACGGCCGCGGGCTGTCGGACCCCGGGCATATCCTGATTCCCAGTGGCCATCGGCTGACGAAGGAGTCCGAAGGTGCCGTCGATGCTCGATGCGGTCGTGGTGGGAGCGGGGCCGAACGGGCTGACCGCTGCCGTGGAGCTGGCCCGCCGCGGTTTCTCGGTGGCCGTGTTCGAGGCCCAGGGCGCCGTGGGCGGCGGAGCCCGCACCGAGGAACTGACCCTGCCGGGCTTCCGGCACGACCCGTGCTCCGCCGCACATCCGCTGGGCATCAACTCGCCCGCGTTCCGCGGCCTGCCCCTGGAGCGGTACGGCCTCGAGTGGCTGCACGCCGGGCTGCCCATGGCGCATCCGTTCCCGGACGGGTCGGCCGCCGTGCTGTCCCGGTCGGTCGGCGAGACGGCCGCCTCCTTCGGGCCGCGCGACGCGGGCACGTACCGCAGGCTGGTCGAGCGCTTCCTCCCCAGGTGGGACACCCTGGCCCGGGACTTCATGTCCCTGCCGCTCACGGCGCTGCCCCGCGACCCGGTCACCCTCGCCCGGTTCGGCCTGGTCGGCCTGCCCCCGTCGACGTGGCTGATGCGCCGCTTCCGCGACGACAGGGCCAAGAGCCTCTTCGCCGGGCTCGTGGCGCACGTCATGGCCCCGCTCGGCGGCTTCGCCACCAGCGCCATAGGCATGGTCTTCGCCCTCGCCGCGCACGCCCGCGGCTGGCCCGTGGCCCGCGGCGGCTCCCAGGCCGTCTCGGACGCCCTCGCCGCCTACCTCGAGGACCTCGGCGGCACCGTCCACACCGACTACGAGGTCAAGCGCCTCGACGACCTGCCGCCGGCCCGCGCCTACGTCTTCGACACCTCGCCCACCGCCCTGGCCCGCATCGCCGGCCTCGGGAACCACTACGCGAACTACCGGTACGGGCCCGGCGTCTTCAAGATCGACTACGCGCTGGACGGCCCCGTCCCGTGGACCGCCCAGGAACCCCGCATCGCCGGCACCGTGCAGATCGGCGCCGACAGCGCGGAGATCGGCGCCGCACTGAACGCCGCCTCCCGCGAGGGCCGCGCCCCCGACGCGCCGTTCCTCATCACCACGCAGCCCAGCGTCGCCGACCCCACCCGTGCGCCGGAGGGCAAGCACGTCTTCTGGGCGTACGGACACGTCCCCAACGGCTGGACCGGCGACCTCACCGACGCCATCGAACGCCAACTGGAGCGCTTCGCCCCCGGCTTCCGCGACCGGATCCTGGCCCGAGCCACCGCCGGCCCGCCCCAACTCGCCGCGCGCAACGCCAATTACGTCGGCGGCGACATCGCCTCCGGCGCGGTCTCCGGCCTCCAGCTCCTGCTGCGCCCCAAGCTGTCCCTGTTCCCGTACACCACCCCGCACCCGGCCGTCTACATCTGCTCGTCGGCCACCCCGCCGGGCCCCGGAGTGCACGGCATGTCGGGGCACAATGCGGCGAAGGCCGTGTGGCGCAGGCTGCGGCAGACGTGACCGTCTCCGTGGTCCGCCACATATGACGTAGGCCTCCGGAGTGGCAGCGCGCTGTTGGCGTACGCCGTCTCTCCGCCTCCCCCTCCCGCCTCCCGCTTCCCCTTTCGTCTCCGGCCTCCGTGTGCCGCGTGTAGCGGGGCTCGACGTCTTCCGCTCGGCCGCCGGCCCGACGGCCGGTCCCGGCCGACGGGGATCGACATATGACGTAATCCTTACGTCGGCACCTTCGGAGCTGACGCGGAGGTGGGCGGTGGTGTGGACTCCGGAGCGACCAGACCACTGATCTTGTGATGACGGAGTGACCATGAGACGTACCCGTGCTGTGCTCACCGTGGGCCTGGCCGCCGCCTTCCTCGCTGTTCCCACCGCGGCCTGGGCCGCCACCCCCGACGTCCCCGAGACGCTGCGGATCTCCGACGGCCCCTACGCGGGCTTCCAGCTGTGCGGCGCTCAGACCCCACCGACGTTCAGCACGAGCAACAGCTTCGGCCCGACGTTCGCCGCTTCGGTGAAGGGCGTGACCCCGCGGCCCGATCTGCGCGGGACGATGGAGCTCGCGCGAGCGGGCGAGCAGCCGTTCCGCACCTTTCAGCTCAGTACGGGCCCGATCGGCAGCGATTGGGCGGTCCAAGTCCCCACCAGCACCTTCAGCCCGGGCGACTACCAATGGCGGATCCGGGCCGAGGGTGCTGACGGCCCCTCCGCTTGGGCCGCCTGGTGCGAGTTCGAGGTGACCGGTCCGTCGCCCGCGCCCACGGAGTTCACCTACAGCCCCGACGGCGGCGAGCACTGTCTCGACGTGAGCGGCGCGAGCAAGCAGGACGCCGCGCGGGTGCAACTGTGGGACTGCAACGGGTCATCGGGGCAGACCTGGAAGAGCACACCCGAGGGCACCCTGGTGAACCCGAACTCGGGCAAGTGCCTGGACGTGGCCGACGGGGGCACCGCCAACGGCTCCAAGACGCAGATCTACGCGTGCAACGGCACCGGTGCGCAGCAATGGCGGTACGACCGGCCCACGTCGGCCGCCTTCACCAACCCCCAGTCCGGGAAGTGCCTGGACGTGCCCTACTCGGACTTCACCAACGGGGTTCAGGTCCAGATCCACGAGTGCAACGGCACCCAGGCCCAGGTCTGGCAGCGGCTGGCCCCCGCCTGACCGGACGGCGGGCGGGCCGGCCGCCGATTGCGACGATGCGCCGCGTCCGACGACGCAGGCTCCGCGGCGCACTCGTCCACTCGTCCACCCCTCCACACGTCCTGGAGCCCTTCTCACCTGGCTTGACGTTCAATTGCCACTGATGTGCAATAACCCCGTACAGGCAACAAGTGTGGGGGAGACATGACAACCCGTCGGATACGAAGTGCCGCCGCCGCGGCGGCGTTTGCCGCGGGCGTCACCGCCTGCTCCGCACCCGGAGGCGGAACGGGCGACGGCGAGGCCGAGGCGGCCGGGTCCGTCGTGATCGGGGTGGGCTCCGAGCCGGACACGCTCAGCCCGCTGCTCGGCTACGGCAAGGACGGAAACTCCAAGATCTTCGACGGGCTGCTCGCCCGCGACACCGACCTGAAGCTGAAGCCCGCCCTGGCGACCGCGCTGCCGAAGATCGCCGACGGCGGCCGGACGTACACGTACACCCTGCGCGACGGCGTGAAGTTCAGCGACGGCGAACCGCTGACGGCCGAGGACGTGGTCTACACGTACCGCACCGTCCTCGACGCCAAGACCAACAACACCGCCCGCAGCGAACTGGACGCGATCAAGGACGTCCGCGCGGACGGTGACGACACCGTCGTCTTCACCCTCGAGTACCCGTACGCGCCCTTCGCCGCCCGGACGGTGCTGCCCATCGTCCCCGAGCACGTGGCGGGCAAGCAGGACCCCAACACCGGCGACTTCAACACCAAGCCCGTCGGCACCGGTCCGTACGTCCTCACGAACTGGAGCAAGGGCGAGAAGCTCGCCTTCAAGGCCAACCCGCACTACTGGGGCGGCAAGCCCGCGGTGAAGTCGTTCACCATGGCGGTCATCGCCGACGACAACGTACGCGCCACCCGACTGCGCTCCGGCGACCTCGACGGCGCCGTCCTGCCGCCCAACCTCGCCGCCACCTTCGAGAAGGACGACGGCAGGCGCACGTACCGGGCGAAGTCCTACGACTTCCGGGCCGTCACCCTGCCCACCGCGGGCAAGGTCACCGGCGACCGCGCGATCCGGCAGGCCCTGGACGCCGCCGTGGACCGACAGGCCATGGTCGACAAGATCCTCGACGGCGCCGGCCGGCCGGCGTACGGGCCGCTGCCCCTGGACGACCCCGCCTACGCGCGCGGCATCGAGCGCCCGCGCGACCTCGCCACGGCGGAGCGCGTCCTCGACGACGCCGGCTGGAAGCCCGGCTCGGGCGGCATCCGCGCCAAGGACGGACAGCGCGCCTCGTTCACCCTGTACTACCCCTCGGGCGACAAGGTCCGCCAGGACCACGCACTCGCCTACGCCTCCGACGCCAAGAAGGCCGGCATCGAGGTGAAGGTGGAGGGCGCCACCTGGGAGGTCATCGAGCCGCGGATGAAGAGCGACGCGGTGCTGGCGGGCTTCGGCAGCGTCGGCGACCCGGACTTCGGCCTCTACACCCTGCTGCACTCCTCGCTCGCCGGCGACGGCTTCAACAACATGGCCCACTACGACAACCCGGCGGTGGACGAGGCCCTCGACGCCGGCCGCCGCAGCCAGGACCGGAAGGTGCGCGGGGCCGCCTACGAGAAGATCCAGCAGGCGCTCGTGGAGAACCCCGGCTACACCTTCCTCACCCACATCGACCACCTGTACGTCCTCGCCGACCGCTGGGACGGACTGACCACGCAGCTGGAGCCGCACGAGCACGGCTTCGCCAGCGGGCCGTGGTGGAACATCGAGGACTGGCAGCCGAAGAAATGACCCGGTCTCCCCGGCGGCTGCCCTGGGGGGCGATGGCACGGCTGGCCGGGCGGCGGGCCCTGTTCGCCCTGCCCATCGTCCTCGTCGTCACCTTCGGCGTCTTCGCCATCGCCGCCGCCTCCCCGTTCGACCCCGTCAAGGCGTACGCCGGCACCGCCGCGCTCGGCGCCGACCAGGAGACCCTGGACCGGCTGCGGGACAACCTGGGCGTCGACCAGTCGTTCGTCGTCCGCTGGTGGGAGTGGCTGACCTCCGCGTTCACCGGTGACCTCGGCCACTCCGGGGTGATGCGCCAGCCGGTGGCGCAGGTCATCGGCGAACGCCTCGTCTGGTCGGCTCTGCTGTGCGCCGTCGCCTTCGCCGTCGCCGTCCTGGCCGGCACGCTCCTCGGTGTGCTGGCCGCCCGCCGCCCCGGATCGATGCTCGACCGGGCCGTCACCTCGCTCGCGTACACCCTGGAGGCGGCACCGGTCTTCTGGATCGCGCTGCTCGCCGTGTGGCTGTTCGCCCTCCAGTGGGACGTGCTGCCGGCCGGCGGCCTGACGGACACCGCGAGCGAACAGGTCACCTTCGGACAGGTCGCCGGGCACATCGTGCTGCCCGCCGGGGTGCTCGCCGTCTCCCAGCTGCCCTGGTTCATCCTCTACGTACGTCAGGGCGTCGGCGACGCCCTGACGGAGGACCCGGTGCGCGGGGCGCGGGCCCGCGGCATCGGAGAGGGCACCGTCCTGTTCGGGCACGCCCTGCGCTCGGGGCTGCTGCCGGTGCTCACCCTGATCGGCTCCCGCGTTCCCGAACTCATCACCGGCGCCCTGCTGGTGGAGACCGTGTTCAGCTGGCCCGGCATCGCCGCGGCCACCGTCGAGGCGGCCACCGCCGTGGACTTCCCGCTGCTGGCCGCCCTGACCACCCTCGCCACCGCCGCCGTACTCGCGGGCAACCTGCTCGCCGACCTGCTCTACGGACTGTTCGACCCGAGGGTGAAGCTCAGTGAAATGTGACTCCCATGGCTGACGTCGCCGCCGAGAAGGCCGGCCCCGCGTGGCGCTCCCGCGGCGCCGACCGCCGCTCCACCCGCACCCTGCGCCTGCGCGTCTGTGCCACGCTGCTGACCGTGACCGTCCTCGCCGTCCTGCTCGTGCCGCCGCTGGTGCAGCTCGACCAGCAGGCCGTCGACCTGGCCGCGAAGCTGCAAGCCCCCAGTTGGGAGCACCCGTTCGGCACCGACGACGTGGGGCGGGACCTGCTGCTGCGCTGCGTGTACGGCCTGCGCGTCTCCCTGCTCGTCGGGGTGGCGGCGGCGCTGACGGCCACCGTGGTCGGCACCGCCGTGGGGGCCACCGCCGGGGCGCTGGGCGGCTGGGTCGACCGCGCCGTCATGCGGGTCGTCGACACCCTCTCCTCCGTGCCCCACCTGCTGATGGGCATCTTCATCGTCGCGATGTTCCGGCCGGGCGTCTGGCCGGTGGTGATCTCCGTCGCGCTCACGCACTGGCTGTCGACCGCGCGCATCGTCCGCGCCGAGGTGCTGTCCCTGCGCTCGCGCCCCTACGTCGACGCGGCCGTCTCCGGCGGCGCGTCCCGGTGGCGGGTGGCCGTACGGCACCTGCTGCCGGGCGTGCTGCCGCAGGCCGCGCTGGCCGCCGTACTGATGGTGCCGCACGCCATGTGGCACGAGTCGGCCCTGTCCTTCCTCGGTCTCGGGCTGCCCACCCACACCGCGAGCCTCGGCAACCTGATCCAGGAGGCGCGGGGTTCGCTGCTCGCCGGGCAGTGGTGGCCGACCCTCTTCCCCGGCCTGTTCATCATCGTCCCCACCCTCGCCGTCGCCGGTCTCGCCGGTGCCTGGCGGGAGCGGATCAACCCCCGTCGCCGATCGGAGCTGATGCTGTGACCGAGCGAGCCCCCGTGCTGTCGGTACGCGGTCTGTCGGTGCGCTTCCTGATGCCGGGCGGGCGCCGGATCGCCGCCGTCACCGACGCCCACTTCGACGTGGCGGCCGGCGAGTGCCTCGCCCTGATCGGGGAGAGCGGCTGCGGCAAGTCCGTCCTCGCCTCCGCCCTGCTCGGGCTGCTGCCCGGCAACGCGCAGACCACCGGCGGCGCGCTCCTCGGCGACCTGGACCTGCTCGCCGCCGACGAGCGGACGTTCGCCCGCACCGTGCGGGGACGTATGATCGGCCTGGTTCCGCAGAGCCCGGCCGCCCACCTCACCCCGGTCCGCACCATCCGTTCGCAGCTGGAGGAGACGGTCGCGGAACTCACCGCCGTCCGTGGCCGCGCGGCCCTGCGTACGGCCGCCGAGGCCGCCGCCGAGCGCGCCGCGTTCCCGGTGGACCACCTCGACCACCACCCGCACGAACTCTCCGGCGGCCTGGCCCAGCGCGCCGCCACCGCCCTCGCCCTCGTCGGTGACGCCCCGCTGCTGCTCGCCGACGAGCCGACCACCGGCCTCGACCGGGACCTGGTGGACCGCACCGTCGACGAGTTGAGGCGACATGTCGACAACGGTGCGGACGGGGACGGGGCGGACCGGGCCCTGCTGATGATCACCCACGACCTGGCCGCCGCCGAACGCATCGCCGACCGGATCGCCGTGATGTACGCGGGCCGGATCGTCGAACTGGCCGACGCCCGTGACTTCTTCGGCACCCCCGGCCCGCGCCACCCCTACAGCCGGGGCCTGCTTGACGCCCTGCCCGACCGTGCCTTCGCCCCCATCCCCGGTCTGCCGCCCGAACTCGGCGCCCTCCCCGAGGGCTGCGCCTTCGCCGCCCGCTGCGACCGGGCGACCGACGACTGCGCCGCGCTGCCGCCGCTGACCGCCACGGTCGCCTGCCACCACCCGCACGCCGCGCTCACGGAGGCCGCCGACCGTGCTTGAACTACGTGCCATCACCGCCGGGTACGACAGGAACGCGCCCGTGATCCGGGACATCTCCCTGTCCGTCGCGCCGGGCGAGGCCGTCGGGCTGCTCGGCCCGAGCGGCTGCGGCAAGTCCACCCTCGCGCGTGTCGCGGCCCTGCTCCACCACCCCCAGGCCGGCGCCCTGGTCGTCGACGGCACACCCGTACGGCGCTGGCGACACCGCGCCCCGCGCGAACAGCGCACCGCCTTCGGCGTCGTCTTCCAGCAGGCCCGGCTCTCCGCGGACCCCAGGCTGACGCTCACCGACCTGATCGCCGAACCACTGCGCGCCACCGGCCGGCGCGAGGACGTCACCGACCGGGTCGCCGAACTCGCCGCCACCGTGGGCCTCACCGCCGACCTGCTGAGCAGGCGCCCGCACGAGGTCAGCGACGGCCAGTTGCAGCGCGCCTGCCTCGCCCGCGCCCTGGTGCTGCGCCCGCGCTGGCTGGTGTGCGACGAGATGACGGCGATGCTGGACGCCTCGACCACCGCCGCCCTGGTCCGGGTCGTGGAGGACTACCGTGCCGCCACCGGCGCGGGGCTGCTGGCCGTCGGCCACGACCGCGTCCTCCTCGACCGCTGGTGCGACCGCACCGTCGAATGGGACACCCTGACCCGCCCCTGAGCCCTCCCCGCCGATCATTCTCATGGACATGTATCGGTCAAGCGCGGTCCACGAGCACAGCAGTCGGGGTTCACCCGGTGCCGTTTGCCTGGTTGTCGTCCGGCCATCCGTCCCCTGGAGGTTCGATGACCCCGCCGCGCACCACCTCTGCGAACTCCCTGAAGAGAAGGGGCTTCCTCGGCATCGCGGGCGCCGCCGGCGCCGGTGCGGTGCTGCTCGGCACCGGCGCCGCACCCGTCGCGGCCGCCCCGGCCCGGGTCCCGGGCGACCCGTTCCAGCTGGGCGTCGCGTCCGGCGACCCGCTCCCCGACGGCGTCGTGCTCTGGACCCGCCTCGCCCCCAAGCCGCTCGACGACGACGGCGGCATGCCCCGGCGCCCCGTCGCCGTGCGCTGGGAGATCGCCCTCGACGAGCGGTTCAGGAAGATCGTCAGGCGCGGTGTGGAGCACGCCGTGCCCGCCGAGGCGCACACCGTCCACGCCGAGGTGCGCGGCCTGCGGCCCCACCACGAGTACTACTACCGCTTCCGCGCCGGCGACGCCCTCTCGCCCGTCGGCCGCACCCGCACCGCCCCGGCCCCCGGCACCGCGCCCACCGTCGACTTCGCGTTCGCCTCCTGCGCGAACTGGGAGCAGGGCCACTTCACGGCGTACCGGCACATGGCCGAGGAACGCCCCGACGTGGTCTTCCACCTCGGCGACTACCTCTACGAGTACGCGGCCGGCGTCAACGGCAAGGTGCGCACCCACCACGGCGACGAGATGAACACCCTCGCCGAGTACCGCGCGCGGCACGCCCAGTACAAGACCGACCCCGACCTCAGGCTGCTGCACGCGACGGCGCCGTTCGTCGTCACCTGGGACGACCACGAGACCGACAACAACTACGCCGACCTGAGCCCGGAGAACAGCGACGCCGGCCAGGGCAACGACACCACCGCCCACTTCGCCGCCCGCCGCCGGGCCGCCTACCAGGCGTACTGGGAGCACATGCCGCTGCGCCGCCTGCGCAAGCCGGTGGACACGGAGCTGCCGCTGTACCGGCGTCTGGAGTTCGGGGCCACCGCGACCTTCAGCGTGCTGGACACCCGCCAGTACCGCACCAACCAGCCCTACGGCGACAAGTGGCAGGTCTCCGGCCCCGAGCAGTGGGACCCGAAGGCCACCATCCTCGGCGGCGAGCAGCACGCCTGGCTGGAGCGGAGCCTGTCGCGCTCGCGCTCCACCTGGAACGTGCTGCCGCAGCAGATCTACTTCGCCAACTGGGACGCCGTCGCCGGCCCGGACGACGGCGGCTACAACGACGGCTGGGACGGTTACCGCGTCTCCCGCGACCGGGTCCTCGGCTACGTCGAGGAGCGCGGCATCGACAACTTCGTGGTGCTCACCGGCGACGTCCACAACAACTGGACCAACGACCTGCGCCGCGACTTCGAGCGCCCCGAGACGCGGCTGCTGGGCAGCGAGTTCGTCACCACGTCGATCACCTCGGGCGGCGACGGCTCGGCCACCCACGATCCCGGCCAGGTGTACTGGGACGAGAACCCGCACACCAAGTACTACAGCAGCCGCCGGGGCTACGTCCGCTGCACCGCGTCCAAGGAGCAGTACACGGCCGACTACCGCGTGGTCGACTACGTCACCCGGCCCGGCGCCCCGGTCCGCACCGACAAGTCGTTCGTGATCGAGGCGGGCGTGCCGGGAGTCCAGGCCGTCTGAGCACAGGCCGTCCGAGTCCAGGCCGTCCGGGCGCAGGCCGTCCGAGCGGCGGGCGCCGGCCCCGCGTCCGGGGCCGGCCGCCCCCATCAGGAACCAACAAAGTCCGACGGGGTAATTGAATCGGTTGTGTTCGGGTCCTAGGGTGTGGGCTGACTCAGTAGTCGCTGCGCCACCGGCAGTTGCGCTTCGTCTCTGCATCAACTGCCCTCACAGCACCGTGTGTTGAGCCGCCCCCGATGCCCACGGAAGGCCACGGTCATGCCGCACTCGCCCGTGTCACCCGCCGGATCCCCGGCCCGCCCTGTCCGCCCGGTCGTCAGCCGCCGTCGTCTCCTGGAGGGCGGTGCCGCCGTCCTCGGCGCGCTCACCCTGTCGTCCGCGTCGCCCGTCGTGGCGCACCCGGCCGGCCGGCGGGCGGCGGCCGACGAGCCGCCGGAGTGGAACGACTTCGGCGTGTTCCGCGTCGGCACCGAACCGCCGCACACCACGCTCATGCCCTACGCGGACGTGAGGGCGGCCCTCGCCGGCGACCGCACCCGCTCGCCGTACCGGCTCAGCCTCGACGGTGCCTGGAAGTTCGCCTACGCCGACCGCCCCGAGGACCGGGACGCCGACTTCCACCGCACCGACACCGACGACGGCGACTGGGAGACGATCCCGGTCCCGTCCGTGTGGCAGCTGCACGGCCACGACTTCCCGATCTACCTGAACATCACCTACCCGTACTGGGGCCCCAACGGCCTGGGCGAGGACCCGCAGCCGCCCGCCGCCCCGACCCGCTACAACCCGGTCGGCCAGTACCGGCGCACCTTCACCGTCCCGCGCGACTGGAAGGGCCGCCGCACCTTCCTCCACTTCGAGGGCGTCAAGTCCGCCCACTACGTCTGGATCAACGGCGAACTGGTCGGCTACGACGAGGACTCCTACACGCCCTCCGAGTACGACATCACCGACCACCTGAAGCCCGGCACCAACCAGATCGCCGTGGAGGTGTACCGCTACTCCGACGGCGACTGGCTGGAGGACCAGGACATGATCCGGCTGAGCGGCATCTTCCGCTCGGTCTACCTCTACTCCACCCCGTCCGTGCACCTGCGAGACTTCAAGCTGGACACCCCGCTGAACGGCACGTACACGGCCGCCGAGCTGGCGGTCACCGCGAGCGTGCGGGCGTACGGAGACGGCGACACCGGCCGGTACACCGTCGAGACCCAGCTGTACGACGCGCGCGGCCACGCCGTCTGGTCGCGGCCGCTGGAGCAGTCCGCGGACCTCGGCACGGCCGGTGCCGGCCAGGACGTCACCGTACGGGCGGCGAAGGCCGTACCCGAGCCCAGGCTGTGGTCGGCCGAGCACCCCGACCTCTACACGGCCGTCCTGCGCCTGCGGAACCCGGCGGGCAAGGTGGTCGAGACCCTGTCCCACCGGGTCGGCTTCCGCGAGTTCGCCCTCAAGGACGGGCTGATGCGGATCAACGGCAGGCCCGTCTCCTTCCGCGGCACCAACCGCCACGAGATGCACCCGGCCCGCGGCACCGCCCTCACCCGCGAGGACATGGTCGAGGACATCAGGATCATCAAGCGGATGAACATGAACAGCGTCCGCACCTCGCACTACCCGAACAACCCGCTGTGGTACGAACTCGCCGACGAGTACGGCCTCTACCTCGTCGACGAGACCAACCTCGAGACCCACGGCATCCGCGACGAGTACCCCGGCGACCACCCCGACTGGACCGAGGCCTGCGTGGCCCGCGCCCAGAACATGGTGCACCGCGACAAGAACCACGCCTCGGTCGTCATCTGGTCGCTCGGCAACGAGGCCGGCGGCGGCAGCACCTTCACCGCCATGCACGACTGGATCCGCTCCTACGACCCCACCCGCGTCATCCAGTACGAGGGCGACGACCGCCCGGGCATCAGCGACATCCGCTCCGAGATGTACGACAGCCCGCAGCGCGTCGAGCAGCGGGCGAAGGACACCTCCGACACCCGGCCGTACGTCATGATCGAGTACGCCCACTCGATGGGGAACTCGACCGGCAACTTCAAGAAGTACTGGGACATCGTGCGCAGCCACGACGTGCTCCAGGGCGGCTGGATCTGGGACTTCGTCGACCAGTCCCTGTACACGCCCGTCCCGGCCCGCACCCTGCTGACCGAGTCCGGGCCGGCCGGCCTGCGCGGCGAGATCCTCGCCACCCACGGCGGCCTCGACCGCGACAAGGGCCTGACCGGCATCACGGTCTTCGAGCGCGACGACAGCCTCGACCTCACGGACTCCCTGACCCTGGAGGCCTGGGTCACCCCGCACGTCACGGGCTACCACCAGCCCATCCTCGCCAAGGGCGACACCCAGTACGCGCTGAAGCAGACCGACCGGCGACTGGAGTTCTTCATCCACTCCGGCGGCCAGTGGATCACCGCGAGCTGGACCGTGCCGGACGACTGGACGGGCCGGGAGCACCACATCGCGGGCGTCTTCGACGCGGACGCCGGGAGCCTGACCCTGTACGTCGACGGTGCGGCGCGGGCCACCCGCACCACCGACCGGCGGCCCACCAGCAACACCGCGCCCCTCGCGCTCGCCACCGACGCCGACGCCCAGACCCGGGAGTTCAGCGGCACGATCCGCCGTGCCCGCGTCCACGCCCGCGCGCTGAGCGCAGCCGAGCTCGCCTCCGACGGCCGCGGCCCCGGCGACGACGGCGTGCGGTTCTGGTTCGACGCCGCGACCGTCAAGGCCACCGAGAAGCGGCCGAAGGACAAGACGTTCCTCGCGTACGGCGGTGACTGGGGCGACAACCCCAACGACGGCGCCTTCGTCGCGGACGGCATCGTCACCGCCGACCGCGGCCACACCGGCAAGGCCGCCGAGGTCAAGCGCGTCTACCAGGCCGTCAACGCCACCCGCACCCCGGGCGGCGGCCCCGGCGCCGTCACCCTCACCAACGAGTACCTGTTCACCGACCTGCGCGAGTTCGACGGCCGCTGGGAACTCGTCGCCGACGGCAGGGCCGTACGGAGCGGACGGCTGACCCGCAGCCAGCTGGACGTGGCACCGCAGTCCGGCAAGGACATCACCCTCCCCGTCCGGCTGCCGGACGACCCCGAACCGGGCACGGAGTACTTCCTGGAACTCTCCTTCACCACCAGGGAGTCCACACCGTGGGCCAGGGCCGGCTTCGAGGTGGCCCGGCAGCAGCTCCCCATCGAGGCCGGCAGCCCCGACGTGACCCCCGTACGCCTGGAGAGCGTCCCAACCCTGCGCCACGAGGACCGCGACGAGGACGTCAGGATCAGCGGCAGGGACTTCTCGGTCACCGTCGACAAGCGCACCGGCACCATCACCTCCTACGAGGCGAAGGGCACCCGGCTGCTCACCTCCGGTCCCGCGCCCAACTTCTGGCGGGCGCCCACCGACAACGACAAGGGCAACGGCCAGCACAACCGCAACCAGACCTGGCGCGACGCCGGCGCCCGGCGGAAGGTGACGGACGTGAGCGTGCGGGCCTTGGGCGACCGGGCCGTCGAGGTCAAGGTCGCCGGCACGCTGCCCACCACGGTGGAGTCGGCGTACACCACCACGTACACGGTGTTCGGCAACGGTGAGATCAAGGTCGACAACACCCTGCATCCCGGCGCCGCGAACCTGCCCTACATCCCCGAGGTCGGCACCCTGCTCTTCCTGCCGCGCCGACTGGACCGCCTGCACTACTACGGACGCGGCCCCGAGGAGAACCACTGGGACCGCAACACCGGCACCGACGTCGGCCTGTACTCCGGGACCGTCGCCGAGCAGTGGACGCCGTACATCCGCCCGCAGGAGAACGGCAACAAGACCGACGTCCGTTGGATCGCCCTCACCGACCGGCACGGGAAGGGCCTGCTCGCGTCGGGCGAACCCCTGCTGGAGGCGAACGCCTCCTTCTTCACACCGGAGGACCTGTCGGCAGGCGTGCGCCACGACTACCAGCTGACGCCGAGGGACGAGGTCGTCCTGCGCCTGAACCACCGGCAGATGGGCGTCGGCGGTGACAACAGCTGGGGCGCGCACACGCACGACGAGTTCAAGCTCTTCGCCGACCGCGACTACTCGTACACGTACCGGCTGCGCCCGTTGACGGACGTGAAGGACGCGATGGCGGCCTCGCGGCGGCCCACGGCGACCGAATAGCACCGTCCGTATCCCGTACCCGACCCGTCGCCGCTCCCGTGCGGCGGCGGGTCATTCCGTCGCGTCGCTGATCCCCAGCCGCAGATGCTCCACGTGGTACACGGCCTGGTCGAGCAGCTCGGCGACATGGTGGTCGTGCAGCGCGTACACCACCGACCGGCCCTGGCGCTCTCCCACGACGAGGCCCAGGTTGCGCAGCAGCCGCAGCTGGTGGGAGCAGGCCGACTGCTCCATGCCGACCTCCGCCGCCAACTCGGTGGCGGGCAGCGGGCCTTCCCTCAGCCGGGCCAGGATCAGCAGCCGGGAGGGCGTGGACAGGGCCTGGAGCGTGGTGGCGACCTTGGCGACGTTGTCCGCGTCCAGACGCACGCGTGCGGCGGCGTCCTGCGCGGTGGTGGCGGCTCCGTGACCCATGCGCTCATCCTACTCACCACATATGAACACATGAATGAGTCTTCATCTGTTCCTGTATGGTGTGCCGCGTGTCCACCACGCTTGCCCCGACCTCCGCCCCCGCGCCCGTCAGCCGGGCGCCCCGCCGCCGCACCCGCGTCCTCGCCCTGCCCGAGGCCCGCTGGGCGCTCGTGTCCCTCGTCGCGTTCCTGCCGGCACTGCCCCTCGACCTCGGCGGCGCCCCCGCCTGGACGTACGGCCCGCTCTACGCGGTCGCCTACGCCGCCGGTGGCTGGGAGCCCGCCCTGGAGGGCCTGCGGGCGCTGCGCGAGAAGACCCTGGACGTCGACCTGCTGATGATCGTCGCGGCGCTCGGCGCGGCGTGCATCGGGCAGGTCCTCGACGGCGCCCTGCTGATCGTCATCTTCGCCACCTCCGGCGCCCTGGAGGCCCTGGCCACCGCCCGCACCGCCGACTCCGTACGCGGCCTGCTCGACCTCGCCCCCACCACCGCCACCCGCGTGAGCGGGGACCGCGAGGAGACCGTCCCCACCTCCGACCTCGCCGTGGGTGACGTCCTCCTGGTCCGGCCGGGGGAGCGGATCGGCGCCGACGGCACGGTCCTCGACGGCGCCTCAGAGGTCGACCAGGCGAACATCACCGGCGAATCCGTCCCCGTCCTCAAACGCCCCGGCGACGACGTCTTCGCCGGCACCCTCAACGGCACCGGTTCCCTTCGCCTGAGCGTCGACCGCGACCCCGCCGACTCGGTCATCGCCCGCATCGTCACCCTCGTCGAGGAGGCGTCCCGCACCAAGGCCCCGACGCAGCTGTTCATCGAGAAGATCGAACAGCGCTACGCGGTCGCCGTGGTGGCCGCCACCCTCGCCGTCTTCGGTATCCCGCTCGCCTTCGGTGCCGACCTCACCGACGCCCTGCTGCGCGCCATGACCTTCATGATCGTCGCCTCGCCCTGCGCGGTCGTCCTCGCGACGATGCCGCCCCTGCTCTCCGCCATCGCCAACGCCGGCCGGCACGGCGTCCTGGTGAAGTCCGCGGTCGCCATGGAACGCCTCGGCGAGATCGACGCCGCCGCCCTCGACAAGACCGGCACCCTCACCGAGGGCACCCCCGAGGTGACCGCCGTACGACCGCTGCCCGGCACCGGACTCGACGAGGACGCACTCCTCGCGCTCGCCGCCGCGGCCGAGCACCCCAGCGAACATCCGCTGGCCCGCGCGATCGTGGCCGCCGCCCGCGCCCGCGGCCTGCGCATCGCGTCCGCCCAGGACTTCACGGCCGCCCCGGGCCGCGGGGTCACCGCGGTCGTCGACGGCCACGAGGTGCGGGTCGGCCGCGCACCGACACCCGAGGGCGCCGGAACCACCGTCCAGGTCACCCGCGACGGCGCCCCCGTCGGCACCCTCGCCCTCACCGACCGGCTGCGCGCCGACGCCGCCGGGGCCGCCGCCGCGCTCACCGCCCTCACCGGCACCGCCCCCGCCCTCCTCACCGGCGACAACGCGGCCGCCGCCGCACGAGTGGCCGCCGCGACCGGCATCACCGACGTCCGCGCCGACCTGCTGCCCGAGGGCAAGGTCGAGGCCGTACGGGAGCTGGAACGGGCCGGCCGCAAGGTGCTCTTCGTCGGCGACGGCGTCAACGACGCCCCCGCGCTCGCCGCCGCGCACACCGGTGTCGCCATGGGCCGCGCCGGCTCCGACCTGGCCCTGGAGACGGCGGACGCGGTCGTGGTGCGCGACGAGCTGGCGGCCGTACCCGCCGTCGTCCGGCTGTCCCGGCGGGCGCGCGGGCTGGTGGTGCAGAACCTGGTCATCGCCGGTACGTTCATCACCGTCCTCGTCCTGTGGGACCTGATCGGGCACCTGCCGCTGCCGCTCGGCGTCGCCGGCCACGAGGGCTCGACCGTACTGGTCGGCCTCAACGGACTGCGGCTCCTGCGCGAGTCGGCATGGCGTTCCGAGTGACCGAGGAGACCCTGGTGACCAGGGCGATCCGGCGAAGCCCAGGAAGTGTGACGTCGATGTCGGAATTCCGCCAGCCCCGGCCCGGCCGGTGGTCCATCCTGGACGCATGCAGACGGGAATGCACACCGACACCGAGCGCTGCGTGCGCGCCGTCCGGTCGAAGGACGCGCGCTTCGACGGCTGGTTCTTCACGGCGGTCGTGACGACCGGGATCTACTGCCGGCCCAGCTGCCCGGTGGTGCCGCCCAAGCCCGAGAACATGACCTTCCACCCGAGCGCGGCGGCCTGCCAGCAGGCCGGGTTCCGGGCGTGCAAACGCTGCCGCCCGGACACCAGCCCCGGCTCCCCGGAGTGGAACCGGCGCGCCGACCTCACCGCCCGCGCCATGCGGCTGATCGCCGACGGCGTCGTGGACCGCGAGGGCGTACCCGGCCTCGCCGCCCGGCTCGGCTACAGCACCCGGCAGGTCGAACGCCAGCTCCTCGCCGAGCTGGGCGCGGGCCCGCTCGCGCTCGCCCGCGCACAGCGCGCCCAGACCGCCCGCCTGCTCGTCGAGACGACCCCGCTGCCTATGGCGGACATCGCCTTCGCGGCCGGCTTCTCCTCCGTCCGGACCTTCAACGACACGGTCCGCGAGGTCTTCGCGCTCTCCCCGAGCGAGCTGCGCACCCGCGCTCCGAAGAGCAGCGCCGCCGGCACCACCCCGGGCGCCCTCTCCCTGCGCCTCCCCTTCCGCGCCCCCCTCAACCCCGACAACCTCTTCGGCCACCTCGCCGCCACCGCCGTACCGGGCGTGGAGGAGTGGCGGGAGGGCGCGTACCGGCGCACCCTGCGCCTCCCGTACGGTCACGGCACCGTGGCCCTCACCCCGAACCCCGACCACATCGCCTGCCGTCTCACTCTGAGCGACCTGCGCGACCTGACCGTCGCCATCAGCCGCTGCCGGCGCCTCCTCGACCTGGACGCCGACCCGGCCGCGATCGACGACCAGCTGCGCACCGACGAGCTGCTCGCGCCGCTGGTCGACAAGGCGCCCGGCCGGCGTGTCCCGCGCACGGTGGACGAGGCGGAGTTCGCCGTACGGGCGGTGCTCGGCCAGCAGGTCTCCACCGCAGCCGCCCGTACCCACGCCGCCCGGCTGGTCACGGCACACGGCGACGCGGTCGACGACCCCGAGGGCGGCCTCACCCACCTCTTCCCGTCGGCGGCGGCGCTGGCGGAGGTGGACCCCCAGACCCTGGCGATGCCCCGCACCCGCCGCACGACCTTCACCACCCTCGTGTCCCACCTGGCCGACGGCTCGCTCAACCTGGGCGTCGAGTGCGACTGGTCCGAGACCCGCGCCCGGCTCCTCGCCCTCCCCGGCTTCGGCCCCTGGACCGCCGACGTCATCGCGATGCGCGCCCTCGGCGACCCCGACGCCTTCCTCCCCACCGACCTCGGTATCCGCCGTGCCGCCGCGGAGCTGGGCCTGCCCTCGACCCCGGCGGCGCTCACCGCCCGCGCGGCGGCCTGGCGGCCCTGGCGGGCGTACGCCGTCCAGTACCTGTGGGCGACCGACAGCCACCCGATCAACTTCCTGCCCGTGTAAGGAACAGTCCGTGGGAACCCTGAAACAGCACACCGTGATCGACAGCCCCTACGGCGCGCTCACCCTCGTCGCCGAGAACGGCGCCCTGTGCGGCCTCTACATGACCGAGCAGCGCCACCGCCCGCCGGAGGAGACCTTCGGAGCGCCCTCGTCCCCCGACGCGAGCCCGTTCGCCGAGGCGGAGGAACAACTGGAGGCCTACTTCGAGGGTGAACTGAAGGACTTCACCCTGGGCCTGGCCCTGAACGGGACCCCGTTCCAGCGCGCCGTCTGGGACCAGCTGCGCGAAATCCCGTACGGCGAGACCCGCACGTACGGCGAACTCGCCGCCGCCCTCGGCACCCCGAACGCCTCCCGCGCCGTCGGCCTCGCCAACGGCCGCAACCCGATCGGCATCATCGTCCCCTGCCATCGCGTCATCGGCGCGAGCGGCAGCCTCACCGGCTACGGCGGCGGCCTGGAACGCAAGCGGCGCCTGCTGGACTTCGAACGGGGCGCGGAGGCATCGGCGCCGGCGCTGTTCTGAGCCGGTCCCCGCCCGCGCGGCGAGCACGTGGTCCGCGCTACGCGCGCCGCACTCCGCCCCGCTCCGTCCGGCCGTCCTGGGGCTCCCGGTCCTGGGAGGCGGCTCAGCCCAGCCCGCGCAGCAGCTCGGGCAGGGCGGTGCCGATGGGTTCCCGGACGACCTCGTCGGCGAGCTCGTCGTACGGGGTCGGTTCGGCGTTGACGACGACCAGGCGGGCGCCGTGGTCGGCGGCCACCCCGGCCAGTCCGGCGGCGGGCTGCACCCGGAGGCTGGTGCCGACGGCGATGAACACCTGGCACGCCTTGCTGATGGCGGCCGCCTCGCCGAGCACCACCGGGTCGAGGCGCTCGCCGAACATCACGGTCGCCGACTTCAGGATGCCGCCGCACTCCAGGCACGGCGGGTCGTCCTCACCGGCCTCGACCCGGGCGAGGGCGTCCTCCATCGGCCCCCGGGCGTGGCAGCCGGTGCACACGTAGCTCCGCGCGGTGCCGTGCAGTTCGAGGACCTTGCGGGCGGTGAGCCCGGCGAGCTGGTGCAGGCCGTCCACGTTCTGGGTGATCACCCGCACCGGCACCCCGGACCGCTCCAGCTCGGCCACCGCACGGTGCGCCCCGTTCGGCTCGGCCCGCAGCGTCCGGTTGTCGCGCCGCATCAGCCAGGAGCGGCGCCGGATCTCCGGATCGCCCATGTAGTGCTCGTACGTGACGAGCTTCTCGGCCTCCGGATCGCGCCGCCACAGTCCGTTCGGCCCGCGGTAGTCCGGGATGCCGGAGTCGGTCGAGATGCCGGCGCCGCTCAGGATGGCGACGAGGGGCTTGCTGCTCATGCGGTCGAGGGTAGGGCGCCGGTGAGGGACCGGCGAACGGTTATCGGTCGACCCGGACGCCGTTCTCCAGCTCGGCCGTCCCCGACCCGTCCGCCAGCACGTCCAGCGCGGCGAGGACCCGGCCGTGCAGGGCGCCGAGCAGGTGGTCGCCCAGTTCCTCGCGCGGCACCAGCCGCCAGGACAGCAACTCCTCCTCCTGCAACCGGATCGCCTTGAGGTCGTCCTCGGCCAGGACACCGCCGTCGTACAGATACGCCACGATCGGCGGCCGGCCCGCCCCGCGCACCCAGTCAACGGCCAGCAGCCGGCCGAGTCGGACGTCCAGCCCGATCTCCTCCGCGGTCTCCCGCCGCGCACCCTGCCGCGGAGTCTCCCCGTCGTCCGATTCGATCGTCCCTCCGGGCAAGGCCCACCCCTTGCGGTAGTTGGGCTCCACGAGCAGCACCCTCCCCTCGGCGTCCCGGAAGACCGCGGCGGCACCGGCGAGGACGCGGGGGAGGCCGGCGATGTAGGTGGCGTAGTCAGCAGTGCTCATCCCGAAAGCGTAACGAGGCGGGGCCCTGCCGTGCCCCCGCCGTTCCAGGGTGCGGGCAGGGGCATGACGACGCGGCCGTCCTCCGGTTAAGGTCGCAGCGGCGCGACTGCCTTGACGTGCGCAAGGCTCGGAGAGCAAGGGGAGAGCAAGGTGGCTGACGCTGCAGTGGACGGGACCCGCCGGGTACTCGTCGCCGCGGACAAGTTCAAGGGTTCGCTGACGGCCGTGCAGGTCGCCGAGCGGGTGACGGCCGGCCTGCGCCGCGTCGTGCCGGACCTCGGCGTCGAGGCCCTGCCCGTCGCCGACGGCGGTGACGGCACCGTCGCCGCCGCGGTCGCGGCCGGGTTCGAACGCCGGGAGGTACGGGTCGCCGGGCCCCTCGGCGACGAGGTGACGGCGGCGTACGCGCTGCGCGAGGGCACCGCGGTCGTGGAGATGGCCGAGGCCAGTGGCCTGCAGCGGCTGCCGGCCGGCGTCCTCGCACCGCTGACCGCGTCCACGTACGGCTCCGGTGAGCTGCTGCGGGCCGCGCTGGACGCGGGCGCGCGGACGATCGTCTTCGGGGTCGGCGGCAGCGCGACCACCGACGGTGGCGCCGGGATGCTGTCCGCGCTGGGCGCGCGGTTCCTCGGCCGGGACGGTGGTCCGCTCGCGCCGGGCGGGGGAGGCCTCGCCGACCTGGCCTCGGCCGACCTGTCGGGCCTCGACCCGCGGCTGTCCGGCGTCGAGCTGGTGCTCGCGAGCGACGTCGACAACCCGCTGACCGGACCGAAGGGTGCCCCGGCGGTCTACGGCCCGCAGAAGGGCGCCTCCCCACAGGACGTGGAGGCCCTGGACGCGGCCCTCGCACACTTCGCGGAGGTGCTGGAGCGGACGGAGACCGTGGGGGCGCGGGCCGCCGGGTACGCGGCCTCGCCGGGCGCCGGCGCGGCGGGCGGCATCGGGTTCGGTGCGATGCTGCTCGGGGCGCGCTTCCGGCCCGGCATCGAGGTGATGCTGGACGTGCTCGGCTTCGCACCGGCGCTGGAGCGGGCGGACCTGGTGATCACGGGGGAGGGTTCGCTGGACGAGCAGACCCTGCACGGGAAGGCCCCGGCGGGTGTCGCCGCGGCGGCCCGGGCCGCGGGCAAGGAGGTCGTCGCGGTGTGCGGGCGGCTGGCGTTGCCGGCCCAGGCGCTGGGGCGGGCCGGGATCCGGCGGGCGTATCCGCTGACGGATGTCGAGCCGGACGTGGCGAAGTGCATCGCGGACGCGGGGCCGATCCTGGAGCGGGTCGCGGAGCGGATCGCCCGGGACTTCCTGGCGTAGGGCTTCCGCCCTCGCGGCCCCTTCCCTTTCTCGACCCCGGAGGCGCCGCGCCCAAACCCCCGCCGCCCCTTCCCTTTCTCGACCCCGGGGGCGCCGCGCCCAGGCCCCCGCTTCGGCCCGAACGGCCTCGTCCTCGAACGCCGGACGGGCCGAGGTGCCGGTTGCGGCCCGTTCTCGAGCCGCCGAGTCGGGCGGTGGGCGGGCATAGGGCCAGGGGGTCCGGATGCCCCCGGCACGGCCGCCACCAGCGCCGGGCACGGACAAAGCGAAGGGCCCCGAACCCAACCAGGTCCGGGGCCCTCGAAGACGCCGTCACGGCAACTGCGCCGCGCGCGCCTCCCGTCGGTTGTCACGGAAGTTGTTCACCCGCCGAGCCGTGGCGAACAGCGGAATCACCGCGCCCATCACCAGCTGCAGCGCGCACCCGGTCTGCAGCAGCAGCTGCCCGCTCGGCGCGTCGAAGGCCCAGCCGGCCAGCAGCCCCATCGACAGGACGATCCACGAGAGCATCGCCACCGCGAGGCGCCCCCGCGGCTTCGGGTACTCGACCCGGCTCACCATCAGCCAGGCCGTGCCGATGATCGCGAGCAGTGTCGCCACGAAGGGCAGCTCCAGCAGGACGATCGACACCACCGTCAGCGCCCCGAACGGCGACGGCATGCCCTGGAAGGTGCCGTCCTTGACGGTGACGCAGGAGAACCGGGCAAGCCGCAGCACCACCGCCAGCAGCACCACGATCGCCCCCACCGCCGCCACCCGCTGGTAGGCGTCGTCCGCGACCATGCCGTAGACGAGGACGAAGTAGGCCGGCGCCAGCCCGAAGCTGATCAGGTCGGACAGGTTGTCCAGCTCGGCGCCCATGGGAGACGAGCGCAGCTTGCGCGCGACCAGGCCGTCGAACAGGTCGAAGATCGCCGCGCACAGCATCAGGATGACCGCGGTGGCCGCGCTGTGCCGGGCCATGCCCGACTCGTCGCTGCCCATGAGGTGCGGGATGAGGATGCCGGTGGTGGTGAAGTACACCGCCATGAAGCCGCACGTGGCGTTGCCGAGGGTGAGGGTGTCCGCTATCGACAGGCGGAGCGAGAGGGGCATCTCCTCCTCTTCGTCCACCTCGTCGGCCTCGGGCACCCAGCCGGCCTGGGTCTGTGGATCAATCACGGTCAATTCGAGTCACCCCAGCCACCGTCTTCTGACCCACCTCGACCGCGACCTCCACACCCTCCGGCAGGTACAGGTCGACGCGCGAGCCGAAGCGGATCAGACCGATCCGGTCGCCTTGCTCGACCTTCGTGCCCTGCGGCAGGTACGGGACGATGCGGCGGGCCACCGCCCCGGCGATCTGGATCATCTCGATGTCGCCGAGCTCGGTGTCGAAGTGCCACACCACCCGCTCGTTGTTCTCGCTCTCCTTGTTGAAGGCGGGAACGAAGCCGCCGGGAACGTGCTCGACCGACGTGACCTCGCCGGCCAGCGGGGCCCGGTTCACGTGGACGTTGAGCGGGCTCATGAAGATCGCGACGCGGGTACGGCCGTCCTTCCACGGCATGATGCTCTGCACCACACCGTCGGCGGGCGAGATGACCCGGCCCTGGGTGATCTCGCGCTCGGGGTCGCGGAAGAACCACAGCATCCCCGCCGCGAGCGCGGTGGCGGGGACGGCGACGGCCTTGGCGGCGCCGGAACGGCGGGCACGGAGAAGGCTGACGGCTGCGGTGGCGACGGTCGGCAGAAGCCACGGCGACGCTCCACGCGCGAGGCGTACGCCGGCCAGGCTGTCGCGAGATGCAGAGGTTTTGCTGTGGGGCATGGATGACCTTCGTAGCGGATGATGCCGCGCTTCGACGGGGGACGGCGGCTTTCCGGCGATCGTAGCGGCTTCCTGCCGCAACTGGGTAAGCCAGGAAGCCGAGTCGGCGGCCGAACAGTGCCTACGGGGTGTGACCTTCTTCTCCAAGAAAACACCCCGTATCCGGACATCTAACCCTGGAATCGATACTCTTCGAGCAGTCGGCGGCCGATGATCATTTTCTGGATCTCGGCGGTGCCTTCACCGATGAGCAGCATCGGGGCCTCTCGGTAGAGGCGCTCGATCTCGTACTCCTTGGAGAAGCCGTACCCGCCGTGGATTCGGAAGGCGTCCTCCACGACCTCTTTGCAGTATTCGGAGGCGAGGTACTTGGCCATACCCGCTTCCAGGTCGTTTCGTTCGCCCGAGTCCTTTTTGCGTGCAGCGTTCACCATCATCGCATGCGCCGCCTCCACCTTGGTAGCCATCTCCGCCAGCTTGAACTGAATGGCCTGGTGCTGGGCGATCTGCTTGCCGAAAGTGTGACGCTGCTGGGCGTACCGGACGCCGAGCTCGAAGGCACGCTGAGCGACGCCGCAGCCACGTGCCGCCACGTTGACGCGGCCGACCTCGACACCGTCCATCATTTGGTAAAAACCTCGGCCTGTGACGCCGCCGAGTACGCGATTGGCCGGAATGCGCAGGCCGTCCATGATGAGCTCGGTGGTGTCGACGCCCTTGTAGCCCATCTTGTCGATCTTGCCCGGGATGGTCAGTCCGGGGCGGACCTCGCCGAAGCCGGGCTCCTTCTCCACCAGGAAGGTCGTCATCGACCTGTGCGGCGCCGTGCCCTCGGGGTGACCCTCGTCACTCTTCACCAGAACGGCCACCAACGACGACGTGCCGCCGTTCGTCAGCCACATCTTCTGGCCGTTCAGGACGTACTCCTCGCCGTCCTTCACCGCCTTCGAGGAGATCGCCGAGACGTCGGAGCCGAGCGCCGGCTCGGACATCGAGAACGCGCCCCGGATGTCCCCGGCGGCCATACGGGGCAGGAAGTGGTCCTTCTGCTCCCGCGTGCCGTGCTGCTTGAGCATGTACGCCACGATGAAGTGCGTGTTGATGATGCCGGACACCGACATCCAGCCCCGGGCGATCTCCTCCACGCACAGGGCGTACGTCAGGAGCGACTCGCCCAGGCCGCCGTACTCCTCCGGGATCATCAGGCCGAACAGGCCCAGCTCCTTGAGCCCGTCCACGATGTCCTGCGGGTACTCGTCCCGGTGCTCCAGCTCGGTGGCGACCGGGATGATCTCCTTGTCCACGAAGTCCCGGACGGTGGAGAGGATCTCCCGCTGGACGTCCGTGAGGCCGTGGGTCTGGGCGAGGCGGCTCATCTACTTCCCCTCTTCCTTCAGCTCGGGCCGGCCGGGCTGCTCTCCCCCGGGGCCTGAATGGCCTGGGAGGGGCCCCCAGCCGCGCTCCTTGATGTACGTCTCGGTGGGCACCATCACCTTGCGGCGGAAGACGCAGACCAGCGTGCCGTCCTGCTTGTAGCCCTTGGTCTCCACGTACACGATGCCGCGGTCGTTCTTCGACTTCGACGGCCACTTGTCCAGGACGGTGGTCTGGCCGTAGAGCGTGTCGCCGTGGAAGGTCGGCGCCACGTGCTTGAGGGACTCGATCTCCAGGTTGGCGATCGCCTTGCCGGAGACGTCCGGGACCGACATGCCGAGCAGAAGCGAGTAGATGTAGTTGCCGACCACCACGTTCTTGCCGAAGTCCGTCGTCTTCTCGGCGTAGTTCGCGTCCATGTGGAGCGGGTGGTGGTTCATGGTGAGGAGACAGAAGAGGTGGTCGTCGTACTCCGTGACCGTCTTCCCGGGCCAGTGCTTGTACGTCGCCCCGACCTCGAACTCCTCGTAGGTGCGTCCGAACTGCATCGCGCTCAGCCCTCCGGGATCTCGAACTTCGACGTGCGCCGCATACCGGCGGCGCGGCCCTTGCCCGCGACGACCAGGGCCATCTTGCGGCTGGCCTCGTCGATCATCTCGTCACCGAGCATCGCGGAGCCCTTCTTGCCGCCCGCCTCGGACGTGCAGTACTCGTACGCGTCCAGGATCAGCTCGGCGTGGTCGTAGTCCTCCTGCGAGGGCGAGAAGACCTCGTTGGCCGCGTCGACCTGGCCGGGGTGGAGCACCCACTTGCCGTCGAAGCCGAGCGCGGCGGCGCGGCCGGCGACCTCGCGGAAGCCGTCGACGTTGCGGATCTGGAGGTAGGGGCCGTCGATCGCCTGGAGGTTGTTGGCGCGGGCGGCCATCAGGATCTTCATCAGGATGTAGTGGTAGGCGTCCGCCGGGTAGCCGGGCGGCTGCTCGCCCACGACCAGGGACTTCATGTTGATGGACGCCATGAAGTCGGCGGGGCCGAAGATGATGGTCTCGGTCCGCGGGGAGGCCTGCGCGATCTCGTTGACGTTGTTCAGGCCCTGCGCGTTCTCGATCTGCGCCTCGATGCCGATGCGGCCGACCTCGAAGCCCATCGTCTTCTCGATCTGGGTGAGGAGGAGGTCGAGCGCCACCACCTGCTGGGCGTCCTGGACCTTCGGCAGCATGATGCAGTCGAGGTTCGGGCCGGCGCCCTCCACCACCGTCACGACGTCGCGGTACGTCCACTCCGTCGTCCAGTCGTTGACGCGCACGACGCGGGTCTTGCCGGTCCAGTCGCCCTCGTTGAGGAACTTGACGATCGTGTGCCGTGCCTCCGGCTTGGCGAGCGGCGCGCAGGCGTCCTCCAGGTCGAGGAAGACCTGGTCCGCCGGCAGTCCCTGCGCCTTCTCCAGGAAGCGGGGGTTCGAGCCCGGTACGGCCAGGCAGGAACGCCGGGGGCGAAGACGGTTCGGGAGGTGTGCGGCGGAGCCGCTCGTCGGAAGGGTGGTGGCGGGCGACGGGTGGGCGGTCGTCATGCGGGGACCTCCAGGGGGTCGAGCTTGTTCGCGTTCCGGATCTCGTCGACGATCCGGCCGATGATGCCGGTGATGTCGAAGTCCTTCGGGGTGAAGACCGCGGCCACTCCCGCGGCCCGCAGTTCTTCGGCGTCACCGTTCGGGATGATGCCACCGGCGATCACCGGTATGTCTGTGGCACCGGCCACACGGAGCCGTTCGAGGACGTCCGGCACCAGCTGGGCGTGCGAGCCGGACAGGATGGACAGGCCCACCGCGTGCACGTCCTCGGCGAGGGCGGCGTCCACGATCTGCTCCGGGGTGAGCCGGATGCCCTGGTAGACCACCTCGAACCCGGCGTCGCGGGCCCGCACGGCGATCTGCTCGGCGCCGTTGGAGTGGCCGTCCAGGCCGGGCTTGCCGACCAGGAAGCGCAGCTTGCCGACGCCCAGGTCCTTGGCCGTCAGATCCACCTTGCGGCGCACCTCGGCCAGGGCCGAGCCCTCCTCGGCGGCGACCGCCACCGGGGCGGAGGAGACACCGGTCGGGGCGCGGAACTCGCCGAACACCTCGCGCAGTGCCCCGGCCCACTCGCCGGTCGTGACGCCGGCGCGGGCGCACTCCAGGGTGGCCTCCATGAGGTTGCCGGTGCCCTTGGCGGCCTCCTTCAGCTTCTCCAGGGCCTTGCAGGGGCGCGGGTGGTTGAAGGGGGGCTGGTACCGGGTGTCCCGCCAGTGCTGGAGCGAGGCGACGACACGGGCCTCCACCGCCGGGTCGACCGTCTGGACCGCGGTGTCCAGGTCGGCGGTCAGCGGGTTCGGCTCGGTGCCCTCGAAGGCGTTGACCCCGATGATCCTCTCCTCGCCCGACTCGATCCGGGCCCGGCGCTCGGCGTGCGAGGCGACCAGCTGCGACTTGAGGTAGCCGGACTCGACGGCGGCCATCGCGCCGCCCATCTCCTGGATGCGCTCGATCTCGGCGAGCGACTCCTCGACCAGCTCGTCCACCTTCGCCTCGACCACCTTCGAGCCCTCGAAGAGGTCGCCGTACTCCAGCAGGTCGCTCTCGTAGGCCAGCACCTGCTGGATGCGCAGCGACCACTGCTGGTCCCAGGGCCGGGGCAGGCCCAGCGCCTCGTTCCAGGCCGGCAGCTGCACGGCGCGCGCGCGTGCGTCCTTGGAGAGGGTGACGGCCAGCATCTCCAGGACGATCCGCTGGACGTTGTTCTCCGGCTGGGCCTCGGTCAGGCCGAGGGAGTTGACCTGGACGCCGTAGCGGAAGCGGCGGTGCTTGGGGTTCTCGATGCCGTAGCGCTCACGCGTGACGCGGTCCCAGATCCGCCCGAAGGCCCTCATCTTGCACATCTCCTCGACGAAGCGGACGCCCGCGTTCACGAAGAAGGAGATGCGGCCGACGACGTCGCCCATGCGTTCCTCGGGCACCTGGCCGCCGTCGCGCACGGCGTCCAGCACGGCGATCGCGGTGGACATGGCGTACGCGATCTCCTGTACCGGCGTGGCGCCCGCCTCCTGCAGGTGGTAGCTGCAGATGTTGATCGGGTTCCACTTCGGCATGTGGGAGACCGTGTACGCGATCATGTCCGTCGTCAGCCGGAGCGACGGCCCCGGCGGGAAGACGTGCGTCCCCCGGGACAGGTACTCCTTGACGATGTCGTTCTGGGTCGTGCCCTGGAGCCGGATGATGTCCGCACCCTGCTCCTCGGCGACGACCTGGTAGAGCGCCAGCAGCCACATGGCCGTGGCGTTGATGGTCATCGACGTGTTCATCTGCTCCAGGGGGATGTCCTGGAACAGCCGGCGCATGTCACCGAGGTGCGCCACCGGCACCCCGACCCGGCCCACCTCGCCGCGGGCGAGGATGTGGTCGGAGTCGTAGCCGGTCTGGGTCGGCAGGTCGAACGCGACCGACAGACCCGTCTGGCCCTTGGCGAGGTTGCGCCGGTACAGCTCGTTGGACGCCTCGGCCGTGGAGTGGCCGGCGTAGGTCCGCATCAGCCACGGCCGGTCCTTCTGGCGATCGGTCATGCGGCGCTCCTCAGATGTTCCGGAAGCGGTTGATGGCGTCGACGTGCCGGGCGCGCTTCTCCTCGTCGCGCACGCCCAGGCCCTCCTCGGGCGCCAGGCACAGCACGCCGACCTTGCCCTGGTGGAGGTTGCGGTGGACGTCGTACGCCGCCTGGCCGGTGTCCTCCAAGGAGTACACCTTCGACAGCGTCGGGTGGATCCTGCCCTTGGCGATGAGCCGGTTGGCCTCCCAGGCCTCGCGGTAGTTGGCGAAGTGGGAGCCGATGATGCGCTTCAGGGACATCCACAGGTAGCGGTTGTCGTACTCGTGCATGTAGCCCGAGGTGGAGGCGCAGGTGGTGATGGTGCCGCCCTTGCGGGTGACGAAGACGGAGGCGCCGAAGGTTTCGCGGCCGGGGTGCTCGAAGACGATGTCGATGTCCTCACCGTCGGTCAGTTCGCGGATGCGCTTGCCGAAGCGCTTCCACTCCTTCGGGTCCTGGGTGGTCTCGTCCTTCCAGAACTTGTAGCCCTCGGCGCTGCGGTCGATGATCGCCTCGGCGCCCATCGCCCGGCAGATGTCCGCCTTCTGCTCGCTGGAGACGACGCAGATCGGGTTGGCGCCGCCGGCCAGGGCGAACTGGGTGGCGTAGGAGCCGAGGCCGCCGCTCGCGCCCCAGATGAGCACGTTGTCGCCCTGCTTCATGCCGGCGCCGTTGCGGGAGACCAGCTGGCGGTAGGCGGTGGAGTTGACCAGGCCGGGGGCCGCGGCCTCCTCCCAGCTGAGGTGGTCCGGCTTCGGCATCAGCTGGTTGGACTTCACCAGCGCGATCTCGGCGAGGCCGCCGAAGTTGGTCTCGAAGCCCCAGATGCGCTGCTCCGGGTCGAGCATGGTGTCGTTGTGGCCGTCGGACGACTCCAGCTCGACGGAGAGGCAGTGCGCGACGACCTCGTCGCCGGACTGCCAGGCGTTGACGCCGGGGCCGGTGCGCAGCACGACGCCGGCCAGGTCGGAGCCGATGATGTGGTACGGCAGGTCGTGGCGCTTGGCCAGCTCGTTGGTGCGGCCGTAGCGCTCCAGGAAGCCGAACGTCGAAAGCGGCTCGAAGATCGAGGTCCACACCGAGTTGTAGTTGACCGAGGAGGCCATGACGGCCACCAGAGCCTCACCGGGGCCCAGCTCGGGCACCGGCACCTCGTCCAGGTGGATCGACTTGCGCGGGTCCTTGTCGCGGGTCTCGAGGCCCGCGAACATCTCGGTCTCGTCCTTGTGCACGGTGATCGCGCGGTACGACTCGGGGAGCGGCAGGGCGGCGATGTCGGCCGGCGTGGAGTCGGTCGACTGGATCGCGTCCAGGATGTCCTTCACGGTCACGGTGTTGCCTCCGGCGGTGAGCGCCCCGGGGAAGGGGCGCTGAGGGTTACGTCGGTGCTGATGAGGGTGGGTGAGGGTGCCTGTGACGCAGGCGTTCGGGCGCGCAGGGGATGAGATGCGGGGACAGCCCGGACACCTTCAACGTATGACACCCCGTGTCACCCCGCAAGGCACTGAGTGCCAGAAATTGCTCTCAGATGAAATCTTTACGCGACAGATGAGCGATGATCGATCGAACGGGGACCGAGGAGCCCCTGAAAAGGGGCACTGACATGCAAAAACGGCCACCCGACGGGTGGCCGTTGTCACAGTGGGCGAAGCGGGGTTCAGCGCTCCTTGAGTGCCTGCTCGATGGTGCGCATCACCTCGTGCAGCGGTGCGTCGGTACGTGCGACCGTCACCAGTACCTCGCCCTGCACGGAGGCCGAGGAGGCGGTCGGCCGTGCGGCGGAGGCCGTACCGCGCCCGGCGCCGATGCCCGTACCGAACGTCTTCCGTACGATCGCGAAAGCGTGGTCGAGCTGGGTCTCCACATCACCCTGCCCGCCCGCCCGCAGCCAGCGCCGCAGTACGTGGTTGTGGGCGGTGACCACGGCGGACGCGGCGACCTCGGCCAGCAGCGGGTCGTCGTTGGCGTCGTCGTCGTGCGCGTGCTCGTCGAAGTGGCCGAGCAGATAGCGGGTGAACAGGCGCTCGTAGCGGGCCACCGACGCGATCTCCGCCTCGCGCAGGGTGGGCACCTCACGCGTCAGCTTGTAGCGGGCGACCGAGATCTCCGGCCGGGCCGCGTACATCTTCATGACTTCCTTGATGCCCCGGCACACCGTGTCGAGCGGATGCTCGTGCGCGGGCGCCGCGTTGAGCACCGCCTCGGCGCGCACCAGGGTGTCGTCGTGGTCCGGGAAGATCGCCTCTTCCTTGGAGCGGAAGTGACGGAAGAAGGTGCGGCGGGCGACGCCGGCGCGGGCCGCGATCTCGTCGACGGTGGTCGCCTCGTACCCCTTGGCCGCGAACAGCTCCATCGCCGCAGCCGCCAGCTCCCGGCGCATTTTGAGCCGCTGGGCGGCGGCCCGGCTGCCGGCCGCGCTCTCCGGCGCGTCGGGCGTAGCAGGTGTACGTGAGGACTTGACGGGCTGGGACATGACCCGAACGTACTGCATGTGCGCGCGATCATGCGCGTGACCGGGGTTTCCCCCGCCCGGGGAGGACGGGGGAGGCCCGCCGGGGGAGGGCGGGGGAGGCCCGCCCGGACCGAGCAGTCCGCCCCAGTCCTCCGCGGGCCGGGACCGGCCGCCGGGACCGGAGTCAGCGGCGGGCATGTTCGCGGAAGCCGCGGCCCGTCTTGCGGCCGAGGCAGCCCGCGGCCACCAGGTGCTCCAGCAGCGGCGCCGGTGCCAGGCCGGGGTCGCGGAACTCGCGGTGCAGGACCTTTTCGATGGCGAGCGAGACGTCCAGCCCGACCACGTCGAGCAGCTCGAAGGGGCCCATCGGGTAGCCGCCGCCCAGCTTCATCGCCGCGTCGATGTCGTCGAGCGTCGCGTAGTGCTCCTGGACCATCTTCACGGCGTTGTTGAGGTACGGGAACAGCAGCGCGTTCACGATGAACCCGGCCCGGTCGCCGCAGTCCACGGCGTGCTTGCGGATCTTCGCGCAGACCTCGCGGACGGTGGCGTGCACGTCGTCGGCCGTCAGCACGGTGCGGACCACCTCGACCAGCTTCATGGCCGGCGCCGGGTTGAAGAAGTGCATGCCGATCACGTCCTGCGGGCGCGAGGTGGCGCGGGCGCAGGCGACGACGGGCAGCGAGGAGGTGGTGGTGGCCAGCACGGCGCCCGGCTTGCAGACCTTGTCCAGTGTGGCGAACAGCTGCCGCTTGACCTCCAGGTCCTCGGCGATCGCCTCCACCGCCAGATCGACGTCGGCGAAGTCGTCGTACGTGCCCGTCGGGGTGATCCGCTCCAGCGCCTGAGCGGCGGCCTCGGCGGTCAGCCTGCCCTTGTCGACGCCGCGGGCCAGGGACTTGCCGACCCGGGCCTTGGCCGTCTGTGCCTTCTCCGTGCTGCGGGCGGCGAGCACGACCTCGTACCCGGCTTTGGCGAACACCTCGGCGATGCCGGACGCCATGGTGCCCGAGCCCGCGACACCCACCGCGCGGACGGGACGGCCGGCCACCGGGTTGTCGCTCGTGCGCGGGGTCAGGGAGTCCGGTACGACGACCGCGCCGCCCGGCGCCTCGTAGGTGTAGAAGCCACGCCCTGCCTTGCGGCCCGTCAGGCCCGCCTCGCTGAGCTGTTTCAGGATCGGCGCCGGGGCGTGCAGGCGGTCGTGGGAGGCGGCGTACATGGCCTCCAGGACCGTGCGCGCGGTGTCCACGCCGATCAGGTCCAGCAGGGCCAGCGGCCCCATCGGCAGGCCGCAGCCGAGCCGCATCGCGGCGTCGATGTCCTCGCGGGAGGCGTAGTTCGCCTCGTACATCGCCGCGGCCTGGTTGAGGTAGCCGAACAGCAGGCCGTCGGCGACGAATCCGGGCCGGTCGCCGACCGCGACGGGCTCCTTGCCGAGGTCGAGGGCGAGGTCGGTGACGGCCGTGACGGCGCCCGGCGCGGTCAGCACGGAGGAGACGACCTCCACCAGCTTCATCGCCGGGGCCGGGTTGAAGAAGTGCAGGCCCAGCACCCGCTCCGGGCGGGCCGAGTCGGCGGCCAGCCGTGTCACGGACAGCGCGTTGGTGCCGGTCGCCAGGATCGTCCCGGGACGCACGATCCCGTCCAGCTCCCGGAACACCTGCTGCTTGACCTCGTACGACTCCGGGGTCACCTCGATCACCAGGTCGGCGTCGGCCGCCGCCCGCAGGTCGGTGGAGGTGCGGACGCGGGCGAGGGCGTCGGCGCGCTCCCGTCCGGTAAGGCGTCCGCGCTCTACGGCACGGGCGGTGGAGGACTCCAGCGCGGCGACGGCCGCGACGGCCTGCGCCTCACTGATGTCGATGCCGACGACGTCACGGCCGGCCCGGGCCAGGACCTCGGCGATGCCGGTGCCCATGGTGCCGAGGCCGACGACGGCGATGGTCCGGAGCGGGGACAGAGGGGTGTCGGACAGGGGAGTGGCCATCGCGGGACTCCAGGAAATTGAGGGTGACGACGGGAACACGCCCGGAAGCGCCGAGGGGCGCACCGGGTGCGTGAAGAGGGGGTGCGGGTGTTGCCGGGCTGACTGGCGCACACGCCCGGTGCCGCGTCGGAGGGCGTGCCCACGCCGACCGGCGGTGATTTCCGACCGGCCCTGTCCCGAGGCCGAGTCGTACTGCGGTACCCGATTGCGTGGGTACCGAACCGACTGCTCTCGCGGCGGCTGCGTCACCAAGCCACCGGGAGGAGTTGCGGCGAGTGGGTAACTCGCTCGTCTGAGATTAACTCGCGGGTAACGAGCGCGCCAGCCCTCGGTGTTCGTGATGTACGTCCCACACGCCCTGTGACGCCCCTAACCTCGGTGTCATGGACGAAGAGTTGCGAGCGCTCACGGAACGCTTACGGGTCGAGTCGGGTGACGGGCCGGGCGCCTCGGCGGCGTACGACCGTCTTGTGGCGACCGGGGACCTGGACGAGCTGGCCGCGGTGCTCGGTGAGCCGGGGCACCCGCTCTGGGCCCGGGAACTGGCCGCGTTCCGGCTGGGCGTGGCAGGGGACCGGCGGGCCTTCGAATCGCTCGTGCTGCTGCTGAACCACCGCGACCCACCGCGCTGCGCCTCCGCCGCCCACGCCCTCGCCCGGCTCGGAGACCCCCGCACCGCCCGCGCCGCAGCGGCCCTCGCCACCAACGAACTGCGGGTCGCCTACGCCCTGCATCCGGTGCGGCTGCTCGTCGAACTGCGGGCCCCCGAGGCGGTGCCCGCCCTCATCACCACGCTGGAGCGGCGGCTGCGCCCGCACGACCCGTACCGGCGTGTGGCGCTCGCCTGCGTCGAGGGCCTCGGCACGCTCGGCGACGACCGCGCCGGCCCCGTCCTGAACGAGGCCCTCGCCCACCCGGCCCTGGCCAAGGAGGCGGTACGGGCGCTGGCGCGGATTCCGGGGTCGCGGTGAGCCGTTCAGCCGGTCAGGCACCTGGCGTAGCGCACCTCGGGCACGGCGGCCCCCTCCACCTCGAACGGCTTCTCGGCCCCGTCGGCGCGGAAGCCCGCCCGTCCGTAGAAGTGCCGGGCGCGGGCGTTGCCCTCGAGTACCCACAGGAGCATGCGCGCGTGCTCGGCGGCCGCGCACCGGCGCGCCGACTCCCGGAGCAGGGCGTGCCCCACACCGGTGCCGAGACGCCCGGCGTCGACGTAGAGCGCGTACGACTCGGCGTCGGCGGTGAGCAGTTCGCCGTCCCGGAAGGGCCGTGACAGGACCAGCCGACGACCTCGCCGCCGTCGTCCTCGGCGACCAGGTTCACCACGTCGTCCGGGGTGCGGGGGAAGAGGTCACGGCGCCGCTCGGCGTCCTCGCTCACGTCGAGCCCGTCCAGGTACGACTGAGGCACGAGACCCCGGCACGCCGTCTGCCGGCCCCGGACCCGGATCGCGGAGACACGGTCGCAGTCGTCGAGCGTCATCTCCCGCACCCGCACCCGTGCCCCGGGCCCGCTCACCCGGCCACGACCGCGAACGCCTCGATCTCCATCAGGAACTCCGGTCGGACCAACCCCGCGACCTGTACCGCCGAGGCGGCCGGCAGCCGGTCGTCGGGTATGTGCTCGGCGCGGGCGGCGCGGATCGCGGACATGTGCGCCATGTCCGTCACGAAGAAGGTCAGCTTCACCACGTCGTCGAAGGTCGCGCCGGCCGCCGCCAGGCACCGGCGCAGGTTCTCGAAGACCTGACGGGCCTGGACCGCCGGATCGCCTTGTCCGACAAGCTCGCCGTCCTCGTCCAGGGCGAGCTGGCCGGAGACGGCCACGAAGCGCCCGGTACCGAGGACGACATGGGCGTACTGGGCGGCGGGTGCGACGCCGTCGGGGGCGGGGATCCTGGTCAGCTCACTCATACGTCCATGGTGGACCACGGCACTGACAACGCCTCCGACGGGCCGTCGGGCGGCTGCCGGCCGGGCCGTTCAGCAGGGGACCGGCTAACCCCGGAAGCCGAGCAGCCCGTGCAGCGTCGACCCGAGTGAGGACGTGGGCCCCGCCCCGGACTCCTCCAGCGGCTCGGGGCCGGGCAGTGCCGGGCACACCGCGTCCGCCTCGCCGCCGCTGCCCCGCGGCACGGTGCCGTCGGCCAGGTACGCGGCCAGGTGCTCGTCCAGGCAGGTGTTCCCGCTCAGCGTGATGCCGTGGTTCCCGCCGTCCTCCTCCACCACCAGGCTGGAGCCGCGCAGCAGCCCGTGTACGGTGACCCCGCCCTCGTACGGGGTGGCCGCGTCATCGGTCGCCTGGAAGAGCAGCGCCGGCGGCAGCTCGCGGTTGGCGACGTCCACCGGCTGACGCGAGGCCGTGGGCCAGAACGCGCACGGCGCGTTGTACCAGGCGTTGTTCCACACCATGAAGGGCGCCTTCTCGTGCAGGTTCCAGCTGTCGTCGCGCCACTCGTTCCAGTCGCGCGGCCAGACGGCGTCACGGCACTCCACTGCCGTGTAGACGCTGTAACCGTTGTCGCCGGGGGCGTCCACCGCCCCGAAGTCCTCGTACGCCTCGACGAGAGGGCCGGTGTCCCCGTCGTTCACGTACGCGGCGAACGCCTCCGCCAGGTAGGGCCAGTAGCCGTTGTAGTAGGCGCCGGGCAGGAAGGTGTCCTCCAGCTCCGAGGCGCCGACCCTCCCGGCCGCCGGCTTCTTCGCCAGCGCCGCCCGCGTCGCGTACCAGGTGGCCTCGATCCGCTCCGGGGCGGTGCCCAGCCCGTACACCGCGTCGTGCTCGGCGATCCAGGCCAGGAAGTCCCGGTGGCGGTCGTCGAAGGCGAGGTCCTGGCCCAGATTGGCCTCGTACCAGACGCCGGTCGGGTCGACGACGGAGTCCAGAACCAGGCGCCGCACCCGGTCCGGATGGAGCTTCGCGTACACGGCGCCCAGGTAGGTGCCGTACGAGTAACCGAAGTAGTTGATCTTCTGTGAGCCGAGTGCCGTGCGGATCGCGTCCATGTCCCGTGCGGTGCTGACCGTGTCGATGTACGGCAGCACGTCCGCGTACTTCTCGCCACACGCGTCGGCGAAGGACTTCACGCGTGTGAGGTTGGCCTTCTCGGTGGCCGGGGTCGCGGGGACGGAGTCCGGGCGCACCGGGTCGAAGTGGCCCGGCCGGCAGTTCAGAGCGGGCTCGCTCTGCCCCACGCCGCGCGGGTCGAAGCCGATGACGTCGTACTGCGCGGCCACCTCGGCGGGCAGCGAGGACGCCACGAACCCGGCGAGCGTCAGCCCGCTGCCGCCCGGGCCGCCCGGGTTGACCAGCAACGGCCCCTGGTACTTCCCGGCGGTGTGCGGGACGCGGGACAGCGCCAGCGCGATCTGCTTCCCGTCCGGACGCGCGTGATCGAGCGGCACCGTGAGGGACGCGCACTGAAGCGTCGGGTAGTCGTCCGTGCCGCACTCTTGCCAACTGGGCTCCGCGGTGTGCGAGGTGCCGGCGGGGTGCGGTCCGCCCGCCTCGGCGGAGGTGGCAGTGACGGTCCCGGCGGCGATGACTGCGGCGCCGCACAGCACGGCTGCGCGTTGTCTCATGACGTCCTTCCGGGACGGAGAGGCTGCGGTCCGCGCGGGTCGCGGTCCTCGCGGCATCGTCCCGGAGAGTGTCTCCAGAAGAACGCGTCCTGTTCACACTTGACCCAATTGGGTCGGCAGATGCCCTCGAATGCTCCCAAATCTGTCCAGATGTCCCCGGACAAGCCGGACATCCCCGTGCGCTCCCGGCCGGCGTCAGAGGAGTGAAAGCTGTACCGGCTCGGTCGCCGCGGGCCCGGCGGGCCGCGGTTGTCCAGGCTCCTCGATCCGTCGCGGCGTCCCCGCGCGCGCGGGCCCGATGCCGTACTCCCGTGCCAGGTCGTGCACCTGGCGCGTGATGCGGCGCTGGTACCACTTCGGGGCGTAGGCGCCCTCCGCGTACAGCCGTTCGTACCGGCGCACCAGGTGCGGGTGGTGCTGCCCGAGCCAGGCCATGAACCACTCCCGGGCGCCCGGCCGCAGATGCAGCACCAGGGGGGTCACCGAGGTGGCACCCGCGGCGGCGATGGCGCGTACGGTGGCGCGCAGTCGGGCCGGTTCGTCGCTCAGGAACGGGATGACCGGTGCCATCAGCACCCCGCAGCCGATGCCGTGCTCACCCAGGGTCCGTACGACCTCCAGGCGGCGCTCCGGCGCGGGTGTCCCCGGCTCCACGGTGCGCCACAGCTCGGTGTCGGTGAAGCCGACCGAGACCGAGATCCCCACGTCCGTCACCCGTGCCGCCCGCGTCAGCAGGTCCAGGTCGCGCAGGATCAGAGTGCCCTTGGTCAGGACGGAGAACGGGTTCGCCCGCTCGGTGAGGGCGGCGATGATGCCCGGCATCAGCCGGTAGCGGCCCTCGGCGCGCTGGTAGCAGTCGACGTTGGTGCCCATCGCGACGTGCTCGCCCTGCCAGCGGCGCGACGCCAGCTGGCGTCGCAGCAGCTCGGGTGCGTTCACCTTGACGACGATCTGGGAGTCGAAGCCGAGCCCCGTGTCGAGGTCCAGGTAGCCGTGCGTCTTGCGCGCGAAGCAGTACACGCACGCGTGCGTGCAGCCCCGGTAGGGATTCACCGTCCATTCGAACGGCATGCGCGAGGCGCCCGGCACCCGGTTGAGGATCGAACGGGCCCGCACCTCGTGGAAGGTGATGCCGCGGAACTCGGGCGTGTCGAACGTGCGGGTGGTGACCGCGTCCGCGCCGAAAAGCGCGGGGTCGGCGGCCCGGGCGTGGTCGGAGTCCGTGAGGTTCTCCCAGCGCATGGCGCCTCCTCGGTAGTGCTGCGCCCACACAATAGAACATTTGTTCCCTTGATCGTGTCGACGAGTCGCGCGGGGCCGCTTCGCGCCCCCCGATTTGGTGGCCGGGCGGTGGGGTGGTTGGCTTGCCCCGACCCCGAGAACCAGGCCCTGGAGGAACCCGATGGCGCAGGTCGAGGCGGAGACGGAGCGGATCGTCGCAGCGGACGCGGAGACGGTGTTCGACACCCTCGCCGACTACAGCGGCACCCGCGCGAAGCTGCTGCCAGAGCACTTCAGCGAGTACGAGGTCCGCGAGGGCGGCGACGGCGAGGGCACCCTCGTGCACTGGAAGCTCCAAGCCACCAGCAAGCGCGTCCGTGACTGCCTGATGGAGGTCACCGAGCCGACCGACGGTGAACTCGTCGAGAAGGACCGCAACTCCTCCATGGTCACCACCTGGCGGGTCACCCCGGCCGGGGAGGGCAAGTCCCGCGTGGTCGTCACCACCACCTGGCAGGGCGCCGGCGGCGTCGGCGGCTTCTTCGAGAAGACCTTCGCGCCCAAGGGGCTCGCCCGGATCTACGACGCGATGCTCGCCAAGCTCGCCGCCGAGGTCGAGAAGTAGTCAAAGGGCAGGCTCCGTGCGGCCGTTGAGCGGTCGCCGGCCGCCTCACCGGTTCGAGTGATCCCCGTGAGATACCGCCGTATGCCGTAACTCTTCGCACTTGTTCGCAGTTGTCGCATCAGGTGGCAATTGTGAGCAGGTGTGACGAGGGGAGCGGGACGTGGGCGGGATCACTCTGGTGCAGGACGAACCGGCCGCCGCACCCCCGACGCCTCCCGAGCCCCCCGCTCCCGGGCCGGAGTGGGACGCCGGGCTGAGTCCGCGTCGGGTCCGGCTGGTCTTCGTCGGTCTGATGCTGGCGCTGCTGCTCGCGGCACTGGAGCAGATGATCGTCGCCACGGCGCTTCCGAAGATCGTCGGCGAGCTGCACGGCCTGGACAAGATGTCCTGGGCCATCACCGCCTACCTGCTCACCTCCACCGTGGGCCTGCCGATCTACGGCAAGCTCGGCGACCTCTTCGGACGCAAGGGCGTCTTCCAGTTCGCCATCCTGGTGTTCGTCGTCGGCTCGGCACTCGCCGGCCGGGCACAGAGCATGGACCAGCTGATCGCCTTCCGCGCCGTGCAGGGCGTCGGTGCGGGCGGCCTGATGATCGGTGTGCAGGCGATCATGGCGGACATCGTGCCGCCCCGCGAGCGCGGCCGGTTCATGGGCCTGATCGGTGCCGCCTTCGGACTCGCCTCGGTCGCCGGCCCCCTGCTGGGCGGCTACTTCACCGACCACCTGTCCTGGCGCTGGTGCTTCTACATCAACGTGCCCTTCGGCCTGGTCACCATGGCCGTCGTCGCCGTCGTCCTGAAGCTCCCCAGGCCGCGGGTCAAGCCCCGTCTCGACATCCTCGGCGCGCTGCTGCTCGCCGCCGCCTCCACCTGCCTGGTGCTGCTGACCAGCTGGGGCGGCACCGAGTACGAGTGGGGCTCGCCGGTCATCCTCGGACTCGCCGCCGGAGCGGCCGGGGCCACCGTCCTCTTCCTGGTCGCCGAGCGCTTCGCGCCCGAACCGCTGATCCCGCTGCGGCTGTTCCGGGACTCCGTCTTCAACGTCACCGGCCTGGTCGGCCTCGTCATCGGCATCGCCCTGTTCGGCGCCGCCAGCTACCTGCCGACCTTCCTGCAGATGGTCGACGGCGCCACCGCCACCGAGTCCGGTCTGCTGATGCTGCCGATGATGGGCGGCATCGTCGGCGCCTCGATCATCTCCGGACAGCTCATCACTCGCACCGGGCACTACCGCTCCCACCCGATCCTCGGCAGCGCCCTGTCCGTCGTCGGCATGTGGCTGCTGTCCCGGCTCGACGCCGACACGCCCCGCCTGCACTACAGCATCTGGATGGCCGTCCTCGGCGCCGGCATCGGCATGGTGATGCCGGTCCTGGTCCTCGCCGTGCAGAACTCCGTGCGCCCCACCGACCTCGGCACCGCCACCAGTGCCAACAACTACTTCCGGCAGATCGGCGGCAGCGTCGGCGCGGCCATCTTCGGCACCCTCTTCGCCGACCGGCTCACCGACGCCCTGGCCGACCGGCTCCCCGCCGAGGCGGGCGCCGGACTGCCCGACGCCGAGGCCATCACCCCGGAACTCGTCCATTCCCTGCCCCCGGCGCTGCGCGACGCCTACATCGGGGCGTACGCCGACGCCATGCCGCGGATCTTCCTCTACCTGGTGCCGGTGCTCGTCCTCGGGCTGCTCATCGCCTTCTTCCTCAAGGAGAAACCCCTGGTGTCCCACAACGCCCCCGTCACCGAGCCGGAGACCGCACAGTACGTCGCCCCCGTCCCACAGGCCCGATCGCCGTACGCCGCCGGCATCCCCGTCTGCGGCACGGTGCAGCATCCCGACGGCACCGTCGTGCCCCGCGCGGCGCTCACCCTCATCGACGTCGGCGGGCAGCAGATCGGCCGGGGCGCCAGCGGCGACGACGGACGGTACGCGCTGGCCACGCCCGGCTCGGGGTCGTACGTCCTGATCGCCGCGGCAGGCGGCCACCAGCCGCAGGCCGTCTCCGTGACCGTAGGCGAACGCCCGGTGGAACTGGACGTGGTCCTGGGCGGCGCCGGCCGCCTCGCCGGCAGCGTGCTCACCGCGGACGGCAGCCCCGTACGCGACGCGACCGTCACGCTCACCAACGTCCACGGCGAGGTCGTCGCCACCACCCGCAGCGGCCGGGAGGGCGGCTACGTCATCACCGAGCTGGTGGCCGGCGAGTACACCCTCGCCGGCAGCGCCCCCGCCTTCCGCCCGGCCGCGCTGCCCGTCAGCGTCCAGGCCGCCCGGGAGACCCGCCAGGACGTCGAGCTGGCCGGCGGCGCCGTGCTGCGCGGCACCGTGCGCGCCAGTGGGGGACGGGCCGTGGAGGACGCGCGCGTGACACTGCTCGACGCGGCGGGCAACGTGGTCGACACGCTGACCACCGGGCCCGACGGAACCTTCCGGTTCGTCGATCTGTCGTCCGGCGAGTACACCGTCATCGCCGCCGGCTACCCGCCCGTCGCGACCGTGCTCCAGATGGCCGGCGGCGGCCGCACGGAACGCGACCTCCAGCTCGGGCACGAGGACTGAGACCGGGCACCGGCGCGCGGGCGCGCGGGCGCGCGCCGGTGTGTTCGCGCGCCAGGATTCCCCCGTTGCCGCACATGGTCACCGGCCACCGCCGTACGGCGGTGGCCGGTGACACAGATCCTGCGGAGCCGTGGGGAGGGAGGGCCTGGCGCCATGGACCATGGCACCGAGCGGCACACACCTCCCGGCCGCCGGGCCGGACCCGGCGCCGTGCCCGCGGATCCCGTCGCCGGCCGTGTCCAGCCGGCCGTCGTCGTGGTCGACCGCGACGGACCGGCCGAGCTCGCGCCCGTCCTCCGCCACGGCCTGACTCCCGGCGCGGTCCCCGACGAGGCGGTACCCGAGTACCTCCGCGCGGCCGGCCTCCCCGCCCTGGCGAGCGGCGAACTCCCGCTGATCAGCACGGAGTGCACACCGGACGGCACACGGATCGAACTGCCGTCGAAGTGGGTGGTGGCGGGGCGGCACGAGTGCCGGGTGCACGAGGCGGTGACCAGCCATTGGTCTGGGCCGGTGAGAGTTTTCCACAGGCCTGGCTGCGGTTCGGCACGACCGCGTAACGTGGCGCAGCATGAAGATCCTCATCAGCGCCGACATGGAAGGCGCCACCGGTGTCACCTGGCCGGCCGACGTGCTGCCGGGGACGCCGCAGTGGGAGCGGTGCCGGTCGATGTTCACCTCGGACGTGAACGCCGCCGTGCTGGGTTTCCTCGACGGCGGTGCCGACGAGGTGCTCGTCAACGAGGCGCACTGGACCATGCGCAACCTGCTCCTGGAGCAGCTCGACGAGCGGACGCAGATGCTCACCGGCCGGCACAAGGCGCTGTCCATGGTGGAGGGCGTCCAGCACGGGGACGTGGACGGCATCGCGTTCATCGGGTACCACGCGGGCGCCGGCATGGAGGGCGTCCTCGCGCACACCTACCTCGCCAACCAGATCACCGGCGTGTGGCTGAACGACGTACGGGCGAGTGAGGGGCTGCTCAACGCGCACGTCGTCGCCGAGTACGGGGTGCCGGTGGTGCTGGTCACCGGGGACGACGTGGCGTGCGAGGACGCCCTCGGGTACGCGCCCGAGGCGCTGAAGGTCGCGGTCAAGGACCATGTGTCGCGGTACGCAGCCGTGTGCCGCACGCCGGCCAGGACCGCTGCCGACATCCGGGCGGCGGCCAAGGAGGCGGCGGCGCTCGCGGTGCGGCACGAGCCGGTGAGCGGCGGGCCGTTCACCGTCGCGGTGGAGTTCGACGCCGAGCACCTGGCGGCGGCCTCGACCGTCGTGCCGGGCGTGGCCCGCGTCGGGGAGCGGAAGGTGGCGTACACCCACGACACCATGTTCGAGGCGATCCGTACCTTCAAGGCGGTCACCACGATCGCCTCGGCCGCGGTGGAGGAGCAGTATGGCTGAGTGTCCCGGGGGCGTGGACGCGCGGGCGCTGGACGAGGTCGTGCGGTTCACCTCCGAGCTGATCCGGATCGACACGACGAACCGGGGCGGCGGCGACTGCCGGGAGCGCCCCGCCGCCGAGTACGCCGCCGCGCGGCTCGCGGAGGCCGGGATCGAACCCACGCTGCTGGAGCGGACCGAGGGACGCACCAACGTCGTCGCCCGGATCGAGGGCACCGACCCGTCGGCCGGTGCGCTGCTCGTGCACGGCCATCTCGACGTGGTGCCCGCCGAGGCCGCCGACTGGAGCGTGCACCCGTTCTCCGGGGAGATCCGCGACGGGGTCGTCTGGGGGCGCGGCGCCGTCGACATGAAGAACATGGACGCGATGATCCTGGCCGTCGTGCGCGACTGGTCCCGGCAGGGGGTACGACCCCGGCGCGACATCGTCATCGCGTTCACCGCGGACGAGGAGGCCAGCGCCGAGGACGGCTCCGGCTTCCTCGCCGACCGGCACGCCGCCCTGTTCGAGGGCTGCACCGAGGGCGTCAGCGAGTCCGGGGCGTTCACCTTCCACGACGGCTCCGGCCGCCAGTTCTACCCGATCGCCGCCGGAGAGCGCGGCACGGGCTGGCTCAAGCTCACCGCGCGGGGGCGGGCCGGCCACGGCTCCAAGGTGAACCGGGAGAACGCGGTCACCCGGCTCGCAGCGGCGATCACCCGCATCGGTGACCACGAATGGCCGCTGCGCCTGACCCCGACCGTGCGCGCGGCCCTGAGTGAACTCGCCGCCGTGTACGGCATCGAGACCGACCTGCGCGACGTCGACGCGCTGCTCGACAAGCTGGGGCCTGCCGCGGGGCTGGTCGAGTCCACCGTCCGCAACAGCAGCAACCCGACCATGCTGGACGCCGGTTACAAGGTCAACGTCATCCCCGGGGAGGCCGTCGCCTACGTCGACGGGCGCTTCCTGCACGGCTGCGAGGACGAGTTCCGCTCCACCCTCGACCGGCTCACCGGGCCGGACGTCGCCTGGGAGTTCGCCCACCGCGAGGTAGCCCTCCAGGCGCCGGTGGACTCGCCGACGTACGCCCGGATGCGCGCCGCCGTCGAGGAGTTCGCCCCGGAGGGGCACGTGGTGCCGTACTGCATGTCCGGCGGCACGGACGCCAAGCAGTTCTCGCGCCTCGGCATCACCGGCTACGGATTCGCGCCGCTCAAGCTGCCCGAGGGCTTCGACTACCAGGCCCTCTTCCACGGTGTCGACGAACGCGTCCCCGTCGAGGCGCTGCGCTTCGGCGTCCGCGTCCTCGACCGGTTCCTGCGCACGGCGTAGCGGACAGCGACACCCCGGGGCCCGCTCGAAGAGGATCTGGAGGAGAAGTGGGGAAGTCAGTGCCGACCCTGGCGTACGGATCGTGGCCCTCGCCCATCGACGCGGCCCTCGCCGCCGCGCACGACGGACGGCCCGACGACGTGGGCCTCGTCGGTGACGAGGTGTGGTGGACCGTGCCCCGGCCCGCCGAGGGCGGGCGGCGCACCCTGGTGCGGCGACTTCCCGACGGCACCGAGGAGCAGGTGCTGCCCGCGCCGTGGAACGTCCGCAGCCGCGTCATCGAGTACGGCGGCCGGCCCTGGGCGGCGCACATGACCGAGTCCGGGCCGCTGGTGGTCTTCGCGAACTTCGCCGATCAGCGGCTGTACGCCTACGAGCCGGGCGGCGGTGAACCGCGTCCGCTGACGCCCGTCTCGCCGAAGGGCGGCGGCTTGCGCTGGGCCGAGCCGGACGTGCGTGCCGAGCGTGGCGAGGTGTGGTGCGTCCTGGAGGAGTTCACCGGCGACGGGCCCGGCGACGTGCGCCGGGTCCTGGCGGCGGTGCCGCTGGACGGCTCGGCGGCCGGCGACCGGGACGCGGTCCGTGAACTCACCGACGACCGGCACCGCTTCGTCACCGGCCCTCGTCTCTCGCCCGACGGGCGGCGCGCGGCCTGGCTCGCCTGGGACCACCCGCGCATGCCCTGGGACGGCACCGAGCTGATCGTCGCCGAGGTCGGCCCCGAGGGCACGTTCCGTGACGCGCGGACGGTCGCCGGCGGCCCCGAGGAGTCGATCGCCCAGGCGGACTGGGCCCCCGACGGCGCCCTGCTGTACGCCTCCGACCGTACCGGCTGGTGGAACCTCTACCGCGACGGGCAGCCGCTGTGCGCCCGGGAGGAGGAGTTCGGCGGGCCGCTGTGGAAGCTCGGCCAGCGCTGGTTCGCGCCGCTGGACAGCGGGCTGATCGCCGTCGTGCACGGCCGTGGCGCCGCCGCCCTCGGCATACTCGACCCGGAGACCGGCGAGGTCGTCGACGCGGCGGGCCCCTGGACCGAGTTCGCGGCCACTCTCGCCGCCCACGGCGAGCGGGTCGTGGGCGTCGGCGCGAGCCCGCGCAGCGCCTACGAGGTGGTCGAGCTGGACGTCCGTACCGGCCGGGCCAGAGTCGTCGGCGCACCGCACGAAGACGCCGTGGACCCGGCGTACTACCCCGAACCGCGGATCCGCACCTTCACCGGACCCGCCGGGCGGGAGATCCACGCCCACATCTATCCGCCGCACAACCCCGGCTGCCCCGCACCGGACGGCGAGCTGCCGCCGTACGTCGTCTGGGCGCACGGGGGGCCCACCAGCCGGTCACCGCTCGTCCTCGACCTGGAGATCGCCTACTTCACCTCGCGCGGCATCGGCGTCGCGGAGGTCAACTACGGCGGCTCGACCGGGCACGGCCGGGAGTACCGCAACCGGCTGCGCGAGCAGTGGGGCATCGTCGACGTCGAGGACTGCGCGGCCGTCGCACTCGCCCTGGCGGACGAGGGCACCGCCGACCGGGAGCGGCTCGCCGTCCGCGGCGGCAGTGCCGGTGGCTGGACGGCCGCCGCCTCACTGACCACGACCGACGTCTACGCCTGCGGGACGGTCATCTATCCGATCCTCGACCTGACGGGCTGGGGTACGGGGGAGACCCACGACTTCGAGTCGCAGTACCTGGAGAGCCTCATCGGCCCCTACGCCGAGGTGCCCGCCCGGTACGTCGAGCGGTCGCCCGCCGAGCACGCCGACCGGGTCACCGCACCGTTCCTGCTGCTCCAGGGCCTGGACGACGTGATCTGCCCGCCCGTGCAGTGTGAGCGGTTCCTCGCCCGCACGGACGGCCGGGGGGTGCCGCACGCGTACCTCACCTTCGAGGGCGAGGGGCACGGATTCCGCCGGGCGGAGACAATGGTGCGTGCCCTGGAGGCCGAACTCTCCCTCTACGCCCAGGTCTTCGGCCTCACTCCGCGCGGCATCCCGACCCTGGAGCTGAGCAGGTGAGGGAGGGGAAGCTGAGCGAGCTGACCCGGCCCGCCCGGCTCGCCCCCGGCGCCCGGGTGGCCGTCGTCGCGCCCAGCGGCCCCGTGCCCGAGGAGCGGCTGCAGGCGGGCCTGGACGTGCTGCGGGGCTGGGACCTCGACCCCGTCGTGGCACCGCACGTCCTGGACCGCCACCAGGTCTTCGACTACCTCGCGGGCACGGACACCGACCGGGCCGCCGACCTGCAGGCCGCGTGGTGCGACCCGTCCGTGGACGCGGTGCTGTGCGCCCGCGGCGGGTACGGCGCCCAGCGCATGACCGACCTGCTCGACTGGGAGGCGATGCGCGCGGCCGGGCCGAAGGTGCTCGTCGGCTTCAGCGACATCACCGCGCTGCACGAGGCATTCGCCACCAGGCTGGGCCTGGTCACGCTGCACGGGCCGATGGCCGCGGGGATCGATTTCCTCAAGAACACGCGGGCGCAGGAGCACCTGAAGGCCACCCTGTTCGCCCCCGAGACGGTACGCGTGATCGCCTCCGGCGGCAGCACGCCGATGGTCCCCGGCCGGGCGCGCGGAGTCACCCTCGGCGGTTGCCTCGCCCTGCTCGCCGCCGAACTGGGCACCCCGCACGCCCGTCCCTCCGCGCGCGGCGGGCTGCTGTGCCTGGAGGACGTGGGCGAGGAGACGTACCGGCTGGACCGCTACCTCACCCAGCTGCTGCGCGCAGGCCTGCTCGACGGGGTCGGCGGCGTGCTGCTCGGCTCGTGGCACGAGTGCGAGCCCTACGAGCGGCTGCGGCCGATGCTGGCCGACCGGCTCGGCGGCCTCGGTGTGCCGGTCGTCGAGGACTTCGGCTTCGGACACGGCGAGGGGGCGCTGACCGTCCCGTTCGGTGTAATGGCGGAACTCGACGCGGAGGCGGGCACCTTGACGCTGGACGGGCCGGCGCTGCGCTGACCGGGCCCCGCTCCGCGCGCGGCGCCCCGGCGTCGTAGGCTGACGGAATGCCGCCTACACCGTCCCGCCTCCTCGCCGAGGGCCCCCGTGTGGTCGTACGGCACTTCACCTACGAGGACGGCGCGGAGTTCACCGCCCGGGCCCGTCAGAGCAAGGACCTGCACCACCCGTGGCTCTTCCCGCCGGACAGCGCCCGGGCGTACGACGCCTACGTGGCGCGGCTGATCGAGGACCCGGCCAAGGCCGGTTTCCTGGTGTGCGAGAAGGACGCGGGAGGGACGGACGGCGGCGGAGCGGGCTGGGGCGGTGCGGGCGGCGACGGGGCGGGCGGTGGTTCCATCGCCGGGTTCGTCAACATCAACAACATCGTCGAGGGTGGCTTCCGCAGCGGCGCGCTCGGCTACGGCGCCTTCGCGCACGCGGCAGGCCGCGGGCTGATGCGCGAGGGGCTGGGCCTCGTCGTGCGGTACGCCTTCGGTCCGATGCGCCTGCACCGGCTGGAGATCAACGTGCAGCCGGGCAACGCCGCCTCGATCGCGCTGGCCCGCGCCTGCGGCTTCCACCTGGAGGGCTTCTCGCCGAGGATGCTCTACATCGACGGGGCCTGGCGCGACCACCAGCGCTGGGCGATCACCGCCGAGACCGTGACTTCCGGTTGATCTTCATCGTGTCCAGGTCCGTCACCGTCGACCGCAGCTCACGGAACCCGTAGCCGAGCCCGCGCAGCGTCGTCTCCGCCCGGTCCTCGGCGGTCTCGTCCTCGAAGCAGATGTGGGCGCCCAGGTGGGCCGCGGTTCTTTTACCCTGTGGCCACACCTCCGTCTTCCGCACATCGATGGCCTCCTCATCGCGCTCCAGGGCCCGCCGCACGGGGGCCTGGGGGGGCTTGCCCTCGTGTCAGGGCCGCCCGGCCTCCGCCAGGACCGTGAGGACCCTGCGCGTCTTGCTCTCCGGGAGGTCCGCGATGACGACCCCGCGCTCCTTCACCGTCTCCTCCAGCCTCCGCTGCTTGCGCTCGGCCCGCGCCTTCAACTCCTCGGCGCTCTCTCCCTCCTTGGGATTCACCCTGAGCGAGACCTCCAGGAACTCCAGGCCGGCGACCCTCCATGCCTCCAGATCGACCTTCAGGTCGTCGAGCTCGACGTCGTCGGCCTTCGTGGAGAGGATCGGACCGAGCGCGACCAGCCCGTCGAGCCGGATGTCGGGTGCGCAGACATCCAGGAACTGGTCCTGCACCGCGTCGATCCGCGCTGCGGGATCGCCTCCGGGCTGGACCGCGCCCAACAGCGCGCCCTGGGGATGGTCGTGGACCAGCGAGGCGGCCAGCACCCGGCGGTCCGCCGACCAGTCCTCCTCTATCCGGTACGTGAACGGTGTGGCGTCGAAGGGGTCCTCGAAGCGGCCGATCAACTGCTCCCGGGTGGACGGCCGCAACTTCACGGTCAAGTCGTCCGGACCGCTGCCGATCCTGAACCGTGTGATCACACCCCCGTCCAGCAGGGGCACCCGGCCCTCGGCGACACCGGCCCGGTCCTCGGCGAACCAGATCCGGCGCGTCATCAGCGCACCGCCCGTCCCGCGGAGGGCCGAGAACGCCGCTGCGACGTCGCCTTCGACATTGACCTTGATCTCGATCGGCAGCAGGTCCATGACAGCGCTCCCGCTCGCTTCCCAATGGGGCCATTCCATGGTATGCACACCGCCCTGCGAGCCGCAGCGCGACTCCCGAGCAGCGTGTGCCTGTTCAACTACCGTCGCCATGCCTACCGGTTGCAGGCCCATGTCCGCAGGTGTGTTCTGGAATCGCGGGAGTCGACAGCCCGTACCCGAAGCCCCGCACCGGAAGGAACTTCCCAAAGCACGTCCTGGGACATCTCCAGGACATCGCTGATCAGGGCGAGCAGTTCGCACTCGTCGTTCGCGACCCGGCGGGACAGCAGGCGCTTGCCCTCCGCATTGATCACCACCGCGTGGTGATGCGTCCTGCTTCGATCCCGCAGACGACCTCGCCGACGTTGTCCTGCAGCAGCGACCGGAGTCGCATCTCCCGATTGGCGGTCGAGTCGTCGCGGGGCTCCGAGCGGCCAAGTTCCTTGAGCCATCGAGCGGTCTCACTCATGACAGCCATACCCAGAGCCCCTGGGCCCTCCGATCTTTCTAACCACCAGATCAGACCCACGTGAAAGGTAGGACCTCCTCATGATGAGCACACGCCGTCCGGCGGGAGCACTCGCCGCTGTACTGATCACAGCGGCGGCCACCTCGGTCCTCTCCACCCCCGCGCATTCCGCGCCGCCGGAGGCGACGTCGAAGCCTCCGGCGCGAGCGCCGGTGACGTGCTTCGCCACCACGTGTGACGGCCTCGATCCCCTCGCGACCCATTGCGTCGACGACGCCGTGACGATCGACGACGCCACGGTCGACGGTCGCATCATCCGCCTGCGGTACAGCGCGGAGTGCAGGGCCGCCTGGGCACAGCTCTGGTTCGGGAAGCCGGGCGACAAGGCGTGGGTGCGGGCCGAGGACGACGACGGCAACACCGTCGCCAAACGGATCATCACGGTCAGGCCGGGGGACGAGAACAGCGTGTACACGCTGATGGTGAACGACAAGGACCTCAGGGCCCACGCGTGCGCGGAACTGCCTCCCGACTCCAACACCGCGTGCACGTTCTACTACTGACGCCGAATGCTGGAATCAGGAGACGTGAGCAGATCAACGCACGCCGTCGGCGCCATCACCGCCTCGGCCTCCTGAGGCCGGGCACAGAGTTGTGACGCGGGTGCGAGGACCGCGAGCGAAGAGCCGCGACGTCGACTCCTGAACCCCGAATCCATGAGCCTGGACCCCATAGGTTCCTCCGGCACGCACGGAGGTGCCGGAACGTCGCTCCGGACGGAACGCGATCATGCAACGGCCCCTGCCCAGGTACCCCGGACGATCACCCGGTAGGTGTGCTGCTCGCTCACGTGCCACTCCCTCGTATCCGCGTCGGCCCCCCGGCCCTGTGCCGGCTCCCCGGCTCTGTGCCGGTCGTCCGACACCCTGTGCCGCCGCCCGACCCTGCGCCCAGGGAATCAAACGTGAGGGACGTCGCGCCAACGTGTCCGACGGCGCCCCTGTTCACGGCACCGGCGAGCGGCTTCCATGGGGAACCATGACGACGATCCGACGTGAGGTACTGACCCTGCCCGCCGCGCCGCTGGGACCGGACAACCCCCTGCCGCCGCTGCGCCCCCTGGACGAGGCCCACCGTATCGACGAACGGGACTTGGCCGGCCTGCCGCGCGACATGGCCCGCCAGGTCGGCTACGAGCCACTGCGCAGCCTGCTGCCCGTACGGGTCAGGGACGGCTACGGACGGTCCCGCGAGACACGGGAGTTCGACGCCCTCGTCATCGAGAACGACCGGCTGCGGGCCACCGTCCTGCCCGGCCTCGGCGGCCGTATCGCCTCGCTCCACCACAAGCCGACGGACCGCGAACTCCTCTACGTCAACCCCGTGTTCCAGACCGCCGACTTCGCCCTCAACGGCGCCTGGTTCTCCGGCGGCGTCGAATGGAACATCGGCGCCACCGGCCACACCACCCTGTCCTGTTCGCCCGTGCACGCCGCCCGCGTGCCCGCCCCCGACGGCGGGGAGATGCTGCGTCTGTGGGAGTGGGAGCGGCTGCGCGACCTGCCCTTCCAGGTCGACCTGTGGCTGCCGGAGGGCTCGGACTTCCTCCACGTCGGCGTCCGGATCCGCAACCCGCACGAGCGCCCGGTGCCGACCTACTGGTGGTCCAACATCGCCGTGCCCCAGGAGCGACGCGTCCTCGCCCCGGCCGACGAGGCCTGGCTCTTCGGCTACGAGCGGCGGCTGCGCCGCGTGCCCGTCCCGTCGTACGACGGGATTGACCGGACGTACCCGCTGAACAGCACGTACGCCGCCGACTACTTCTACGAGGTGCCCGACGACCGGCGCCGCTGGATCGCCGCACTCGACGAACACGGGCACGGGCTCGTGCAGACGTCGACCGACGTGCTGCGCGGCCGCAAGCTGTTCGTGTGGGGCACGGGTCCCGGCGGGCGGCGCTGGCAGGAGTGGCTCACGGAGCCCGGCACCGGCGGCTACTGCGAGATCCAGGCCGGGCTCGCCCGCACACAGCTGGAACACGTCAAGCTGGAGGCGGAGAGCGAGGTGTCCTGGCTGGAGGCGTACGGGCCGCTCGACGCGACACCCGGGGGCGAGTGGCACACCGTACTGCGCGGGGCCGAGGAGCGACTGGAGACGGTCCTGCCGCGTGCCGACGTCGACGCGGCATACGCGGCATGGCGGCCGTACGCCGACGCCGAGCCCGGGGAACGCCTCGCCACCGGGTCGGGCTGGGGCGCGCTCGAAGTGCTGCGCGCGGGCTGGAAGCTGCCCGGCACGCCCTTCGAGGAGCACACCCTCGGCGTCGAGCAGCGGCCCTGGCTGCACCTGCTGCGCGCCGGGTCCCTGCCCGATCCCGGACGCCACGAGCCGCCCGGGGGCACGCTGGTCGCCCGGCCCTGGCGGGACATGCTGGAGACCACGGCCGCCACGCCGACCGCCGAGTACCACCTCGGCATCGCACAGTGGCACGGCGACGACCGGGCGCAGGCGGTGCGCAGTTGGGAACGCGGCCTGAAGACCGCCGCCGCCGGCTGGCCGCTGCTGCGCTGCCTCGCCGTCGCCGACCGGGAGGACGGCCACCACGAGCGGGCCGCCGACCGGTACGCCGACGCCTTCGACGACCTGTGCGGGCAACGGGCGGGGGAGCGGGCGGAGACGGGCGTCCGCGACGGCGACGAGGAGTGGACGGCCGTCGCGGCGGCGCTCGGCCGCGAGGCGATCGAGGCGCTGCTCGCCGTCGGGAGGACGGCGGACGCCCGTGCCGTGTGGGAGCGGCTGAGCCCCGAGACACGCGCCCGTGGCCGGTTCCGGCTCACCGAGGCGGAGCTGCTGGCGGCCGAGGGCCGGCCCGAGGAGGCGCGGGCCGTCTTCGCCGAGGGCCTCGAGGTGGCCGATCTGCGGGAGGGCGCGGAGGACATCGGCCGGCTCTGGGCCCGGCTCGGCGGTGAACCGCTCCCGGCCCGGTACGACTTCCGGATGCGGCCGGACGGGGGGTGAGCCCGCCCGGCCCGCCCCTACGCCTGCCGGTCCACGTACTCGTAGATCGTCCCGTCCGGGTGCCGGGCGATCAGGTTGCGGCCGGCGGGCGTCGGGACCGGTCCGGCGATGACGTCCGCGCCCAGCGAGGTCAGGACACGGTGGGTCTCCTCGACGTCGGTCACGGCGACCGTCGCGGTGATCTTGCGCAACACCTCGAGCTGGGACTCGGGCCCGCTCATCAGCAGGAAGCAGCCGACCGCGGCGGCTTCGACACCGCCGCGTTCGAAGCGGTGGGCCCGACCGCCCGCCAGACCTTCGTAGAAGGGGATCGCCTTGTCCAGGTCGTCGACGTAGATGCGCAATGTGGCTCCCAGAATGTCCATACGGAGGAGCCTAGTTGGCGGCGGTCGGGTCGCGGCCACGGTCCGGCCATGGAAGGCCCGGCTGCGGGTACCCGCAACCCATGGACCGCATGGATCACTTGGAACACCTGGACAAGCACCTGGTCGACGAACTGGCGCAGGTGGCACGCGAGACCGTGCGCGACGAGCTGCGTGAGCAGACGCGGAAGCAGCGCCGCAAGGCCACGCTGTACGCCGCGTCCGGTGCCGCCGCCCTGTACGCGGGCGCCGCCCTCGCGCTCACCGTGGGCCTGGCCCTCGCCATCGGCCTGCCGGACTGGGCCGCCGCGCTGATCACGGCCGTCCTCCTGGGCGTGGTGGCGTACCTGTTGCGCGGTGCGGCCCGGCCGCACGCGTCCCGGCCGGGGGCCGCCCACCAGCACACCATCGGCGGTGACGCGCCGGGTGTGCCGCCGAGCGGACTCGGCATGCCGTACCCGCCCATGCCGCCGGTCGCGCCCGGCGGCATGGGCGGTGCGACCGGCGCCCCGGGTGCGGGCACGCCCGCACCGGGCGGCACCGGACCGGCGGCGCCGCGCCAGGACGACATCGACCCCGAGGCCCCGCACGGTCGCGGCTGACCGGCCGCGGCCAGAGCCGCGCCCCCCGGACGCGTGTCCGGGGGGCGCGGCCGCGGGGCGGGTCGCGTGCGTCAGGCGCCCTGCTGGAGCCGCGGAAGCACCTTGGTGCGATAGAAGTCGAAGAAGCCGCGCAGGTCGGGGCCGATCTGGTTGACGTAGACGCGGTCGAAGCCGGCGTCGGCGAACTGCTTCAGCTCCGCGACGTGTTCGTCCACGTCGTCGCCGCACACCCGGTTGTCCCGGACCATGTCCTCGGTGACCAGGGTCTGCGCCTGCTCGAAGTGCTTGGGCGAGGGCAGCACCTGGCCCAGCTCGCCCGGCAACTGCTCGTTGGCCCACAGCCGGTGCACGGTCCGTACCGCCTCGTCCCGGTCGGTGTCGTAGCAGACCTTCGTGCCTCCGCTGACCGGTTTGCCGCCGCCCCCGCCCTTGCGGTACTGCTCCACCATCGAGGTGTCCGGCATCATCGTGATGTAGCCGTCGCCCACGCGGGAGGCCAGCTTGGTCGCCGCCGGGCCGAAGCCGGAGATGTCGATCGGGACGGGCTCGTCGGGGACCGTGTAGAGGCGTGCGTTCTCCACCGTGTAGTGCGTGCCGTGGTGGTTGACCTCCTCGCCGGTGAACAGCCGGCGCATGATCAGGATGGCCTCCTCCAGCATCTCCAGGCGTACGTGCGCGGCCGGCCAGGCATCGCCGAGGATGTGCTCGTTGAGCGCCTCGCCGGTGCCGACGCCGAGCCGGAAGCGGCCCTGCGTCATCACCGCGCTGGTCGCCGCGGCCTGCGCCACGACCGCCGGGTGGATACGCATGGTCGGGCAGGTCACGGCCGTCTCGACGGGCAGGGACACCGCGTCGGACAGCGCGCCGATCACCGACCACACGAACGGGCTCTGGCCCTGCTCGCCGTTCCAGGGGTGGTAGTGGTCCGAGATCCACAGTGCCTGGAAGCCGGCCTGCTCGGCCATCCGCGCCTGTTCGATCAGCTCCGCGGGACCGTACTGCTCGCAGGAGAGGAAATAGCCGTACTCGGGCATGGGTGCGCCTCCGGGACATGGAGCGGGTGGGTCCCGGCCCGGGTACCCGGGCGTGCGGCCGGAAACCAGCGGTACGGCCGCGTTACGGCGCTCTACCGGGGTCCGGTACGGCGCGCTCCACAGCGGTCCGGTACGGCGCTGTACCGGGGTCCCGTACGGGCCCGGCGGACGTTTGGGTGGCCTGGCCAGGGGGACGCGGAAGGCTCACGAGGTACGCGACAGCCCGGAGGCGAACCGTGAGCCGACCCCGCATCGTGATCGTCGGTGCCGGCTTCGCCGGGTACCGGACGGCCCGCACCCTGTCCCGGCTCACCCGGCACCAGGCCGACATCACCCTGCTCAACCCGACCGACTACTTCCTCTACCTGCCGCTGCTGCCCCAGGTCGCCGCCGGAATCCTGGAACCGCGCCGGGTCAGCGTGTCCCTCTCGGGCACCCTGCCGCGCGTCCGGCTGGTGCTCGGCGAAGCCGATGGCATCGACCTCGACGGACACACCGTGCACTACACCGGCCCGGAGGGCGACGAGGGCACCCTGTCCTTCGACCGGCTGGTGCTCGCCGCGGGCAGCGTCAACAAGCTGCTGCCCATCCCCGGCGTCGCCGAGCACGCCCACGGCTTCCGCGGCCTGCCGGAGGCGCTCTATCTGCGCGACCACGTGACCCGGCAGGTGGAACTGGCCGCCGCGACCGACGACCGCGCGGAGTGCGCCGCACGGTGCACCTTCGTCGTGGTCGGGGCGGGATACACCGGTACGGAGGTCGCCGCGCACGGCCAGATGTACACCGACGCGCAGGTCCGCAAGCACCCGATGCGCACCCGCATGCGGCCCCGCTGGATGCTGCTGGACGTGGCGCCCCGGGTACTGCCCGAGATGGACGAACGGCTCTCCCGCACCGCCGACCGGGTACTGCGGCAGCGGGGCGTCGACGTGCGGATGGGGACCTCCGTGAAGGAGGCCACGCACGACGGGGTCCTGCTGACCGACGGCACGAGTGTCGGCACGCGCACCCTGGTGTGGTGCGTGGGCGTGCGGCCCGACCCCCTGGTGGAGTCCCTCGGGCTGCCCATGGAACGCGGCCGGCTCCTCGTCGACCCGCACCTCCAGGTGCCGGGGCGGCCCGAACTGTTCGCGTGCGGTGACGTGGCCGCGGTGCCCGACCTGAACCAGCCCGGCAAGTACACGCCGATGACCGCGCAGCACGCCTGGCGGCACGGCAGGGTCTGCGCCCAGAACGTCGCGGCGTCGCTCGGCATCGGCGGTGAGCGGCGGGTCTACCGCCACCGTGACATGGGGTTCGTCGTGGACCTGGGCGGCGCCAAGGCCGCCGCCAACCCGCTCGGCCTGCCGATGTCCGGCCCGGCGGCGGGCGCGGTCACCCGCGGTTACCACCTCGCGGCGATGCCGGGCAACCGCGTGCGGGTCGCCGCGGACTGGCTGCTCGACGCGGTACTGCCCCGCCAGGCCGTCCAGTTGGGTCTCGTCCGGTCCTGGTCCGTTCCCCTGGAGTCGGCGTCGCCGGAGGTGGCGCGGGTGCCGGGGAAGGCGGGGACGCGGAAGAAGGAGGGGGCGGCGCCCGGTGACGGACACGGGCCGGGGCGCGGAGACGGCCCCCGGCCTGCGGACGGCCACGGTAGCCCCGGCGTCGAACCCGCCAAGAACCAGCCGGGTGGCGAGCCCGCCAAGAACCAGCCGGGTGGCGAGCCGGCGAAGGGCGGGCCGGGCGATGCGCCCGCCAAGAACCAGCCCGGTGGTGCGTCCGCGAAGGGCCGCGCGGGCGGTGGCCCGGCGAAGGGCCGGACCGCTGAACCCGGCAGCTCCGGGACCCCCGGCAGGTCCCGCCCCGCCGGTGCGCCCGCCAAGCCGCCGTCCACCGCGGCACCCGCCGAGCCGCCGTCCGCCAATGCGCCCGCCGAACCGCGTCGGCCGGGCGCGGCGCCCGGCAGACCCCGGCACGGCGCCGGTGCGGCGCCCACCCCCGCCCGTTCCGCCGGCGCCCCCGCCGACCCCGGCCCCGAACCCCCGGCGGACCAGCCGCCCCCCGGACCCGACATCGCCCCCGGCCCCGTCAGGCGAACCGACGGCCGTGCCGTGGAAGGAGACTCATGAACACCGGTGAACTCGTCGACCTCGGACAGCAACTGCGCGTCGACAGCGTACGGACGTCCGCCGCCGCGGGCTCCGGACACCCGACGTCCTCGATGTCCGCGGCGGACCTGATGGCCGTACTCCTCGCCAACCACCTCCGCTACGACTTCGAGCGCCCCGCCCACCCCGGCAACGACCGCTTCGTCCTCTCCAAGGGACACGCCTCACCCCTGCTCTACTCCGCCTACAAGGCGGCCGGCGCCATCGACGACGAGGAACTGCTCACCTTCCGCAAGCTGGGCAGCCGCTTGGAGGGACACCCCACCCCGCAGCGGCTGCCGTGGGTCGAGACGGCCACCGGTTCGCTCGGCCAGGGACTCCCCGTGGGCGTCGGCATAGCGCTGTCCGGCAAGCGGCTGGACCACGCCGACTACCGCGTGTGGGTGCTGTGCGGTGACAGTGAGATGGCCGAGGGGTCGGTGTGGGAGGCCGCCGAGCACGCCGGGTACGAGCACCTCGACAACCTGACCGTGATCGTCGACGTCAACCGGCTCGGCCAGCGCGGCCAGACCCGGCACGGCCACGACCTCGACGCTTACGCGCGCCGCTTCCGGGCCTTCGACTGGCACACCGTCGAGATCGACGGCCACGACGTGGACGCCATCGACCGCGCCTACGGCGAGGCCCTGTCGACCCGGGGCCAGCCCACCGCGATCATCGCCCGCACCCTCAAGGGCAAGGGGGTGAAGGCGGTGGAGGACCGCGAGGGTCAGCACGGCAAGCCGCTGCCGGAGGCCGAGGAGGCCATCGCCGAACTCGGCGGCCCGCGCGACCTCCGGGTCCGGGTGCAGGAACCGCCGTCCGCACGGGCACTGCACTCGGCCGGCACCGGACAGACCGAGCTGCCCCGCTACGGCGAGGGCGACGAGGTCGCCACCCGCAACGCCTTCGGAGAGGCACTCGCCGCACTCGGCACCGCCCGCGGCGACGTCGTCGCCCTCGACGGCGAGGTCGGCGACTCCACGCGCGCCGAGTTCTTCGCCAAGGAACACCCCGAGCGCTACTTCGAGTGCTACATCGCCGAGCAGCAGATGGTCGCCACCGCGGTGGGGATGGCGGCGCGCGGCTGGGTGCCGTTCGCCACCACGTTCGCCGCCTTCCTGACCCGCGCCCACGACTTCGTGCGCATGGCCTCGATCAGCGGCTCCGGCATCAACCTCGTCGGCTCCCACGCGGGCGTCGCCATCGGCCAGGACGGGCCCAGCCAGATGGGCCTGGAGGACCTGGCGATGATGCGGGCCATCCACGGCTCGACCGTGCTGTACCCGTGCGACGCCAACCAGACCGCCCGCCTCGTCGCCGAGATGGCCGGCCTGGAGGGCATCCGCTACCTGCGCACCTCGCGCGGCGAGAGCAAGGTGATCTACGGTCCCGACGAGGAGTTCCCCGTCGGCGGCAGCAAGGTGCTGCGCTCCTCCGACCGTGACCGGCTGACCGTCGTCGCGGCCGGCGTCACCGTGCACGAGGCGCTCGCCGCGGCCGACGCCCTCGGCCAGGACGGCATCCCGGTCCGGGTGATCGACCTGTACTCGGTCAAGCCCGTAGACCGGGCCGCCCTGCGCGAGGCCGCCGAGGACACCGAATGCCTGCTGACCGTGGAGGACCACCGTCAGGAGGGCGGTATCGGCGACGCCGTCCTCGACGCGTTCTGCGACGGCCGGCCCGTGCCCCGTCTGGTCCGGCTCGCCGTCGGGACGATGCCGGGCTCCGCGACCCCGGCCGAGGAGCTGCGCGCCGCGGGGATCGACGCCGAGTCCGTCGAGGCGGCCGTACGGATGCTGGTGGAGCAGGCGATCATCCCGTGAGCGGTGACGCCGTACGGACCGTCCGGGCCGGCCGGCGCACGGTGGAGGTCCATCGGCCGGACAAAGTGCTGTTCCCCGAGGACCCCAGGGGCGACGGCGGCGCGAAGGAGGAGTACACCAAGGGCGACCTCGTCGACTACTACCGTGCCGTCGCCCCTTTCATGCTGCCCCACCTGCGGGGCCGCCCGCTGATGCTGGAGCGGCACCCGGACGGCGTCGACGGACCGCGGTTCATGCAGAAGAACACCCCGGCGCACTATCCGGACTGGATCAGCCGCGTCGAGGTGGCCAAGGAGGGCGGCACCGTCCGCCACACCGTCTGCGACGACGGCGCGACCCTCCTCTACCTCGCCGACCAGGCCGCCCTCACCCTGCACCGCTGGCTGTCCCGGGAGGGGCAGGTCGACCGGCCGGACCGGATGGTCTTCGACCTCGACCCGGCCGGTGACGACTTCGAGGCGGCACGGGAGGCGGCCCGGCTGCTGGGCGAGCTGCTCGACGAGCTGAAACTGCCCTCGGCGCTCATGACCACCGGGTCCCGGGGACTGCACGTGGTCGTACCGCTGACCGACCATCAGGACTTCGAAGACGTACGGGAGTTCGCCCGGACCGTCGCCGATGTCCTGGCGGCGTCTCACCCCGACCGGCTCACCACCGCCGCCCGCAAGAAGGACCGGGGCGACCGGCTCTACCTCGACATCCAGCGCAACGCCTACGCGCAGACCGCTGTGGCCCCCTTCACCGTCCGCGCCCGGCCCGGCGCACCCGTGGCCGTCCCCATCTCCTGGGACCAGCTGGACGACCCCGCCCTGCACGCCCGCCGCTGGACCATCGCGGACGCCGTCGACCAGGCGCGCACCCGGCCCTGGGCCGGGATCATGAGCCGCCCCCGGGCCCTGGGCCCCGCCCGCCGGCGGTTGAACGCCCTGCGCGGCTGATCCTGCCCGGGCAGGCGCGGGGGCGTGGGCGGGTGGCACATGCATACGCCCGTAAAGGTTTGGCGAACACACTTGCGGCCACACGGAGGGGGAGGTGGCCATGTCGAACACGAACAACACGTCCGAATCGCAAGGATCACAAGGATCGCAACAAAGTTCACAGCAGTCACAGAAAACACAGAAGGCCCAGCAGTCACAGGAGTCGCGACGGCCGCGGCCGATGGAAGTTCTGCGCGAGGCGCGAGCCCAGCTCGCGGAGCTCACCGGCATGACCGCGGAGTCCGTGTCGTCCTTCGAGCAGACGGAGGAGGGCTGGTCGCTCGAGGTGGAGGTTCTCGAGCTCGAGCGGGTGCCCGAAACGATGAGCCTGATGGCGAGCTACCAGGTGGAGCTCGACGCAGAGGGGCAGCTCACGGGCTACCGGCGCGTCAGGCGCTACGAGCGCGGCCGGGCCGACGCGCGCGGCGGCCGCTAGGCCGCCCGGCCGCACCGACCGAACGCGCCACACCCGCAGACACCACCCACAGCCGGCGCACCCACAGCCGGCGCACCCCACAGAACACCGCACCCACAGACAAGATGGAGGAACAGCAGGCATGACTGTCGTACCGGCACAACAGACCGGAGGCGGAGGCGGCAGCAGCGGCCTCTACGACGTGCTTGAGCTTGTTCTGGACAGGGGGCTCGTCATCGACGCATTCGTGCGCGTCTCCCTGGTCGGCATCGAGATCCTGAAGATCGACGTACGCGTCGTCGTCGCCAGCGTGGACACCTATCTGCGCTTCGCCGAGGCATGCAACCGGCTCGACCTGGAGGCCGGGCCGCGCAAGAACCCGGGCCTGCCCGACCTGGTCGGTGAGATGACCGAGTCCGGCGCCCGCGGCAAGTCCAAGGGGGCGCTGTCCGGCGCCGCCGAAACCATCTCCGACGCGTTCAAGCAGGCCCGGGACGAAGGCGGCTCCGAGCGCGAGACCGCATCGCGTCCGCGCGCCCGCAAGGCCGCGCCCTCGCGCCGTAAGGAGGAGCAGGAGTGAGCACGTACGTCTACGGCATCACCGCCGGCTCGCACCCCTCGCTCCCCGAGGGCATCAGTGGCGTCGGCGACCCGCCGCGCGAGGTGCGGATCCTGAAGGAGGGCGAGCTGGCGGCCGTCGTCAGCGACGCGCCCGAGGGGCTGCGCCCCAAGCGCAGGGAACTGCTCGCCCACCAGAACGTACTGAGCGAGGTCGGCGCGGACGGGTGTGTGCTGCCCATGCGCTTCGGCAGCGTCGCCCCGGACGACAAGGCGGTCACCGGGGTGCTCGCCGAGCGGGCCGAACACTACAGGGAGCGCCTGGAGGCGCTGGACGGCCGGGTCGAGTACAACATCAAGGCCAACCACGTCGAAGAGGCCGTCCTGCACCACGTCATGGCGGAGAACCCGGAGATCCGCGCCCTCGCGGAGTCCAACCGGCAGTCGGGCGGAGGAAGTTACGAGAGCAAGATCCAGCTCGGCGAGATGGTCGCGGCCGCGGTCAAGGGCAAGGAGGCCGAGGACGCCACCACGCTGGAGCGCGCCCTGGAGCCGGCTGCCGACGCCGTGAGCGTGGGTCCCGAGTCCACCGGCTGGCTGGCGAACGTGTCGTTCCTGGTGAACCGGGAGTCGGCCGAGGAGTTCCTGGCCGCCGTCGAGCGGGCCCGCGGCCGGATGCCGCACCTGGAAGTGCGTGTGAACGGTCCGCTGCCGCCGTACAGCTTCGTCGAGCCCGGCCCCGCCGAGCCCGCGGGCACGGCGGCCGGCGGGATGGACGCCGGAACGGGATGAGGACATGGGACTGATCTCAGAGGTCCTGCTGCTGCCGTTCGCCCCGGCGCGCGGCAGTGCGTGGGCCATCAGACAGGTGATGAACGAGGCCGAGCGGATCTATTACGACCCCGCCACGGTCCGGGCCGAGCTAGCCCGTCTGGAGGAGCAGCTGGAGGCCGGCGAGATCACCGAGGAGGAGTTCGACCGACAGGAGGACGGGCTTCTGGACCGGCTGGAGATCGCTACGCGCACGAGCGCGGGATTGGGCAACGGGACGGCACCATGAATCGAGCGGGACTGGGCCTCGCGGTAGGGGCCGGCTATCTGCTGGGACGTACGAAGAAGCTGAAACTCGCGGTCGCCGTGGGCACCATGGTGGCCGGCAAGAAACTGAACCTGACTCCGAAGGGCATCGCGGAACTGGTCTCCACGCAGTTGCAGAACAATCCCCAGTTCAAGGAGATCGGGGACCAGCTGCGCACGGACCTGCGGGGTGTGGGCAAGGCGGCGTCGGGTGCCATGGTCGAGCGGCAGATCGACGCGCTCGCCGACCGCCTGCACGGGCGCACCGCCCAGGTGCGCGACCAGCTCTCCGGCGTGGCGTCCCAGGCGCCGGTCGTCGGATCCGACGACTCCCGCGACTCCCGCGACTCCCGCGACTCCGGGGCCTCGGGGGACTCGGAGGACTCCGAGGACGACGGGGACGTCGAGGAGCACGCGGAGTACGAGGACGAGCGGCGTCCGGAGCGACGCGAGCCGCGGCGCGAGCGGGCCGCGAAGAAGGCACCGTCCGAGGCGCGGAAGGCGGCCGGGAAGGCGCCCGCGCCCGCGAAGAAGGCCGCGGCGAAGGCGCCCGCGAAGAAGGCCGTGTCGAAACGGGCGCAGCCCGCCAAGAAGGCGGCCGGCAAGAAGGCGGCCGGGGCCAGGAGCGCCGCCCGCGGCGCCGGTCCCCGCCAGTCGAAGGGCGGTGGTGAGCGATGACCGACACCCTCGGTTCCGCGGCCTCCACCGCGGGCAAGGCCGCGAAGAAGAACCCGATCGCCGACGTGGCGCAGAGCGAGGCGGCCGACCGGCTGAAGGCGGAGGTGCAGGACTACCTCGCCGCCCAGGTGACCCGGCTGCTGACCGGCGTCGGCACCAAGCTCGGAGAGACCACCGGCAAGCTGAACGACATCGCCGAGGGCAACAGCCCCGGATTCGCCAAGCTCGCCCTCGACGGCGGACGCAAGCTCGCCGAGGGCAAGAGCCCGATGCGGGCCGCGTTCGAGGTCGGCGCCGGCAAGGTGAAGGACAACGTGGTCGGCGCCTTCAAGAACCTCGGCGGCGGCGGCAAGGGCAAGAAGAAGGGCGGCGGCCAGAAGCCGACCGTCATCATCGAGTACGTCGACGTCGGCGTCCCGCTGCGCACGGCCTATGACCAGTGGACCCAGTACCAGGATTTCAGCACCTTCGCCAAGGGCGTCAAGAGCGCGAGCCGCGCGGACGACACCTCCTCCGACTGGCAGCTGAAGGTCTTCTGGTCCAACCGCAGCTGGAAGGCGAAGACCACCGAGCAGGTGCCCGACGACCGGATCTCCTGGACGTCGGAGGGCGCCAAGGGCACCACCAAGGGCGTCGTCAGCTTCCACAAGCTCGCCGACAACCTGACTCGCGTCATCCTGGTCATCGAGTACTACCCCAGCGGTCTGTTCGAGAAGACCGGCAACATCTGGCGCGCCCAGGGCCGCCGGGCCCGCCTCGACCTGAAGAACTACGTCCGCCACATCACCTTCAAGGGCGAGGCGGACGACGGCTGGCGCGGCGAGATCCGCGACGGTGAGGTCGTCCGCAGCCACGAGGACGCTCTCGAGCAGGAGCAGGAGCAGGAGCAGGAGCAGAAGGGCGGGGAGCCGCCCGAGGCGGAGGAGGACGCCCGGTACGAGGAGGAGCCCGAGGACGGGTACGAGGAGGAGCCTGAGGACGGGTACGAGGGTGAGGACGAGGAGGAGCCCGAGGGCGACTACGAGGAGGAGGGCGAGTACGAGGAGGAGTCCGAGGAGGATCCGGAGCCGGAGGGCGAGTACGAGGAGGACAAGGAAGCCGGCGAGGACGAGTACGCGTCCAGTGACGCATACGACGATGACGAGGTCGCCGACCGCGGGAGCCGTCGATGACCACACCCAGCCGGCTGCCCGATCCCTATGGCCAGGGACAGAGCGCCAATCTCGCCGACATCCTGGAGCGGGTGCTCGACAAGGGAGTCGTCATCGCGGGCGACATCCGGATCAACCTGCTCGACATAGAGCTGCTCACCATCAAGCTGCGGCTCGTCGTCGCCTCCGTCGACAAGGCCAAGGAAATGGGCATCGACTGGTGGGAGAGCGACCCCGCACTCTCCTCGCGCGCCCGGCACGACGAACTCACCAGGGAGAACGCCGAGTTGCGTGAACGACTGCGCGAACTGGACCCGAGCCGCATACCGAGGGAGGCACCGTGACCGGACTGCGGTACGTCTACGCCGTCTGCCGCCCCTTCGGCGCGGCCCTGCAGGCCCAGCTGGCGGGGGTGGCGGGCGACCCGCCCCGGCTGCTGGCCCACCGCGACCTGGTCGCCGTGGTCAGCCACGTGCCGGAGGCGGACTTCTCCGAGGAGGCGCTGCGCGCCCACCTGGAGGATCTGGACTGGCTGGCCGGGACCGCCCGCGCCCACCAGCAGGTCATCGACGCGCTCACCGCCGTCACCACACCGCTGCCGCTCCGGCTGGCCACCGTCTTCCGGGACGACAGCGGCGTGCGCGTGATGATGGAGGAGCGGGAGGACGCCTTCCGGCGCACGCTCGACCGGCTGGACGGACGCGTCGAATGGGGCGTGAAGGTGTACGTCGAGGCAGAGCCCGAACAGGCGGCCACGCCCGCCCGGCCCGCCGCCAAGCCCGCCTCGGGCCGGGACTACCTGCGGCAGCGGCGCATGCGTACGCGGGCGAACGACGCACTGTGGACCAGGGCCGAGGAGTTCGCGACGCGCCTGCACGAAACGCTGTCCTCGGGGGCCGACGGCGCGCGGTTGCACGCGCCGCAGAATCCCGGCCTTTCCGGCGCCGCCGGACGCAACGTTCTCAACGCCGCCTATCTGGTGCGGCGCGACGTGTCCGAGGAATTCGTGGAAATGGTGGACCGGACAAAGGACGAGGCTCCCGGAATTCGCGTGGAACTGACCGGACCGTGGGCGGCGTATTCATTCGCCGGTGAAGAAGGGGCCGCCGACGGCGCAGGGACGGGGGAGGGATCATGACCGTCGTCGAACGCCGTGAGATCGCCCTCGTCGACCTGCTCGACCGGCTCCTGGCGGGCGGAGTCGTCATCACCGGCGACGTCACGCTGCGCATCGCGGACGTGGACCTGGTCCGCATCGACCTGAACGCGTTGATCAGCTCGGTCAACCGCAATGTTCCGTCGCCGTTCGGGGATTGACGTGAGTGAACACTCCGAGCCCCGCAAGCGCCTCGACCTCGAGCCCGACACGGTCGAGCGCGACCTGATCAAGCTGGTACTGACGGTCGTCGAGCTGCTCCGCCAGCTCATGGAACGCCAGGCGCTGCGCCGCGTGGACGAGGGCGACCTGAGCGAGGAGCAGGAGGAGCGGATCGGGCTCACCCTGATGCTTCTCGACGACCGCATGACCGAACTCCGCGACCGGTACGGTCTGCGGCCCGAGGACCTGAACCTGGACCTCGGGCCGCTGGGACCGCTGCTGCCCCGGGAGTGAGCCTCCCGGGGCAGCAGCCTCATCGCCTGTGGTTCACCGCTTGCGGTTCACCGTCCGTGGTTCACCACCTGTACCAGCGGCCCCTGCCGCCGCCGGCTGACGTCCCGCGGGCCAGGAATCCCAGCAGCCACAGGACCAGGACTGCCAAGGCAATCCACCAGAGAATCTTCACGGCGAATCCCGCGCCGAAAAGAACAATCGCGAGAAGCAGTACGAGCAGAAGCGGAACCATATTTTCGAACCTCCTGCCGTACTGGTTTCCCGGAGTTCACCGATCAGGCGTGGGTCAGGCTTCCTTTCGGCACAGAATCTCTCCGTGCAGGACGCTGAACCAGCTCTCCGGCCGCTCCCCCCACTCCCGCCAGGCCGCGGCGACGGCCCGCAGCTGCTCGGTGGTCGCATGACCGCCCTCGGTGGCGAGCCCGGCGAACGCCGAGGCCACGGTGCGATCCGCCCACAGGCCGCTCCACCACTCCCGCTCCTGCCCCGTGGCGAAGGTCCAGGTGGCGGAGGTCGCCGTGACGTCCGTGAACCCCGCCTCGAGCGCCCAGGCCTTCAGCCGGCGTCCGGCGTCCGGTTCCCCGCCGTTGGCCCGGGCCACCCGGTGGTACAGGTCCAGCCAGTCGTCCATGCCCGGGGACGCGGGGTACCAGGTCATGGCGCCGTAGTCCGAGTCACGGACGGCGATGATCCCGTTGGGCCTCGTGACCCGCCTCATCTCGCGAAGGGCCCGCACCGGGTCGCCCACGTGCTGGAGGACCTGGTGGGCGTGGACCACGCAGAACGTGTCGTCCGGGTAGTCCAGCGCGTGCACGTCCGCCACCGCGAAGTCGGTGTTGGCGAGTCCGCGTTCGGCCGCCGTGGCCCGGGCCCGCTCGACGATCTCCGGCGCCCGGTCCACCCCCGTCACGTGTCCGTCCGGGACGAGTTCCGCCAGGTCCGCGGTGATGGTGCCCGGACCGCAGCCGATGTCCAGGACCCGCATGTGGGGTTTCAGCGAGCCGAGCAGGTAGGCGGCTGAGTTGGCGGCGGTGCGCCAGGTGTGCGAGCGCAGCACGGACTCGTGGTGCCCGTGCGTGTAGACGGCGGTCTCCTGCGGTTCCGGCATGGTGGGTCCCCTCTCCCGACGATGCGGTCACCGTACGCGCACCGGCCGAATGATGAGACCCGCGTTTCGGAATATGGACCGACGGGGTGTCAGGTCGGACCACATCGCATCATCAGGAAGGTCCAGAGAGCAGTCCGGCGCCGGGCAGCGGGCGGTACACCGTGAGCGCCTCCGGCAGCTTCTCCAGCGTCAGCTCGCCCTCCGTCTCCGTCAGCTCGCCGTCGTACGCCATCAGCGTCCCCGGCGCGACCCCGGACAGGCGCAGCCGGCCCACCTGCACCGCCGCGTGGGCGGGGGAGCGGGTCAGCGGGCCGGCGAGTGCGGCGGACAGCAGCCGCAGGGCGGGCCGGCGGCCGCCGTGCACCACCCGCACGTCGAGCTGCCCGTCCGCCAGGTCGAGGCGGCGGCCCGAGGCCAGGCCCCGACGGTGGTACGTGCCGTTGCCGGCGAACAGCATCCACAGCGGGCGCCGGCGGCCCCGTACCTCCGCCTCCAGGGGGTGCCGGTCGGCACGCAGTACCCGTACGGCCGCGAGCACCCCGGCCGGCCAGCCGCCGATCCGGGGGGACCAGTGTTCCCGTTCGGCGACCAGCTCCGGGTACACACCGAGGCTGAAGGTGTTCAGGAAGATCCCGCGCTGCCCGCCGGAGGCGAACCGGCCGACGTCCACGCGCACACCCTCGCCCCGCTCCAGGGCCCGGCACAGATCCCGCACGTCCTCCACACCCAGGTCGTAGGCGAAGTGGTTGAGCGTGCCGCCGGGCAGCACGGCCAGAGGCAGCCCGTGGCGCAGAGCGGTCTCGGCGGCGGCGTTCACGGTGCCGTCGCCGCCGCACACGCCGAGCACCCGGGCGTGGTCCGCCGCCTTCTCCAGCTCGGCACGCACATCGCCCGGTTCGCACTCCACCACCTCCGCGTCGGGCAGCGCGTCGCACAGCGCCCGCACCCGGTCCGAGGTGCCGGAGCCGACGTTGGCCACCATGACGAGACCGTCGCCGCCCGGCAGTGCCGGCACGTCGGCGCGCGGCCGGGCCGGCGGGGTGAGCTGGGCACGCGTCGGGACCATGCCCCGTACGGCGAACGCAGCCCCCGCCCCGAGTGCGGCGCCCGCCAGTACGTCACTGGGGAAGTGGACGCCGGTGTAGACGCGGGAGAGGGCGACCGCCGCGGCCACCGGGGCGAGGGCGGCGCCCCACGCCGGGGACTCCAGCGCGACGCCGGTCGCGAACGCGGCGGCCGACGCGGCGTGCCCGGAGGGGAAGGACGTCGTGATCGGCTGCCGCTTCAGCTGCCGCACCAGCGGTACCGGGTCCAGTACGGGACGGGGGCGGCGGACCGAGCGCTTGCCGAGGGTGTTGATCGCCAGCGACGCCAGGCTCAGCGAGGCGAGGCCCCGTGCGGCGGCGCGGCGGGCCCTCGGGGTGCGGGTCGCGGCCAGTGCGGCGCCCGCCGCGAACCACAGCACGCCGTGGTTGGCGCTGCGGCTCAGGCGGGGCAGCAGGGGGTCGGCGCCGGGCCAGGTACGGGCGGCGACGGCCTCGAACACGCGCTGGTCCAGCCGCAGGAGGCTGTCGCGGACCGGGTGCGGACCGGGCGTCGGGGCGGTGAGGTCTACGTCGGGGCTCATGGCTCCCGCCTACCCTGCGGACGGCGTTTCCTGCCGGTGGCGCGCCCCACGTACCGGCTTCCTGGGCCGCGGCGGGGGAAATGGGTTTGCCCGGGACGGGCCGGGAGCCGCAGAATCCGGTCCCATGGGTCATCTCGAAGCCGCGCACCTGGAGTACTACCTCCCCGACGGGAGGGCGCTGCTCGGCGACGCCTCCTTCCGGGTGGGGGAGGGGGCCGTCGTGGCCCTCGTCGGACCCAACGGAGCGGGCAAGACCACCCTGCTCCGCCTGCTGTCCGGGGAGCTCAAACCGCACGGCGGCACCGTCACCGTCGGCGGCGGCCTCGGAGTGATGCGGCAGTTCGTGGGCTCCGTGCGGGACGAGACGACCGTACGCGACCTGCTGGTGTCCGTGGCGTCGCCCCGCATCCGCGAGGCCGCACGCGCAGTCGACGCCGCCGAGCACGGGATCCTGACCGTGGACGACGAGGCCGCCCAGATGCGCTATGCGCAGGCGCTCGCCGACTGGGCCGAGGCGCAGGGGTACGAGGCCGAGACCCTGTGGGACATCTGCACCACGGCCGCGCTGGGGGTGCCGTACGACAAGGCCCAGTGGCGACAGGCGAGCACGCTGTCCGGCGGCGAGCAGAAGCGCCTCGTGCTGGAGGCGCTGCTGCGCGGCACCGACGAGGTGCTGCTGCTCGACGAGCCGGACAACTACCTCGACGTGCCCGGCAAGCGCTGGCTGGAGGAGCGGCTGAAGGAGACCCGTAAGACGGTGCTCTTCGTCTCCCACGACCGGGAACTGCTGGCCCGCGCCGCGCAGAAGATCGTCTCCCTGGAGCCCGGCCCCGCGGGCGCCGACGCCTGGGTGCACGGCGGCGGCTTCGCCACCTTCCACGACGCCCGGCGCGAGCGCTTCGCCCGCTTCGAGGAACTGCGCCGCCGCTGGGACGAGAAGCACGCGCAGCTGAAGAAGCTGGTACTGACGCTGCGTCAGGCCGCTGCGGTCAGCCACGACATGGCGTCCCGCTACGCCGCCGCCCAGACCCGGCTGCGCAAGTTCGAGGAGGCCGGCCCGCCGCCCGAGCCGCCGCGCGAGCAGGACATCAGGATGCGCCTGAAGGGCGGCCGCACCGGCGTCCGCGCCGTCACCTGCGAGCAACTGGAACTCACCGGCCTGATGAAACCCTTCGACCTGGAGGTCTTCTACGGCGAACGGGTCGCCGTCCTCGGCTCCAACGGATCCGGCAAGTCGCACTTCTTGCGTCTGCTCGCCGGCGACGACGTGGCCCACGGCGGAAACTGGAAGCTCGGGGCGCGCGTGGTGCCCGGACACTTCGCGCAGACCCACGCGCACCCGGAACTGCTGGGCCGCACCCTCCTGGACATCCTGTGGACCGAACACTCCCAGGACCGGGGCGCCGCCATGTCGAGACTGCGCCGCTACGAGCTGACCCAGCAGGCCGAGCAGACCTTCGACCGCCTCTCCGGAGGCCAGCAGGCCCGCTTCCAGATCCTCCTGCTGGAGCTCCAGGGCGCCACCGCCCTCCTGCTCGACGAACCCACCGACAACCTCGACCTGGAATCGGCCGAAGCCCTCCAGGAGGGCCTGGAGGGCTTCGAGGGCACGGTCCTCGCGGTCACCCACGACCGCTGGTTCGCCCGCTCCTTCGACCGGTACCTCGTCTTCGGCAGCGACGGACGCGTCCGTGAGACGCCGGAGCCGGTCTGGGACGAACGGCGGGTGGAGCGGGCCCGCTGAAGCGGCCGGCCGCCGCGGTCACTTCCAGCGCAGCAGCGCTCCCAGGCCGCCCACCGGTGCCTTGTCCGCCGCCTCGGACGGCAGGGCCGGCGTCACGGAGATCGCGGGGGCGCCGGTCATCACCGCCGAGCGCAGCAGGGCGTCGTCCGCGCGGGCCGACCAGGAGTTCTGCTCGCCGAGCGTCTTCAGCTCCGTACGGCGCACCGCCAGCTGGTCGGCGTCCTCGCCGATCCACACCTCGCGGTGGGTGTCGGGGGCGTCCGGGATGACCAGCAGCTCGTCGATGCGGTGCTCCCGGGCGGCCTCGACCAGCGCGGGCACGCCCTCCGCGGCGCCGGCCCGGCCCTGGCCGTCCGGCGTCCGGGCGGCCAGGAACCGGTCCAGGTCCTCCTGGGCGCGCGAGCGCACGTGGTCGTCGCGCAGCCGCTCCACCTCGTCGTCCAGCAGCCTGCTGCCGGCGCCGCGCGAAGCCTCGGCGATCCGGTCCTGCAGCCGCCTCGGCAGCCGCTCGTGCACGGACCGCCGCTCCCGGTCGTCACCCACCAGGATCAGCAGGTCGGCGCCCGTCTCCTCCTGGCACACGGCGAGCGCGTCCGCGATCTCCGCGGCGTTGTGCTCCCAGGTGTTCTCCACCCGCAGCTGGAAGTGGCGCTCCGACCAGTCGACGCTGCTCGTACGGTGCACCGGCCACTGCCGGCCGGTCACACCGCCCGCGTCGGAGCTGCCCAGCGCGCTGCGCAGCTCGAAGTCGGCGCCCTTGCGGTCGATGTACGCCACCACGCACACCGGGTCCTCACCGGCCAGGTCCAGCAGCGGTGACACGTGCGGCAGCGGCGCCCAGTCGGCGGTGGTCCCGCCGTACGGGGGCCGGGCCAGCGGCGGATCGAGGACCACCCGCCCGGCACACGCGAACAGCGCCCGCCCGTGCGGGTCGGCGGCGTGGCGCAGTCCCTCCACCGCCTCCCTCACGGCCCGGCAGGTCGCGTCGTCCGCGCCCTGCTCCGCCAGCTCCCGGGCCACCGCGGCGGCCGTCAGCTCACGTTCGTGGGGGGTGTCCTCCGTGTGACGGGAGAGATCGACGTACACGGAGGCCCAGGGCCCCTGATGTTCGTAGAGGGGGTGCAGAAACGCGAGATCCATGGCTCCCTCCCGGGTGCCGCTCGGGGGTGGTAGTGCTTCCGGGGCGGGTACCCGGACCGCATGAACGAACACGACACGCGGGACGACACCATGACCGGAGTGGACCCGGGCCGGCTGGACGACCAACAGCTCATGAAGGAGCTGGAGACCATCCACCGCACACGCCACGACGCCCTGTTGTACGGATCGAACGACGCGCTGCGGGCCCACAACGACCGCATGGCGCAGCTGGAGGGCGAGTGGCTGCGCCGCAACCCCCGGCGCCCGGTCGCCGCGGGCCGTACCCGCGAGGGCGCCCGGGAACGGGGCGGCGCGGACGCCACCACCCCCGGCGGTTGAGTACGCCCTGCCCGCACCGGCCGTACTCACTGTGCGGGCAGGGCAGGCATGAGGCCCGGCCCGCCGGCGCGATCGGGGCGCACCGGCGGGCCGGGCCTCACGTGAGGGCTCTCTCGCCCCGGTTCCCGGCCGCCCGCCTCCGTCTCAGCCGCCCGCCTTGGCGAACTCGGCGAGGAAGGTCTCGCAGAACGCCTCGAGGTCGTCCGGCTTGCGGCTGGTGATCAGGACGTTGTCGCCGTGGTCGCAGACCTTGACCTGTTCGTCGACCCAGGTGGCGCCCGCGTTGCGGAGGTCGGTCCGCAGACTGGGCCACGAGGTCATGACCCGGCCGCGTACGACGTCCGCCTCGACGAGCGTCCACGGGGCGTGGCAGATGGCGGCCACCGGTCGGCCCTGCTCGAAGAAGTCCTTGACGAACCCCACGGCCTTGTCGTCGGTCCGCAGGAAGTCCGGGTTGGCCACGCCGCCGGGCAGGACCAGCCCGCCGAACGAGTCGGCCGACGTGTCGCCCACCACCTCGTCCACCGGGAACGTGTCCGCCTTGTCGAGGTGGTTGAAGCCCTGGATCTCACCGGACTGCGTGGAGACGAGCACGGGCTCGTGCCCCGCCTCCTTCGCCGCCCGCCACGGCTCGGTCAGCTCGACCTGCTCCACGCCCTCGGGCGCGGTCAGAAATGCGATGCGCATGTGGTCGGATTCCTTTCCTGGCGCTTTCCTGGCGCGTCGGCCGGCGTCGCCGCCCGGCGCGTGTGTGTCTGGGGCGTTCGGCCCGTCCTACTCGCTGTCCGTGGCGTCCGGTTCAGCGCGGCTGATGCCGGCGAGCGCCGAGGCGGGATCCCGGGCCTCGGCCAGGTCGCCGAGGCTCACCATCCCGACCGGCAGCCCGTCCTCCACGACCGGCAGCCGTCGCACGGCGTGCTCGCGCATCAGCGCCACCGCGTCCGCGACCGGCTCGTGCGGGGAGACCGTCAGCGGGTCGCGGGTGCAGACCGCCCGGACGCCCACCGCCATCGGGTCGAGGCCTTCCGCCACCGCCCGCACCGTGATGTCCCGGTCGGTGAGCAGACCCACGACGTTCTGCCCGTCCGCGACCACCACATCACCGATGTCCTGCGTGCGCATCAGCCGCGCCGCCTCGACGAGGGAGGAGTCCGGGCGGACGGCGGCCACACCCGGGGTCATGACATCCCGCACGTACTCGGCCGCGTTGCCGGTCATGGGCCCGTCCTTTCCGGCGCCTACGCGCTCCGCGGCCCGGCCGCTCCGGATCCGCCGTTCTCGGTCAGGGCCACCGCCAGTTCCTGGACGTTGCCGTAGCGAGCCTTGTGCGGCAGCCTTTCCAGACCCTCGACGAGGGCGTCGGGCGCGTTGCCGCGGCGCAGCGCGCGGGTCAGTTCCCGCGGGTTCGCGGGGAAGGTGCCCCGGGTCAGGTTCCGGGCCAGTTCGAGCCGGAGTGCCTCCAGGTACGTCGGTCCGCGGCCCGGCGTCACCGGTCCGTAGGTGACCTCGGGGTCGTCCTCCGCGGCCGGTTCCGGGTCGTTCCACTCCTCGCTGCGGGTGGGGTGCCCGGACCTGAGCAGGCCCTGCAGTTCGTGCTTCATCTCGTCGTCACGGTGGACGCTCATCCGGTCACTGCCTCGCTGCATGTCTCCCTCCACATCCTTCAGGGGTGCCGACCGCGTACCCGGGCACCGCGGGCCGACACGGATTCATCCGGACGGGTCCGGTCCGATTTCCCCCGGCACGCTGCGTGTGCCCGCGTGCACCGCCGGTTTGCCCGGCGGACACGGGGAACCCGGCCCAAGCCACCACCCCCCACGCCCACCCCTTGTCGGGAAGGACGGATCATGGCGGTGCTGCTCGCTGTGTTCATCCCCGTCCTCATGCTCGGCGTGGTGCTGGCCCTGGGGCTCTACGAGGACTTGGTACTGCCGGGCACCGCGCCGAGCGCCGCCGACGATCCCGGCACGGCCGAGGCAGCCGAGGCGGCGGCCGGGCAAGCGGATCAGTAATCGAGAAGCGGTGCCCGTCGTGCTCCGTCTAGCGTGTCCCTGCTGACCCGCCCGACAGATGGAGACACGATGAGCAGCGCCAGGAGAACGGACCGGCCGGCCGTGCCGCACGTCGCCGACAGCCACGACCTGATCCGTGTGCACGGCGCCCGCGAGAACAATCTCAAGGACGTCAGCATCGAGATTCCCAAGCGCCGGCTGACGGTGTTCACCGGCGTCTCCGGCTCGGGCAAGAGCTCTCTGGTGTTCAACACGATCGCCGCCGAGTCGCAGCGGCTGATCAACGAGACCTACAGCGCCTTCGTCCAGGGCTTCATGCCGACGCTCGCCCGCCCCGAGGTCGACGTCCTCGACGGCCTGACCACCGCGATCATCGTGGACCAGCAGCGGATGGGAGCCGACCCCCGTTCCACGGTCGGCACCGCCACCGACGTCAACGCGATGCTGCGCATCCTCTTCAGCCGGCTCGGGGACCCGCACATCGGACCGCCCAGTGCGTACTCCTTCAACACCGCCTCCGTCCGGGCGAGCGGCGCGATCACCGTCGAGCGCGGCAACAAGAAGGCCGTCAAGGCGACGTACGAGCGCACCGGCGGCATGTGCACCCACTGCGAGGGCCGGGGCAAGGTCTCCGACATCGACCTCTCCCAGCTCTACGACGACTCCAAGTCGCTGTCCGAGGGCGCGTTCACCATCCCCGGCTGGAAGTCGGACAGCCAGTGGACCGTGCAGGTCTACGCCCAGTCCGGTTTCGTGGACCCGGACAAGCCGATCCGCGACTACACCGAGAAGGAACTGCGGGACTTCCTCTACGGCGAGCCCGTCAAGGTGAAGGTCAGCGGCGTCAACCTCACCTACGAAGGACTGATCCCGAAGATCCAGAAGTCGTTCCTGTCCAAGGACAAGGAGGCGATGCAGCCGCACATCCGGGCGTTCGTGGAGCGGGCGGTCACCTTCACCACCTGTCCCGAGTGCGACGGCACCCGGCTCAGCGAGGGCGCCCGGTCGTCGAGGATCGGGAAGCTCAGCATCGCCGACGCCTGCGCGATGGAGATCCGCGACCTGGCCGAGTGGGTCCGCGCTCTCGACGACCCGTCGGTGGCGCCGTTGCTCACGGCGCTGCGGGACACCCTCGACTCGTTCGTCGAGATCGGCCTCGGCTACCTCTCGCTCGACCGGCCGGCGGGCACCCTGTCGGGCGGCGAGGCGCAGCGCGTCAAGATGATCCGCCACCTCGGCTCGTCCCTCACCGACACCACGTACGTCTTCGACGAGCCCACCGTCGGCCTGCACCCCCACGACATCCAGCGCATGAACGACCTGCTGCTGCGGCTGCGGGACAAGGGCAACACGGTGCTCGTCGTCGAGCACAAGCCGGAGACGATCGCGATCGCCGACCACGTCGTCGACCTCGGTCCCGGCGCCGGCACGGCGGGCGGCACCGTCTGCTTCGAGGGCACCGTGGAGGGGCTGCGGGCCGGCGACACCGTCACCGGCCGCCACCTCGACGACCGGTCGTCCCTCAAGGAGACGGTCCGCGAGCCCACCGGGACGCTGGAGATCCGCGACGCCACGACACACAACCTGCAGGGCGTCGACGTCGACGTCCCGCTCGGCGTGCTCTGCGTGGTCACCGGCGTGGCGGGCTCCGGCAAGAGCTCGCTGATCCACGGCTCGGTGCCGGCCGGCGCGGGCGCCGACGTCGTATCGGTCGACCAGAGCCCCATCAAGGGCTCCCGGCGGAGCAACCCGGCGACGTACACGGGGCTGCTCGACCCGATCCGCAAGGCCTTCGCCAAGGCCAACGGCGTCAAGCCCGCCCTCTTCAGCGCCAACTCCGAGGGCGCCTGCCCCACCTGCAACGGGGCCGGTGTCATCTACACCGACCTGGCGATGATGGCGGGCGTCGCCACGCCCTGCGAGGACTGCGAGGGGAAACGGTTCCAGGCCTCGGTCCTGGAGTACCGTCTCGGCGGCCGGGACATCAGCGAGGTGCTCGCGATGTCGGTGGCGCAGGCGGAGGAGTTCTTCGCCACCGGCGAGGCCCGCACCCCGGCCGCGCACAAGATCCTCGACCGGCTCGCCGACGTCGGGCTCGGCTACCTCACCCTCGGCCAGCCGCTCACCACGCTGTCCGGAGGCGAGCGCCAGCGGCTCAAGCTGGCCACCCACATGGGCGACAAGGGCGGCGTCTACGTCCTCGACGAGCCCACCACCGGCCTGCACCTCGCCGACGTCGAGCAACTGCTCGGCCTCCTCGACCGGCTCGTCGACGCAGGCAAGTCGGTCATCGTCATCGAGCACCACCAGGCGGTCATGGCGCACGCCGACTGGATCATCGACCTCGGCCCCGGTGCCGGCCACGACGGCGGCCGCATCGTCTTCGAGGGCACCCCCGCCGACCTCGTCGCGGACCGCTCCACCCTCACCGGCGAGCACCTCGCGGCGTACGTCGGCGCCTGACCGCGAACGATCCCACAGCGCCGGTACCGTCCGCGCCCGGCGCTGTGGGATCGTGGTGGGGTGACGACGTTGGAGGATCTGGCACGGCTGCGCCGGGCCCGCGACCTGATGGACCGCAGATACGCCGAGCCGCTCGACGTCCCGGCGCTCGCGCGCGTCGCCCTCATGTCGGCGGGCCACTTCTCCCGCAGCTTCCGCGCCGCGTACGGGGAGACGCCGTACAGCTACCTGATGACGCGCCGGATCGAACGGGCCAAGGCCCTGCTGCGGCGCGGCGACCTGTCCGTCACGGAGGTCTGCTTCGAGGTCGGCTGTACCTCACTGGGGTCGTTCAGCTCGCGCTTCACCGAACTGGTCGGCGAGAGCCCGAGCGCGTACCGGGCCCGCGACCATGCCGACGGCGCCGACATCCCCGCCTGCGTCGCCAAGATCTACACGCGACCGGTCAGGAACGGAGAAGCGAGGCCCGCGACCCCGCCCGTAGCGTGACGCGCATGGACATCAGCCTCTCGCAGTGCTTCATAGCCGTCGACGACCACGACAAGGCGCTCGCCTTCTACCGGGACGTGCTCGGACTGGAGGTGCGGGCCGACGTCGCGTTCGAGGGCATGCGCTGGGTGACCGTCGGCTCCCCGGCCCAGCCCGGCGTGGACATCGTCCTCGAACCCCCGCTCACCGACCCGAACGCCTCGACCGCCGACAAGGAGGCCATGGCCGAGCTGCTGGCGAAGGGCCTGCTGCGCGGCGTCATCTTCACCACCGACGACGTCGACGCCACCTTCGAACGCATCCGCGCCGCCGGCGCCGAGGTCCTCCAGGAGCCGGTCGACCAGCCCTACGGCGCCCGCGACTGCGCCTTCCGCGACCCCTCCGGCACCATGCTGCGCTTCAACCAGCCGCGCGGGAGGTGACCGTCGTACGGGCATCCCGCGGCCCCTCGTGCCGGACCGCGCGCCGGGCCGCGGGGGCAGGGGCCGGGCGTAGCGGCCGGCCGTCGAGCCCGCCCGAACATGCGACGGGTCCCTGCCGGGTCGACGGGTGATGCCGGCGGCAGCGGTACGGGTGGCCCCGGGCCCGCACGGAAGACCTCCGGGTGTTTGCCGTGTGGCCCAGGGGGCAGGCGCAAGTTCAGTGCTTCGGACAGGAGGCACGTCCGTGGGAGCGGCGCGACGCCGTCACGGATGCGTCCGTCCGGGCCGGACGCCCTCCCACGGTGACCGCCCGAACCCAAGGGCCGTGTCGTCGCACCGGTGACGCCCGTCCCGCGCACCGGAGGTCCACGAGTTCCGGTGCCGTCCGCACCGGCCGTGCCGACCGGGCCGTCGCCCGGCCGCGACGACAGGACCCCGCGCTCCGAGGGAGTTGCGACGCACCATGCCGATCCACGCCAGCGTGAAGCACCCGCACGACGACGCCCCCGACACCGCCGACGCCTTCCGCCGACTCACCACCCTTCCCGACGGTCCGGAACGCGACGCGGTCCGCGACCGGATCGTCGAGGCCTGGCTCCCCATGGCCGAACGGCTCGCGGGACGGTTCCGCAGCCGCGGCGAGAGCTACGAGGACCTGCGCCAGGTCGCTGCCCTCGGCCTGGTCAAGGCCGTCGACCGGTACGACCCCGAGCGCGGCAACGCCTTCGAGAGCTATGCCGTGCCGACGGTCACCGGAGAGATCAAGCGGCACTTCCGCGACCACATGTGGACCCTGCACGTGCCGCGCCGGGTCCAGGACCTGCGCAACCGCGTGCGCTTCGCCGGTCAGGACCTGTCCCAGACCATCTCCGGCCGCAGGCCCACCGTCGCAGAGATCGCCGAGCACGCCGATCTGAGCGAGGAGGACGTCCGGGTGGGCCTGGAGGCCCTGGAGAGCTTCACGGCCCTGTCCCTGGACGCGGAGCTCCCCGGCAGCGAGGACGGCTACTCACTCGGCGACGCCCTCGGCGCCCTGGACCCGGCCCTCGACACCGTCGTCGACCGCGAGGCCGTCAAGGACCGCCTCGCCGCCCTGCCCGAGCGGGAACGCGCCATCCTCTACATGCGCTTCTTCGACGACATGACCCAGAGCCGCATCGCCGAACAGCTCGGCATCTCCCAGATGCACGTCTCCCGCCTGATCAGCCGCTGCTGCAACCGGGTGCGGGAGCAGGTACTGCGCGACCAGGCCGCCTGAGCCGGCGGGGCCGAAGCGGCGGGCGATCCGGGCCGAAGCGGCGGCGGTGTGCCGAAACCCGGTGCTCACCCGCTCGGGCGTCCCGTTCCCGCGAACGGCGCACGGTGGCGCGCGCGTCCGTACCGGGCGGGCTGTGATGGCCGAGGGGGCGCGAGTGTGCCGTGCCCCGCAGCCGTCGCTCGAAGGAGCCCGCCCCATGCGCCGCACCGCCCGTGCCCTGTCCACCGCCGTCCTGGCCAGTGCCGCCCTCGGCTTCGGCGCGGCCCCCGCCCCGGCCGAGCCGGGCGTCCCCCCGCCGTCCGCCGAGCCGGGCGTCCCCCCGCCGTCGGCCGGCGTCGGGGAACCCGCCGCCGAGGTCAGCCCGGCCGACGTGACACCGGGCGGCACCGTCACCGTCTCCGTCTCCTGCGCGCCGACCGGCGGGGTCGCGCCCGCGACCCTCGACGCCACCTCAGCGGCCTTCGACGAGGGCACCGTCGAGCTGCGCAAGGTGGGGGGAGGTGACGGGACGACGTCCGGGCCCGCCTACCGGGGCACCGCTCGCATAGTCCCCGCCGAGGAGTTCGAGACCGCCCCGGACGCCGCGGGCTCCGAGGACGCGTGGACCGTCGACGGTGCCTGCCCGGAGGCATCCGGCGGCGAGGGCGCTCCGTGGAGCGCGACGATGACCGTGCCCGGGGCGAACGGGGCCGGGGCGAACGGGGTTGGCGCCAAACCCCCGTGCCCCGAGCCCGCCGCGCCGGGCGAGCCGTGCGGCGCCACCGAGCCGGCCTGTCCCGACCCGGAGGCCCGGCACGGCGAGACCTCCGCGAAGGGAAAGCCCTGCGGCGGCGCGACCGCGCAGCACGGGGTGCGGGCCGGTACCGGCGGGGCCTTCACCGACTCGATGCCGGCACTGGTCGCCGGCGGCGCCCTGATCGCGGGCGCGTTCGGCGCGGCCGCGCACCGGCTGCGGCTCCGCCTGCGCGAAGACGCCGAGCACCGCTGACCCGCACGGCGGTGGACCGGGTGCGTCCGCTCGCCCCGGGCCACAGCCATGCCAGGCGGCCACGGTGGGTACTGGGAGCAACGGAAGAGCACCCGGCCGGACGGCGACAGGACACGGCACCACGGACTGCGCGGAGGCACGTATGCGGCGGACGGACCGCGAAGGCCACGACTTCGGGGGTGACGACCGTGCAGGCGGCGACCGTGCAGTTCATGCCGCTGGTCATGACGCCGTGGGGCACGGCCCCGTCCGCTACGGTCCGCACTTTCCCGACGACGGACTGCCCGTGCTGCCCGAACTGTCCGCCCACCTCGCCGCCGCGGCCGGCCGGGGCCAGGACGAACCGGCCGGCGGCGCCCCCGCGCTCCTGGACGCCGCCTGCGGCTACTGGGACCGGCGCGGCCTGCCCACCGAGCCCGGCCACGTGGCCGCCGCGCCCGGCGCCAACGCCCTGCTGCTCGCCCTGACGGCCGCGCTCGGCGGCGACGTCCTGGTGCCCCGCCCCTGCGCCGCCTGGTGGGCGCCGTACGCGCGGCTGCTGGGCAGACCCGTCTTCCACGTGCCGACCCCGGCCGAGTCCGGCGGCGTCCCCGACCCGTACGCCCTCCTGGAAACCGTCCGCCGGGTCCGCACGGAGGGCGGCGATCCACGGCTGCTCGTCCTGTCCGTCGCCGACGACCCCACGGGCACCGTCGCGCCGCCCGACCTGCTGCACGAGGCCGTCGAGGCCGCCGCCGGCGAGGGACTGCACCTGGTCAGCGACGAGACCTGGCGCGACACCCTGCACGACCCGCACGCCACCGTCGTGCTCAGCCCCGCGGAGATGCTGCCCGAACGGGTCACCGTCGTCACCGACCTGGCCGGGGCGCTGCTGCCGCCGGGCTGGCCGGCCGCCGTCGCCCGCTTCCCCGCGTCCGCCGCCGGGGACGGCCTGCACGCGCGCGTGCTCGACGTACTCACCGCGCTCGGCGCCCGCGTCGCCGCGCCCGTCGCAGCCGCGGCCGGGTACGCGCTCGCCGAACCCGAGCCGGTCACCGCCCGCCGGTCGGCCGCCGTACGCCTGCACGCGCGCGTGGCCGCCGCCGTGCACTCCGCCGTCGTCGCCGCGGGGGCCACCGCCAGGCCTCCGCAGGCCGGCCGCCACCTGTACGCCGATCTCGGCCCGCTGCGCGACGCGCTCGGTGCCCAGGGTGTCGGCGACGCCCAGGAACTGGAGGACTTCCTCACCGCCCGGCTCGGTATGCCCGCCCCCGGCGGCCACCGCTTCGGCGACGACCTCCCGGCCCTGCGCGTCCGGCTCGCCACCGGCCCCCTGCTCGGCGGCACCGACGAGCGGCGCGCGGAGTGCCTCACGTCCCCCGACCCGGTGGGACTGGCACACGTGCAACGCGCGTTGACCGGCCTGAAGTCGGTCTTCGACGATCTCCGTGACGCTCAGCGATGGGAGTCTCCTCGATGACCCAGCAGCCCCCGTCCACCACGACCACGACCACGGGCACGTCCACGAGCACCCCCGCGTCCACGGCCACGTCCGCCGAGGACACCGAAGCTCCGCCGGGCACGTACTCCTCGGCCTCCCCGTCCCCGCCGCTCGCCGATCCCCGGCCGTTGGCCGAACACCGGGTGTGGCCGAGGACCTTCCACGACCGGCTCACCGCGCCGCTGCCCGGTCTGAAGGCCTTGGCCAGATTCGCCCGCGAGGGCGCGGTCAGACCCCGCCCCGAGGGCCTCGCCGAGATCCCCCGACTGCCGTACGCTCCCGGCCCGCTGCCCCGCGTGGACGCCCGCACCGTCGCCGTCACCTGGGCGGGACACGCCAGCTGGGTGGTGCGCGTCGGCGGGCTCACCGTGCTCACCGACCCGGTATGGTCCCGCCGCATCCTCGGCACCCCGGCCCGTGTCACCCCCGTCGGCGTCCCTTGGAGCGCCCTGCCGCGCGTCGACGCGGTCGTCGTCAGCCACAACCACTACGACCACCTGGACGCCCCCACCCTGCGCCGGCTGCCGCGCGACACGCCCGTCTTCGCGCCGGCCGGGCTCGGCCGCTGGTTCCACCGCCGCCGCTTCACCCGCGTCACCGAGCTGGACTGGTGGGAGGCGGCCGAGCTGGACGGTGTCCGCTTCGACTTCGTGCCGGCCCACCACTGGTCCAAGCGCACCCTCACCGACACCTGCCGCACGCTGTGGGGCGGCTGGGTCCTCACCGACCCCGACGGCCGGCGCGTGTACTTCGCCGGCGACACCGGGTACGGCCACTGGTTCACGCGCATCGGCCGCCGCTACCCCGGAATCGACCTCGCCATGCTCCCGATCGGCGCCTACGACCCCCGCTGGTGGCTGAGCGACGTGCACTGCGACCCGGAGGAAGCGGTGCGGGCCGCCCAGGACGTCGGTGCCCGCCGGATGGCGCCGATGCACTGGGGCACTTTCGTCCTCTCCGCGGAACCCGTACTGGAACCGCTCACCCGCGTACGCGCCGCCTGGCAGCGGGCGGGTCTGCCCCGGGAGCACCTGTGGGACCTCCCGATCGGCGGCTCCCGCGTGCTGGAGTGACCCCCGGCCGCCTGTCCGGGCCGACGCCGTCGCCTGCCGGGCAGGGGCGTCACCGAGGGCCGCGAAACGGCCGACGGCGCGTCCGGCCGCGCGGTCGCGCGCGCGGTCCGTTCACAAGGACGTTGGCACCGGACACGCCGGTCGACCCGTGCCGCCCAGGGCTGCCCCGCCGCACGGCGTGATTCCGGCGGGGCGATCCCGGGCCGCCCGCTCATCCTGCGGGCTCACGCCTCCCCAGGGCCCTGCCGCCGGAGGCCTACGCCTTCGCCGGTCCCCGCCAGCGCCGCCACACGCTCGGCGCCCCGCCGACCAGTACGGTCAGCGCGATCGCCGCGGCCACACCCTCCCAGGGCTTGCTGAACAGCGCGCCGCTCAGGACGCCGATCAGCTGGTACGTCACCGCCCAGGCCAGGCAGGCCGGCAGGTTGCCGCGGGCGAACCGGCGCAGCGGCCACTTGGCCAGCAGACAGGCCAGCATCACCGGTATGCGCCCCGCCGGCACCAGCCGGGACAGCACGAGTACAGCGACATCGTGCTCGGCGAGCTTCTTCTGCGCCTGCTCCAGCCGGTCCTCGGGCGCCCGCGACCGGATCGCCTCCAGCCAGCGTGACCCGTTCTTCGAGCCGACGCCGCGCCGCCCCAGCCAGTACAGCGCCATGTCCCCGCAGAACGCGGCCAGCGACGCCGTCACGAACACCATCAGCATGGAGAACGGCACCGTCTGGTGCATCGCCACCACGGCCGCCGAACTCACCAGCGCGCCCGTCGGCACCACCGGCACCAGCGCCCCGATCAGCACCAGCAGGAACAGCGACGGATAACCGAACGCCTGCTGCGCAGGATCGGTCGGTATGCCCGTCGTGGCGGCGGCCAGCCAGCTCACCGTGCGACCTCCACCCGGACCCGCTCGCCGTGCCCCAGCCGGTGCACCGACACCCCCGGCGCGCGCAGCGCCGACAGGCGCACGAACTCGTCGCCCGGCGTGTGGAACTCGTGGGGGCGCACGGCGTCCATACCGATCGGCCAGTACGTGCCGTAGTGCACCGGCACCGCCGTGCGCGGCGCCAGCCGGGCCAGCGCCTCGGCCGCGCGCCCCGCGTCCAGATGCTCCTCGCCCAGGTACGGCCCCCAGCCGCCCACCGGCAACAGGGCCGCGTCGACCGGCCCGACCTCCTTCTCCATGCCGTCGAACAGGCCGGTGTCCCCGGCGAAGTACGTCCGTGCCTCACCCTCGACGACATAGCCGAGCGCGGGGGAGCGGTGCCGTCCGACCGGCAGCCGCCGGCCGTCGTGCCGTGCCGGCACCGCCCGTATCCGCAGGTCACCGACCGTTGCCTCGTCGCCCGGAGCCACCTCGCCCACCTCCAGGTGCCCGAGCCGGCGCAGCCCTGGCACCGCCCGGCGCGCGCCCCGGGGCACGAGCAGGCGCGTGCCCGGCGCGAGCCGCGCGAGCGACGGCACGTGCAGGTGGTCGGCGTGCAGGTGGGAGACGAGCGCCACGTCCGCGCGCCAGGCGTCCGGCGGCGGCACCGCGCCCCGCCTGCGACGCAGATGGGCGAGCCTGCGGGCGAACAGCGGGTCGGTGAGCACACGGATGTCCGAGTCCTCGACCGTGCAGGTGGCGTGACCCCACCAGGTGAGCTCCACCGGCACCTCTTTGCCTCCTTCGCGCGACTCCCCGCAGCCTACGTCCAGGAGTAGGGTCGGCGGCGAAAACGGGAGGTGAGGGGGACACCATGGGGCCGGTGAGGGTGACGGCGATCGCGAGTCTGACGCCGCTGGAACAGCTGGACGACGATCCCTTCCTGGTCGACTCGCGCAGCCAGCACGCCATGTGCGCCCGCTGGGCCGCGGAGCACGGATACGTCGTCGCCAGGGAGCTGCTGGTACGCGGCCTGCGGCCCGACCACGACGCTCTGTGGGACGGTGTCCGCCCCGGGCACGACCTGTTCGTGGCGCCCAGTCTCCGGGTGCTGGAGAGCGCGCTGTCGTCCGTGGAGGAGTTCACCGCGGAGTGCGCGCGACGCGGGGTCCGCGTCGAGACGGCCGGCCACGCGGAACCGTCCTACGACGCCCGGATGAAGGCGTGCGTGCACCGCAGACTGTCGATGCCGACGGCGGGATACGACGGCCGCTGACACGACCGCGGGGTGTGAACCGGACCCGGGGGGACAAACGGGTGCTCCGGACCGTTGTGACAGGGTGGGGAAGGCCCGCGCGGACGACGGGCCGGGACGTGAGGTGTGCGGAGCGTGGGTGGAGGCCGTTGGCGCCGGGTCGCCAGTCAGGTCGGGCGGAGTGTCGCGGTGTGGGCGGTATCCACCCTCACCGTGCTCGTGCTGGCCGGGATCCTGCCGGACTTCCGGCTCCAGTCGCCCGACGGCGACAGCGCGACCGACATCGCCATGACCGCCGCGATCGGCGCCGGCGCCTTCGGCCTGCTGTCCGCCCTGGTGTGGCCGCTGCTGGTCCGGCTGCTGCTCCTGGTGCCGGCACTGGTCCTCGGGCTCCTCGTCTTCTTCCTCAACGGCGGGCTGCTGCTCCTCGCCATCGACGTGAACCCGGCGGGGCGCGGCGGCGTCGCCCCCGAGACGGCGGTCGTGGTGGCCGCCGTCATGTCCGCCGTCGCCTCCGCCACGGGCGGCGCCCTGGCCGTGCGGGACGACGACGCCTACCGGCGACGGCTCTACCGCCTCGCCGACCGCCGCCGCAGATCCGGCCCGCCCTGCCCGTCCGATCCCGGCACCGTCTTCCTGCAACTGGACGGCGTCGGCCACGACGTCCTGCTGGACGCCGTCGGCGACGGCGTCATGCCCACCGTCGCCCGCTGGCTCGGCCGGGACGGCACGTCGGCGACCCACCGGCTCGCCCGGTGGCGCACCGACTGGTCCAGTCAGACCGGCGCCAGCCAGCTCGGCATACTGCACGGCAGCAACCACGACGTCCCCGCCTTCCGCTGGTACGAGAAGGACAGCGGCGAGGTCGTCGTCTGCAACCGCCCGACCAGCGCCGCCGAACTCCAGCACCGCGCCGTCAGACACACCGGCGACGGCGGACTGCTCACCTTCGACGGCGCCAGCCGCGGCAACCTGTTCGGCGGCGGCGCCGACGAACAGGCCCTCGTGCTCTCCATCGCCACCCGCCGCCGCAGCCCCCGGACGCGGTCCCGCTCCGGGTACTTCGCCTACTTCTCCGACCCGGCCAACGCCGTCCGCACCGCCATGTCCTTCGTGGCCGAGGTGTGCCGGGAGATCGGCCAGTCCACCCGCGCCCGCGTGCGCAAGGTCCGCCCGCGGGTCTCCCGCGGCGGCCTCTACCCCTTCGTCCGTGCCTTCGCGACCGTCGTCGAACGGGACGTCGTCGTCGCCGCGGTGATGGGCGACATGCTCGCCGGACGCACCGCCGTCTACGCCGACCTGGTGGCCTACGACGAGGTGGCGCACCACTCCGGCCCGGCCGGCCGGGACGCCTCGAAGGTCCTCCAGCGGCTCGACCGCGCGCTCGCGCTGATCGAGAAGGTCGCCGAGCACGCCCCCCGCAAGTACCGGATCGTCGTCCTGTCCGACCACGGCCAGAGCCCCGGCGAGACCTTCCGCGCCCGCTACGGCCTCACCCTCGGCGACCTGGTGCGGGCCGGCTGCGGACTGCCCGTACCGCGCCGCGCCCAGCGCACCCGCAGCGGCGCCGAGGCCCGCAACACCGTGCGGGCCGCCCTGCACCGGCCCGTCGAGGAGGGCGCCGAGCAGCAGCGCCCCGCCGACACGCCCACGGGCCGCCGCTCGGAGCCGATCGTGCTGGCCTCCGGCAACCTGGGCCTGGTCTCCTTCCCGGACGTGCCGCACCGGATGACCCGGGAGGAGATCGACGCCCGCCACCCCGCCCTGCTGCCCACCCTCGCCAACCACCCCGGCATCGGCTTCCTGCTGGTGCGCAGCGAGAGGCACGGCGGTGTGGTGCTCGGCGCGCGCGGCGCGGAGATCCCCCTGGACCGGCTCGACGAACAACCCGGCCCGCTCGCGCCCTTCGGACCCGGCGCCGCCGACGCCGTGCGCCGCACACACTCCTTCCCGCACACCGCCGACATCATGGTCAACTCCTTCCACGACCCGGCCGACGGCGAGGTCCTCGCCTTCGAGGAGCAGATCGGCTCGCACGGCGGACTCGGCGGCGCCCAGTCCCGCGCCTTCCTCCTGTCGCCGGTCGTGCTGTCCGCGCCGGTCGCCGAGGGCGCGGAGATCGTCGGGGCCGAGCACGTCCACCGGATCCTGCGCCGCTGGCTGCGCGAGTCGAACGGCCCGCAGGTGCCCGTGGAGGATCCCCGGTACAGGGCCGTCGAGGGCGGACCTTTTCCCGTCCCGGACGGGGTCGTGCAGGACAAAAGCGCCTGATTTGGAGCCACGCCGGACCGTGCCCGACCATGGGCGCCGTCCCGGCGATCCCGGGCACCAGTTCCAAGGAAGGCGCCCCACCCCATGCACGTCACCGGGACCGTCCCCCCACCGGCTCCGGACCCGCAGGAACCCCCCGCGGCCTCCGACTCCGCTCCGGCCCCCGGCAGCGGCAGGCACGCCCGCCGCTTCGGGCTCCCCGTCGCCACCGCCCTGGTCATGGGCAACATCATCGGCGGCGGCATCTTCCTGCTCCCGGCCTCCGTCGCCCCCTTCGGCACCATCAGCCTGCTCGCCTTCGGTGTCCTGACCGTCGGTGCCATCGCGCTCGCCCTGGTCTTCGGCCGCCTCGCCGCCCGCGACCCGCGCACCGGCGGCCCCTACGTGTACGCACGCGAGGCGTTCGGCGACTTCGCCGGCTTCCTCGCCGCCTGGGCGTACTGGATCACCACCTGGGTGTCCAACGCGGCGCTCGCCGTCGCAGCCGTCGGCTACCTCGACGTCCTGATCCCGGTGAACGACCACCGCTGGACCGCATGCCTGGCCGCGCTCGTCATCCAGTGGCTGCCGGCGCTCGCCAACTTCGCGGGCACCCGCTATGTCGGCGCCGTGCAGCTCGTCTCCACCGTGCTGAAGTTCGCGCCGCTGCTGCTCGTCGCGGTCGGCGGGCTGTTCTTCTTCGACCCGGACAACCTGGGCCCGTTCAACGCGAGCGGCGGCAGCGGCATCGGCGCGGTCTCCGCCGCCGCCGCGATCCTGCTCTTCTCCTACCTCGGCGTGGAGTCCGCCGCCGTCAGCGCCGGCGAGGTCAAGGACCCCCGCCGCACGGTCGGCCGGGCCACGATCATCGGCACCGCGGGCGCCGCCCTCGTCTACCTGCTGGGCACGCTCTCCGTCTTCGGCACCGTCTCCCACGACCGACTGGTGACCTCCACCGCGCCCTTCTCCGACGCCGTGAACACCATGTTCGGCGGCGCCTGGGGCGGCTGGGCCGTCGCGCTCGCCGCCCTGGTGTCGATGACCGGCTGCCTCAACGGCTGGACGCTGCTGAGCGCCCAGACCCCGTACGCGGCGGCGAAGGACGGCCTCTTCCCGGCCGCGTTCGCCCGCAGGCGGCGCGGCGTGCCGACGGTGGGCGTCGGTGTCACCGTCGTCCTGGCCTCCCTGCTCACCGTGTACAACTACACGTCCGGCTCGGCGAAGGTCTTCGAGGTGCTCGTGCTCGTCACCACCTTCACCGCGACCGTGCCGTACCTGCTGGCCACCGCCGCGCAGATCTTCCACCTGGTCTCCGGGCAGGGCGAAAAGGTCGACCGGGCGCGGCTGGTGCGGGACGGCGTGATCGCGGCGGTCGCGGCCGGGTTCTCCCTCTGGCTGGTCGCGGGCGCCGGCTACGCGGCGGTCTACCAGGGCGTGCTCTTCCTCTTCGCGGGCGTGCTGGTGTACGCGGTCATGGCCGCCCGCAGGCGGCGGCAGGACGGTCCCGCCGCGCGGTGATTCGGCTGCCTACGGGCCCCGTCCCCCGTCCCGCCCACACCGGTGCGGGTCCGCTTCGCACAGCAGCCCGAGGAGCTGCTGCGTGCAGGCAGCCGTCACAGGCCCGCGGCGTACCCGCCGCCCGGGTCGTGTGCCGCGACGCGGAACCGCACGACGCCGGGTACCCGCCCGCGACGGACATCGCCGGCCGGGTGCGGGGGCACGGCCGCGCCGGCACCGCCCTCCAGCCCGGCGTCGACGCGCTGCTGCGCGCCGACGACTTCGCGCGGTGCTCGTCATCACCGACGGCTGGTGCGCCGTACTTCGGGTACGGCGCGAGCACGCCTGCCTGATCCCGCAGGGCGCGCGGCTGCCGTTCACCGTCCGAGGACCGGTCTTCCGCGTGAGCTGAGCCGGAGTGTGATCGGATGGGGGGTGAGGAACCCGGAGACGGGCTCCCACCGCCCCAGTACAGCAAGCGAATTCGAGAGGACCCGCCGTGGCAACCACGCGCTCCGCACACACCGTCTGGGAAGGCAACCTGCTCGAGGGCAACGGTGTCGTCACCTTCGACTCGTCCGGCATCGGCGAGCAGCCGGTGTCGTGGCCGTCGCGCGCCGAGCAGGCGAACGGCAAGACCAGCCCGGAAGAGCTGATCGCCGCCGCCCACTCCAGCTGCTTCTCCATGGCGCTGTCGCACGGCCTGGCCGGCGCCGGCACCCCGCCCACCAAGCTCACCACCTCCGCCGACGTCACCTTCCAGCCCGGCGAGGGCATCAAGGGCATCCACCTCACCGTGGAGGGCACCGTCCCCGGCCTCGACAACGACGCGTTCGTCGCCGCGGCCGAGGACGCCAAGAAGAACTGCCCGGTCAGCCAGGCCCTGACCGGCACGACCATCACCCTCACGGCGAAGCTGGCCTAGCAACGGCTAGGAGCCGGCGCGCTCCCAGCCCCGCCGGTCCGGGCGCGGCCCCAGCTGCCTGGGGTCGCGCGACCGGTAGACCACGTAAGGCCGGACCAGGTACTGCACCGGCGCGCTGAACATGTGCACGAGCCGGGTGTAGGGCACCAGGGCGATCAGCACCATCCCGATCACCGCGTGCACCTGGTACAGCACCGGCACCCCCACCATCAGCTCCGTCTTCGGCTGGAGGGTGAACAGGCTGCGCGACCAGGGCGCGATGGTGTGCCGGTAGTCGTAGCCGGTGCCGGAGGAGTGCGCGAGCTTGGCCACCATGCCCAGGACGATCGCGCCGAGCAGGAAGACGTACATGGCCTTGTCGTTGGCGGTCGTCGCCCGGAAGACGGGCGCGTTGGTGCGCCGCCGGTAGATGAGGATCAGGATCCCGGCCACCGCCAGTACCCCGGCCGCCGTGCCGCCGTACAGGGACAGCAGGTGGTACGCGTGCTCGCTCACGCCCAGCGCGTCCGTCCACGACTCCGGGACGAACAGCCCGACGAGGTGGCCGACCAGCACGAACAGGATGCCGTAGTGGAACACCGGCGAGGCGATGTTCAGCAGCTTCGACTCGTAGACCTGCGAGGACCGCGTCGTCCAGCCGAAGCGGTCGTAGCGGTGCCGCCAGATCAGGCCGGCGATCAGCAGGGCGAACGCGGCGTAGGGCAGGACGCCCCAGAGGAAGACGGTCACGGGCGGGCTCCGGTGGGTGCGGGCGGCAGGGTGGCGTACACGGCGTCCAGGACGCACGCGTAGGGCGTGCCGAAGGCGGTGAGCCGGGAGCGGAGCCGGTCAAGGGCGTCGCGGTGCTCGGTGAGCATGCCGATGTCCCCGGTGCGGGAGACGAACTCCAGTACCGCGGGCAGGAAGTCCGGCAGCTCCTCGCCCGTGAACTCCAGGCCGTGGGCGCGGTACAGCTCCTTGAAGCGGACCAGTGACATCCCGCGGTTGCGGGTGTCGCCGTCGGTCCACCAGCTCAGGTACAGGCTGTGCCGGTTCTTGAAGTCGAAGACCTCCACGTAGTGCGCCTGGAGTTCGCCCTGCGGCGTCACGGCCGCGTGGTCGGTGAAGGCGCGCAGTTGCGGCGCGGCCTCGCGCAGCAGCGGCAGCCGGGCACGGAAGTCGTCGTCGGGATACGTCAGACAGAGCGCCGCCGCCTGGTACAGCACCTCGAACCCGGGCATCGGATCAGACCTCCCTCTCGTCGTCCGCGGTCTGCCGCCTGCGCAGGATGTGGAAGTTCTCCACCGGCACCAGCGGCAGCCTCCGGCGTCCCGAGTCCTGGCCGAACGGCCCGTCGCCGCCCATCCCCGGACCGCCGTCGGTGTCCAGGCTGCACGTGTCCGGCAGCGCCGACGCCTCCAGCCGGTGCGCGTCCCCGACGGCCGCCGTCGGGATCACGTACCGCTCCTCGTACTTGGCGATCGCCAGCAGCCGGTACATGTCCTCGACCTCCTCGGGACGCATGCCGACGCCCGCGCTGATGGCCGGGTCAGGGGGCTCGCCGAGGTTGACCGACCGCATGTGGGCGCGCATCGCCGCCAGCTTCTCCAGCGAGGCCCGCACCGGTCCGACGTCGCCCGCCGTGAACAGTTCGGCCAGGTACTCCAGGGGGATCCGCAGCGTGTCGATCGCGCCGAACAGGTTGTCCGCGTCCTCGCCGTCGTGCCCGGTCTCCGTCAGCGCGTCCACCACCGGTGACAGCGGAGGGATGTACCAGACCATCGGCATGGTGCGGTACTCCGGATGCAGCGGCAGCGCCACCCGGTACCTGCTCACCAGCGCGTGCACGGGGGAGCGCCGGGCCGCCTCCAGCCAGTCGAACGGGATCCCCGCCTCCTGTGCCGCCCGCCGCACCGCCGGGTCCTCCGGGTCGAGGAACACCCCCAGCTGGGCCTCGTACAGGTCCTGTTCACTCGCTGTGGAGGCCGCCTCGGTCACCTTGTCGGCGTCGTACAGCACCACCCCCAGGTACCTGAGCCGTCCCACACAGGTCTCCGAGCAGACCGTCGGCTGGCCCACCTCGATGCGCGGATAGCAGAAGGTGCACTTCTCGGCCTTGCCGGTGCGGTGGTTGAAGTACACCTTCTTGTACGGGCATCCCGTCACGCACATCCGCCAGCCCCGGCAGCGGTCCTGGTCGACCAGGACGATGCCGTCCTCGGACCGCTTGTACATCGCCCCGGACGGACAGGACGCCACGCACGACGGATTGAGGCAGTGCTCGCAGATGCGCGGCAGGTAGAACATGAAGGTCTCTTCGTACGCGAACCGCACCTTCTCCGAGGCCTGCTGCCGCGTGCGCTCCACCATCGGGTCGAGGTCGCCGTAGGCGGGGGCGCCGCCCAGGTTGTCGTCCCAGTTCGAGGACCAGCCGATCTTCATCGGCTTGCCGTCGAGCTGCGAGACGGGCCGCGCCACCGGGTAGTCGTCGCCGAGCGGGGCGTCGGTGAGGTTCTTGTAGTCGTACGTCCAGGGTTCGTAGTAGTCCTTGATCTCCGGCAGTCTCGGGTTGGAGAAGATCCCGGCGAGCTTCTTGAACCGGCCTCCCGCCTTCAGCTTCAGCGCGCCCCGCCGGTTCAGTTCCCAGCCGCCCTGCCACTTCTCCTGGTCCTCGTAGCGGCGGGGGTAGCCCTGGCCGGGGCGGGTCTCGACGTTGTTGAACCAGACGTACTCCATGCCGCGCCGGTTGGTCCACGCCTGCTTGCAGGTGACCGAGCAGGTGTGGCAGCCGATGCACTTGTCGAGGTTCATGACCATCGCGATCTGGGCCATCGGGCGCATCAGTACTCGACCTCCTGGCCGCGGCGGCGGATCACGGTGACCTCGTCACGCTGGTTGCCCGTCGGGCCGAGGTAGTTGAACGCCCAGGACAGCTGGGCGTAGCCGCCGATGAGATGGGTCGGTTTCAGGATGAGGCGGGTGAGCGAGTTGTGGATGCCGCCGCGTTTGCCGGTGGTCTCCGCGAGCGGGACGTTGACCGTGCGTTCCTGCGCGTGGTGCATGTAGACCGTGCCGGGCGGCATGCGGTGCGAGACGATCGCGCGGGCCACGACCACGCCGTTGCGGTTGACCGCCTCGATCCAGTCGTCGTCGGACACGCCGATCGCCTCCGCGTCCTGCGTCGACATCCAGATGGTCTGGCCTCCCCGGGACAGCGCCAGCATGAACAGGTTGTCCTGGTACTCGGAGTGGATGGACCACTTGTTGTGCGGGGTGAGGTAGCGGACCGTCACCTCCCGGTGGCCGTCCGGGCCGAGCCGCGGCTCGCCGAACAGCCGGCTCATGTCCAGGGGCGGCCGGTACACCGGGAGCGCCTCGCCCAGCTCGTGCATCCAGTCGTGGTCGAGGAAGAAGTGCTGGCGGCCGGTGAGGGTGTGCCAGGGCTTGAGGTGCTCGGTGTTCAGCGTGAACGCCGTGTACCGGCGCCCGCCGGCCTCGCTGCCCGACCACTCCGGCGAGGTGATCACCGGCACGGGCGCCGCCTGGGTGTCCGCGTACGTGACCCGTTTGCCCTCGTGCTCGGCGGCCAGGTGGGCCATGGCCTGCCCGGTCTTCGCCTCCAGCGTGTGGAAGCCCTGGACGGCCAGGCGCCCGTTGGTCGTGCCGGAGAGGGCCAGGATGGTGTTGGCGGCCTTCACCGCCGTGTCCAGTGCCGGACGCCCGTCGGCCGGGCCGCCGCGCACCGCGCCGTTCATGTGCCGCAGCCGCTCCACCTCCTCGTCCGGCTTCAGGGTGATGCCCTTGGCGGGCAGGCCCTTGGCCTCCACCAGCGGGCCCAGCGCCGCGAACTTCGCGCCGACCGCCGTGTAGTCCCGCTCCACGACCGTGAGGTTCGGCAGGGTCTTTCCCGGCTCCGGACCGCACTCCCCGCGCCGCCAGTCCCGTACGACCCCGCCCGGCTGGGCGATCTCGCCCGGGGTGTCGTGCTGGAGGGGCGCCGCCACCAGGTCCTTGCGCACGCCGAGATGCCCGGCGGCGAGCTCGCTCAGCTTCTCCGCCAGCACCTTGAAGGTGTCGAAGTCGGTCCGCGTCTGCCACGGCGGGTCCACGGCCGGGGAGAAGGCGTGCACGTAGGGGTGCATGTCCGTGCTGGACAGGTCGTGCTTCTCGTACCAGGTCGCGGCGGGCAGCACCACGTCGGACAGGAGCGTGGACGAGGTGTGCCGGAAGTCCAGCGACAGCAGCAGGTCGAGTTTCCCCTCGGGCGCCTCGTCGTGCCACACCACGTCCCGTGGGCGTTCGTGAGGCGCGGCCTCCTGGGCACGCAGCGAGGAGTGCGTGCCGAGGAGGTGCTTGGTGAAGTACTCGGCGCCCTTCGCCGACGAGCCGAGCAGATTGGCCCGCCACAGGGTCAGGATCCGCGGCCAGTTCTCCGGCGCGTCCGGATCCTCGCAGGCGAACCTGAGCGTGCCCGCCCGCAGTTCGGCCACCGCGTTCGCCACCGGGTCGCCGAACGTCTCGCCCAGCTCCAGCGGGTTGCGGTCGAAGGTCGGGTACGACGGCATCCACCCCGTCCGTGCCGACAGCGCCAGGCAGTCCGCGCCCGTCATCCCCGTCAGCCGTCCCTCGCCCAGCGGCGAGGCCAGCACGTCCGCGCCGAACCGGTCGTAGCGCCACTGGTCGGTGTTCAGGAACCAGTACGCGGTGCCGATCATCTGGCGCGGCGGGCGCGACCAGTCCGACGCGGCGGCCAGCGACGCCCAGCCGGTCACCGGCCGGCACTTCTCCTGACCCACGTAGTGCGCCCAGCCGCCGCCGTTGCGGCCCTGGCAGCCGGTCAGCTGGAGCAGGGCGAGGAAGGTCCGGTAGATCGTCTCCGAGTGGAACCAGTGGTTCGTGCCCGCGCCCATCAGGATCATGCAGCGGCCCTTGGAACGCTCGGCGGTGCGCGCGAACTCCCGGGCGATCCGCACGCAGGCCGCGGCCGGTACCGAGGTGTGCGTCTCCTGCCAGGCCGGGGTGCCGGGCGCGGCCGCGTCCTCGTACGACGCCGGCCAGTCACCCGGCACCCCGTCACGCGCCACGCCGTACTGCGCCAGCAGCAGGTCGAACACCGTCGTCACCAGCGGCCCGCCCGCCCCGCCGAGCCGCGTCGCCGGTACGCCCCGCCGGACGACGTCCCCGCGGCCCTGCGCGTGCGCGCCGCCCTCCGTGTCGAAGCGGGGGAGCAGTACTTCGACGCCCGACGCCATCTCGTGGCCGTGCAGGCTCAGCCGGGGCCGCACGTCACCGAGGTCGAGGTTCCACCGGCCCTGGTCCGCCTCGTTCCAGCGGAAGCCCAGCGAGCCGTTCGGGACGACCGCGCGGCCCGTCGCCTCGTCCAGCACGACCGTCTTCCAGCGCGCATCCTCGCCCTTCTGCTCCAGGTCGGCGGCGCGCAGGAACTTCGCCGGTACGTGGGCCCCGTCCCGCTCGGTCAGGGTCACGAGGAACGGCAGGTCGGTGAAGCGCCGCACGTAGTCGTCGAAGAAGGAGGTGACGCGGTCGACGAAGAACTCCTTGAGCACCACGTGCCCCATCGCCAGGGCCAGCGCGGCGTCCGTCCCGGGGTGCGGGTGCAGCCACTGGTCGGCGAACTTGGTGTTGTCGGCGTAGTCGGGGGAGACGACCACGACCTTCTGGCCCCGGTAGCGGGCCTCCGCCATCCAGTGCGCGTCCGGTGTGCGGGTCACCGGGACGTTCGAACCCCACATGATCAGATACGCCGCGTCCCACCAGTCGCCCGACTCCGGCACGTCCGTCTGGTCGCCGAAGACCTGCGGCGACGCCACGGGCAGGTCGGCGTACCAGTCGTAGAACGACAGCATCGGGGCGCCGATGAGGGAGTGGAAGCGGGCGCCCGCCGCGTGCGACACCATGGACATCGCCGGGATGGGGGAGAAACCCGCGATGCGGTCGGGGCCCTGGGTGCGGATGGTGTGGACGTGGGCCGCCGCGACCATCTCGACGGCCTCGTCCCAGGTCGCCCGGACCAGGCCGCCCTTGCCGCGCGCCCGCTGGTAGCGCCGCCGCCGCTCCGGGTCGCCCTGGATGTCGGCCCAGGCCAGCACCGGGTCCGACAGCCGCGCCTTCGCCTCCCGGTACATCTCGAGGAGCACCCCGCGCACGTACGGGTAGCGCACGCGGGTCGGCGAGTACGTGTACCAGGAGAACGCCGCGCCCCGGGGACAGCCGCGCGGCTCGTACTCGGGACGGTCCGGGCCGACCGACGGATAGTCCGTCGCCTGGGTCTCCCAGGTGATGATGCCGTCCTTGACGAACACGTTCCAGCGGCACGAGCCGGTGCAGTTCACGCCGTGCGTGGACGTCACGACCTTGTCGTGGCTCCAGCGGTCCCGGTAGAAGGCGTCCGACTCCCGGCCGCCCACCAGCCCGATGCTGTGCAGGTCGGGCGCGGCCGTGCCCGGCCGGAAGTACCGTCCCGCCCGCAGCAGCGCCGCGCCCGGCTCGGTGGGCGGTGTCCGCGTGTCGGTCACGTGCGCTCCCTTGCTCGACCGGGCCCTGGCTTTCGAACCTAGGGGCGGGCGCGGGAGCGCACCTGTCCGCGGGGACCGTACGGGTCAGGCGGGCGGTCCGGGTGACCGGGTCAGGCCTTGCGCGCCACCCCCGCGTACACCGGCACGATGCCCTCCGCCTGCGTCGCCACGTCCTCCGGGTCCGGCCGCCACCCGGTCACCGGGATGGTGCCGGGACCCAGCAGCTCCAGGCCGTCGAAGAACCGCGAGAACTCGGTGAGGGAGCGCGGGTAGAACGGCGTGCCGCTGCGGGCGAACAGACCGGCCGCCCTGCCCACCGCCTCGGGGTTCAGATCGGGCGTGACCTGGGAGAGGACCAGGTAGCTGCCCGGGGCGAGCGCGTCGACGTACCGCCCCAGCAGACCGTGGACGTCGTCGCCGTCGGCCGCGTCGCCGAGGTAGTGCGTCAGGGCCACCAGCGACAGGGCGACCGGCCTGCCGAAGTCCAGGGACTCGCCCGCCAGCCGCAGGATCCTGTCCGGGTCCCGGACGTCCGCGTGGACGTACTCGGTGGACCCCTGCGCCGAGCCGTGCAGCAGTGCCTCGGCGTGCCGCAGGACGATCGGGTCGTTGTCGGCGTAGACGACCCGCGCCTCGGGCGCCACCGCCTGGGCCACCTGGTGCAGGTTCGGCTCGGTGGGGATGCCGGTGCCGATGTCCAGGAACTGGCGGATCCCGGCCTCGGCGAGCGTACGGACGGCCCGGTGCATGAACCGGCGGTTGGCCCGCGCCCCGCGGACCGCCGTGTCGTCCGCCGCGAGGATCTTGCGGGCCAGCTCCTCGTCCACCGGGTAGTTGTCCTTGCCGCCCAGCCACCAGTCGTAGACGCGGGCCGGATGCGGCCGGCTGGTGTCGATGGGGGCGGCGGTGGCGTCGGAACCGGTCATGCGCTGTCGTCTCCTCGGGGCCTGGTGTGTCGGGGCTCGGTGGGTCGGAGCTCGGTGGGTCGGAGCCTGGTGGGTCGGGGTCTGGGGTGCCGGGGTCGCCGGGTCAGAAGGTCTCGCGGTACTCGAGCAGCACCTTCTCGGTGCGCTGGGTCGAGGCGGCACGCGCCGTCATGTGGTCCAGGACCTCCAGGTGCGCCGAGACCTCCGCGCGGGAGTCCAGGTACAGGGCACCGGTCAGATACTCGGTGAAGACCATGTCGGGCAGCTCCGGCTCCGCGAACCGGAAGAGAGTGAACGGCGCGTACGTCCCGGGGTGCGGCCCGTCCTCGAACTCGGCGACCTGGAGCGTCACCCGGTCCCGGACCGAGAACTCCAGCAGCTTGTCCAACTGGTCGCGCATCACCCGGCCGTCGATGCTCACCGGCCGTCGCAGCACCGTCTCGTCCATCACCACCCACAGGTGGGGCGCGTCCGCGCCCTCCAGCAGCCGCTGCCGCTCCATGCGCAGGGACACGTGCCGCTCGACCGCGTCCCGGCCCGCGTTGCCGATCGTGCCGGCCTCCAGCACCGAGCGCGCGTAGTCCTCGGTCTGCAGCAGCCCCGGTACGAAGTGCGGCTCGTAGGAACGGACGATACGCGCGGCACCCTCCAGGCTCACGTACATGCTGAACCAGTCCGGCAGCACGTCGTGGTACCGCTGCCACCAGCCCGGCCGGTTCGCCTCCTCGGCCAGCGTGACGAACGCCGACACCTCGGCCTCGGGTACGCCGTACGCCGTCAGCAGGATCTGGACATACGGTATCTTCAGCGCGACCTCGGCCGTTTCCATGCGCCGCACGGTCGCCGGGGCCACCCGGAGCACCTTGGCGGCCTCCTCGCGCTTGAGACCCGCCGCCTCCCGAAGTTCCTGCAGCCGCCTGCCGAGGACCACCTGGCCCACGGTGGGTGCGGCCCGCCGCTCACTCACGCCACGCCTCCCCAACGCGCCCAAGTCTGCCCGCAGTCTGTCATGTTCCCCCGTCAGTCTCACAAGGGGTGGCGGGGACCGACATCATTACCCGGCGGGTAATCGACCGGGAGCGGTCCGGACGGGATCGTGGGGTCATCGGGTTCCGGTCCGGCGCACTCCGGTCCGGAACCCGGTTCCCGCAGCGTGTCCGACCCCCACGGAGGGTGACTAGTCATGTCCACGAACCAGCTGGCCGCACTCGCCCGCACCGCCGAGCCGCAGCTGATGCTGCGCCGCTTCCTCGCCCTCGACGCGGTGGTGACCGGTGCCAACGCGCTCGCCTACCTCGCGTTCGCCGGACCGCTGGGCCGGTTCCTCGGTGCCGGTTCCGGGCTGCTGCTCGGCCTCGGCGCGTTCCTCGCCGTGTACGCGGTCGGTGTCGCCCTGGCCGCCTCGCGCCGCCGGCCCCCGGCGCTCGCCGTACGGGTGATCGTCGAGGCCAACCTCGCCTGGGCGGCGGTCAGCTTCGCCGCCCTCGCCCTGTGGCTGACGCCCACCACGGCCGGTGCGGTGTGGACGGTGCTCCAGGCGCTCACCGTCGCCGGTTTCGCGCTGCTGCAGTACGTGGCGCTGAGGCAGCGTCAGGACAACAGTGTGTGAAGGTACTTGACCGTCGCCGGGTCGGCCGGGAGCAGCGTCTCGATGGCCAGCTCGGCGACGGTCACGTCCATCGGTGTGTTGAAGGTGGAGATGGACGAGATGAACGACAGGGTGTGGCCCTCGTGTTCCAGCTGCATGGGCAGCGCGAAGTACGGCACCGGCTCGGCCGGCTCCTCGCCCGCCGCGGTGTCCGGCACCGGATACGCCGCCACCTCCTCGTACAGCGCCCGCAGCGGCTCCGAGCGGTGCAGGGCGATCTGGCGCTCCATCTGCTCCAGCAGATGCCCGCGCCACTCGCGCAGGTTGCGGATGCGCGGCGCCAGGCCCTCCGGGTGCAGGGTCAGCCGCATCGCGTTCAGCGGTGGTTCGAGGAGATGCTCCGGCACACCGTCCATCAGCATCAGGATGCCCCGGTTGGCGGCCAGTACCCGGTACGTCGCGTCGACGACCAGCGCGGGATAGGGCTCGTAGCCCCGGATCAGCCGCTCCATGCCCTCGCGCAGGGCGTCCATCGCCGGGTCGTCCAGCGGGGTCTCCGGATAGTGCGGGGCGTAACCGGCCGCGAGCAGCAGCGCGTTGCGCTCCCGCACGGGGACGTCGAGGTGCTCGGCGAGCCGCAGCACCATCTCCTCACTCGGCCGGGAGCGGCCCGTCTCGACGAAGCTGATGTGCCGGGCGGAGGAGTCGGCGCGCAGGGCCAGCTCCAGCTGGCTGACCCGCCGCCGCACCCGCCAGGCCCGCAGCAGGGGGCCCACGCCCTGGGCGGTGGGGGCGGTACCGGACATGAGTGCGGTCATGCGCCGAACGGTAGCCGACGGCGGTCCGCACCGGCACCGGCCGACGCTCCCGACCAGGGCTCGGACGGCCGTGCTGTGGCAGGCTGAAGGGGTACCAGGGGAGTGACCCCGTTCAGGAAGGGAGCGCAGCCCATGCCCGTCGAACCGCTGTCGCAGAAGGAGATCGAGGAGCGGCTGGCCGAGCTGCCGGGCTGGTCCCTCGACGACGGCCGCCTCACCCGTTCCTACCGGCTCGGCTCGCACTTCGCGGCCACCGCGATGGTCGTCCACATCGCGCAGGTGCAGGAGGAACTCGACCACCACTCCGACCTGACCCTCGGGTACGACACGGTCTTCCTGGCCGTCCACACCCACAGCGCGGGCGGCGCCGTCACCGAGAAGGACGTGCAGCTCGCCCGCAGAGTGGAGGACCTGGCCGCCGGCCATGCGGCACACTGACGGGTGTGCTCGACTACGACGACGAAGCGGAACGGTACGACGCCTCCCGCGGCGGCGAGCCCCGCGCCGAGGCCGCCGCGCAGGCCGTACTGAGCCTCGTACCGCCGCAGGCGCGCAGCCTGCTCGACATCGCCTGCGGCACCGGCATCGTCACCCGCCGGTTCGCCGCCGGGCGGGACGGCATGCGGGTGACCGGCGCCGACCTCGCCCCCACCATGGCCCGCTACGCCGCCGCCCGGCTGCCCGGCGCCGTCGTGCTGGCCGACAGCCGCCGGCTGCCCTTCCGGGACGGGGAGTTCGACGCCGTCAGCAGTGTGTGGCTGCTGCACCTCGCCGGGAGCGCCGAGAACGTGCGGGCGATCGTCGGCGAGTGCGCGCGCGTCCTGCGGCCCGGCGGGGTCTACGTGACGACGGTCGACAAGGGCGCCTCGCACAACGTGGGCAGCGACATCGACGCCGTGCTCGCCTCCCGCCCGCCCAGCACCGCCCACGACGCCGCCGGACTCGTCGAGTCGTACGCCCGCGCACACGGCCTGGTCCCGGCGGGGCAGGCCCGCTTCACCGGCCACGGCCAGGGCCGCAGCCCGCGCCGGACGATCGCCGACCTCCGGCGCGGCTGGTTCGTCACACTCCCGCCGGGCGACCCGCGCGCCGAGCACTTCGCCACCCGGCTCGCGTCCCTCCCCGACCAGGACCGGCCGCGCCCCGACCCGGTCTTCACCTTGCGGGCGTTCGCGAATCCGTAGACCCAGGGCGGCAACCCGGCCGCTCCGGGCGGCGACTGAGAGGCGGAACCCATCCGTCCTCAAGGAGGTCCGTCCCGTGAGGCACCCCCGCAAGCACCGCAGACGTCCGTTCGTCCTGGCAGCGGCCCTCACCGCCGCAGGCCTTGTCGGCACCGGTCTGACGACCCTCACCCCCGACACCGCCGAGGCCGCCACGGCCCGGCAGGCCGAGGCCCTCGACCGGGGCGTCGTCAGCGTCCACACCGGCGACGGCAACCTGGTCAGCTGGCGCTGGCTGGGCACCGACCCGGACAACGTCTCGTTCAACGTCTACCGGGCCGGCACGAAGGTCAACTCCGCCCCGGTCACCGGCTCCACCACCTACTTCCACTCCAGCGCGCCGTCCCACGCCGACTACACCGTCCGCGCGGTCGTGAACGGCACGGAGCAGGGCGACTCGGTCCACGCGATCCAGTTCCGGGCCGGCTACAAGGACGTCCCCATCAGCCCTCCGTCCGGCGGCACGACACCCGACGGCGTCTCCTACACCTACGAGGCCAACGACGCCTCCGTCGGCGACCTCGACGGTGACGGCGCACTGGACATCGTCCTCAAGTGGCAGCCGACCAACGCCAAGGACAACTCCCAGTCCGGCTACACCGGCAACACGATCGTCGACGGCGTCAAGCTCGACGGCACCCGGCTGTGGCGGATCGACCTGGGCCGCAACATCCGCTCCGGCGCCCACTACACGCAGTTCCAGGTGTACGACTACGACGGCGACGGCAAGGCCGAGGTCGCCATGAAGACCGCCGACGGCACGAAGGACGGCACCGGCGCGGTCATCGGCAGCTCCTCGGCCGACCACCGCAACGCGTCCGGCTACATCCTGTCCGGCCCCGAGTACCTGACCATGTTCAACGGGCAGACCGGCAAGGCCATGGGCACCGTCGACTACGTGCCCGCCCGGGGCAACGTCTCCGCCTGGGGCGACTCCTACGGCAACCGCGTCGACCGCTTCCTGGCGGGCACGGCGTACCTCGACGGCTCCCGCCCCTCGCTGATCATGGCGCGCGGCTACTACACGCGCTCCGTGATCGCCGCCTGGGACTGGCGCGACGGTCGGTTCACCCGCCGTTGGACCTTCGACACCAACTCCTCCACCAACGCCGGCAAGGGCTACGACGGCCAGGGCAACCACCAGCTGTCCGTCGCGGACGTCGACGGCGACGGCAAGGACGAGATCGTCTACGGCGCGATGGCCGTCGACGACAACGGCCACGCCCTGTGGACCACGAAGAACGGCCACGGCGACGCCATGCACGTCGGCGACCTCGACCCGTCCCGCGCGGGCCTGGAGGAGTTCAAGGTCGACGAGGACAGCTCGAAGCCCTCGTCGTGGATGGCGGACGCGCGCACGGGCCAGATCATCTGGGCCACCGGCGCGAGCGGCGACAACGGCCGGGGCGTCTCCGCCGACATCTGGTCCGGCAGCGCGGGCGCCGAGTCCTGGTCGTCCGCCGAGAGCGGCATCCGCAACCCGAAGGGCACCGTGGTGGGCAGCCGCAAGCCCTCCAGCGCCAACTTCCTGTCCTGGTGGGACGGTGACCCGGTCCGCGAACTCCTCGACGGCACCCGCGTCGACAAGTACGGCACCTCAGGCGACACCCGCCTGCTGACCGGCTCCGGCGTCGCGTCCAACAACGGCACGAAGGCCACGCCGGTCCTCGCCGGCGACATCCTCGGCGACTGGCGCGAGGAGGTCGTCTGGCGCAGCACCGACAACACGGTCCTGCGTATCTACTCCACGCCCCACGACACCGACACCCGCATCACGACCCTCCTCCACGACACCCAGTACCGCACGGCCCTGGCCTGGCAGAACACCGCCTACAACCAGCCCCCGCACCCGAGCTTCTTCGTAGGCGGCGGCATGGCGACACCGCCCAGGCCGACGGTGTACACGCCCTGATCCACGTCCGCCCCTTCAGGCGGCCTTGTCCACCGGCGGGGGGTCCCCGCCGGTGACCACCTTCTTGACCCACCCCTGCGTCAGCCGCGTCCGCGAGGCGAGCACCTCCACCGGTACACCCCGCCGGTACGCGGCGCGCAGGGCGGCGTTCCGCCAGTGCTCGAGTCGTCTCTTCGCCGCATCGTCCGTGACCGTCCGGTGCAGCAGCACCGCCAGTCCGAGCAGCAGCAGTCCTGCCGCGCCCTCCCACTTCCGCGCCATGCGGCTCCCCTTGTCCTCGCTACCACTCCCACTGACACAACGGTCGAAGAAGGGCGGCGGTGCCACAAGGGCGCGAAACGGGCGCACTGGTCACGCGGGTGGGAGGGCGCGCCGCCGGCACGCGCCCTCCCGGACGGTCACGCCTGTTTGCAGGCCTGATCACCCAACTTGAACGACGTCGGAGTCGCGTTCGCCCCCGACCAGCTCCCCGTGAAGCCGAAGCCCACCGACGCCCCCGGGGGTACGTTGGCGTTCCAGCCGACGTTCTTCGCCGTCACCGCGGTGCCCGACTGGGTGTGTCCCGCGTTCCACATCTGCGTCACCTGCTGACCGCCGGTGAACGACCAGCCGAGACTCCAGCCGTTCCAGGCGGAGGTGCCCGTGTTGGTGAGCCGTACGTCGGCCTGGAAGCCGCCCGCCCACTGGTTGGTGACCGTGTACGTCACCGTGCAGGCTCCCGTGGGTGTCGGGCCGGGCCCCGGACCGGGGTCGGTGCCGGCCGTGTCGCCGTAGACGACGCCCCGTCCGTTCGTCGCCACGTACACCCGCCCGTACACGCGCGGGTCGCCGGTGATGGCCGCACCGGTCCAGCCCCACTGGTGGGCGTCGTCGTTGACCCGGGTCCAGGTGGCGCCCCGGTCGGTGGAGCGGAAGATGCCGCGGACCCCGGCGATCTTCGCGCTGGTGAAGAGGGTCTGGTAGGTCGCGTCCGGTGCCGCCTTGCCGAAGCCGATGGTGTCCGCGGCCTCGACGTTCGGGAGCTTGGTGAAGGTCGCGCCGCCGTCCGTCGAGTGCCACAGGCCGTACGGGCCGTCCGTCGCCCCGCCGGCCAGCCAGATGTCGCCCTTCCCGCCCGGCAGTGCCTTGAAGCGGACGCTGTCTCCGGCGGGCAGGCCGGTCGCCGCCGACGGGGTGAAGGTCGCGCCGCCGTCCGTGCTGACGTAGAACGTGCCGGACTTGAAGCCGTAGAAGGTCTTCGGGTCCACCCGGTCGGACTCGACGACCGCCCCGGCCGGGATGCCGGCCGAGGCCTGCCAGGAGGTGCCGAAGCCGTTCGTGAAGTGGACGCCGGTGCCCTGCGGACTCCACACGAAACGACTGCCGTCCGCGCCCGCCGCGACCGTCCCGCCGCCGCTCACCCCCGAGGGGTCGGTGCCGCCGAACCAGTTGGCGCCGTTGTCCGTGGAGAACGCGACGTGCGGACCCGCGTCCAGGTTGCCGGCCCGCACGACGACGTCCGGGTTCGCCTCCGCGAAGTCCAGGCTCGTGGTCGAGGTGAAGTTCGGGGAGGTGAACATCATCGACGGCACCTCGGTCAGGCTGGTGTGCCGGAAGCCGCCGATGTCACCCAGCGCACTGAGCAGCGGGGCGCCCGACGGGGGAGCGGCCAGGTCGTTGACCGCCGTCTCCTCCAGCCCGCGGACCATGGGCTCGATGGCGAACCTGCCGCCTTCGTCGTCCCAGTTCGTGAGGTTCTCCGTGCCGTAGATCGTCGCTCCGGTGCCGTACATCATCCGGTCCGAGTCGAACGGGTCGATCTCCAGCGCCTCCGTCATCCAGCCCAGTTTCGGCGTCTGTTCGGGCGGTGACGGGTTCGCGCCCCAGGTCAGCCACGGGGACGACGAGACGTCCATCGTGTAGCGGTTCTCGCGGGTCGGGTACGACGTGTAGTTCCACGCCTGCGTCCACGTCGCGCCGCTGTCCGTCGAGCGGAAGATCTGCGTGTCCGGCCACCACGAGCTGTACGCCGTCGCCATCACCGTCCCGGGGTTCTGCCGGTCGACGGTCAGGCCGCTGAAGCCGTAGTAGGTGTCCGCCTCGGCGACCGGGCTGACGTCCGTCCAGGTACCCGTCCCCGTCGCGTACCGGTACAGCCGGCCCTTGCCGCCGTCGTACGGGCCGCCCGTGTCGCTGTAGGCGAGGTAGAGGTGGCCGTTCTCCGCGTCCAGGACGCCCTTGTGGGCCAGGTAGCCGGTGGGCTGTCCGGCGACCGGCTGCCAGGTGGCGCCCGCGTCGGTCGAGCGGTAGACGGCGTTCTCCTTGTCGGCGACCCCGACGTAGACGGTCTTGGTGGCCGCGCCCGCGGTGCCCGTCGACTCGTCGAACGTCACCCAGACGATGCCCTGGTTGTCGGAGGCGTAGCCGCTCGTGTCGCTCGGATCCTGGGCGTAGTCGCCGGGGTTGGGGAAGGCGGTCACCTCGGCCCAGGTCACGCCCGCGTCGGTCGACCGCCACAGGCCGTTGCCGCTGGGCGCCCCCAGGTACAGCACGTCGTTGTCGTGCGGGTCGACCGCGAGGCGCTCGCCCATGCCGCGGCCCGGCATGTTGCCGCCCAGCTTGAAGGGGAGGTCGGTCTTCTCCCAGGTGGCGCCCCGGTCGGCGGAGCGCAGGACCGCGCCGTTGCCCGGGTCCCAGTCGTTGGTGTACGTGCCGACCGCCGCGTACACCCGGTCGGGGTCGACGGAGTCGGAGGCGACGCTGACCACGCCCGTGTGCCCCCAGTCGTCCCAGCCGACGTGGTCGAGCAGGGGCGTCCAGGTCTTCGTCCCCTCCTCCCAGCGGTAGGCGCCGCCGATGTCGGTACGGGCGTAGGCCAGGTCCTTCTCGGTGCGGTTGAAGACGATGCCGGGGACGAAGCCGCCGCCGTCGATGCGGGCGTTCTTCCAGGTGTAGGTGTCGGCGGCGAGGGCCGTCTTCGGTGCCTCGGCGGCCAGGGCGGTGGGCGGGCCGCCCGCCAGGAGTCCGGCCGCGAGGGCCAGGAGAACGGTGAGGATCCGGGTTCTTCGCACGGTGGGGAACCGTCCTTCCGTCAGGAGCAGAACACATGCGAGGACCGGGCGGCCTCGGTGTGGACGAGGGCCGCCCGGTAGGTGGTCCCGCCGTCCGGTGGCGGGACCGTGCACGCGGAGCCGTCGAGCGCTACGGGGAAGAGGCGGTACCACCGCGCCCCCGTCAGGGGCGCGGGGCTGTATCGACTTGCGGCTACCGCCGCGCGAGCGCGACCAGCCACACACATCCCGCAGCCGACCCACCGCCCGTCCCCGGAGCGCTCCGCGGGGGCTATTCGAGAAGCTCCGCGTACGAACCCATGGCGAGGGCGATGTCAGCCTGCGCCCAGAACCGGTGGTACGTGAACGTGGGCGCGGCACCGCCCGCGAGATAGCTCTCGATCTTCGACCAGGCAGGGTCGTCCTGGTAGAAGGAACGGATCGAGGAGAAGGTCGACGACGCGTCGATCGTGTCGCCGTTGGGCATGGTCCCGCTCCAGCCGCTCGGGACGTGGACCGGGTCGTCGAAGCGGTTGTAGTCGGCGCGGGTCTCCGGGACGGCGATGCCGAGCGCGGTCTGGTTGTTCTCCCACATGCCGTCGAGCAGCGCCTTGGCGGTCGCGGCCGCCTCCGTGTCGCCCGAGCGGTCGGCGTAGTACGTCAGGGTCTTGGCGTACGCCGCCGCCACACCGACGTCGTTGGTGTAGTCCGAGACGGTGACGTGCAGGTCGCTGTTGTCACCCGGGGAGGAGGCGTTCCAGGTGTCGGGCTGCCCCGACCACTGCATCGTCGAGGGGATCCGGAAGGTGCCGTCCGGGTTGACCGTCGTCTCCGACAGCGCCCAGTCGACCCACTTGTCCAGGACCTCCTTGGCCGCCGCGTCACCGCTCTGCTGGTAGTACTCGGCGACCCGCTCCATGGACCACGCCTGGAAACCGAACCACTGGTTGGACGGCGGGTCGTGGTACACGGGCTTCTCGTCGTAGTACATGCCGTAGAAGGTCGGCGTACCGGCCGGCGGCGTCGCGTACCGGCCCGCCCAGCTGTTGGTGGCGCCGCCCGCGATGGCGCCCTCGTCGGACTGCAGCCAGCGGTAGAACTCCACCTGCCGGTCGAGGGACTTGGCCCAGTCGGACGCGCCCGTCGCCGACTTCGGCTTCAGGTCGTCGTAGGTGCTCAGCGCGTACGCGGCCAGCGGGTTCTGGTAGCCGCCGTGCGTGTGGCTGGAGCCGATGCGCCAGGCCCAGCCCGCCGAGGTGTCCACGGCGCCGCCCCAGGCGTAGTACCAGGACAGCAGGTAGTGCGAGGAGTCCTTGCCCGTGCCGGCCGGGCAGCTGGTCGGACCCACGCAGTCGCCGACCTTCTTGAAGTACTTGTCGAACATGGCGTAGCGCAGGTAGTCGCCCATCTTGGCGGCCTTGTCGAGGGTCCCGGCGATCTCGTCGCCCTTGCCCTGCTCCTCGGCCCACTTGTCCGCCCAGTACGCGGCCTGCACGGCCCGCGCGTCGGCGTCCGGGGCGTTGGTGAACTTCCACTGCTTCGCGTAGGACGCGTCACCGGTGAACAGGTCCAGGTAGCCGTTGGGGCCGCCGTACTTGAACGCGTCGCAGGTCGGCTGCGGCACCGTCTCCCACACCGACTCCTGCGCGCCGCGCTGGAAGGTGTTGATGTAGGAGGGGCCGGTGTCCGACGGGCCCGCCTCGCACTTGCCGGGCGAGTTGCCGTAGCCGTAGGTGTTGTCGACGTCCTGGAGCCAGTGCATGCCGTACACGTCGTCCGTGCCGTACGCCGACTTCAGCTCGGCGGCGATCGGGTCCGGGCCGACGGAGACCGTGCCGTCCAGCTTCGCCGGGTACTCCTGCGGCGTGTCCAGCTCGGGCGCGTACGTCGCCGGCTTCGAGGCGTTGTAGGCCGAGTTGGTCGGCTGGTCGGCGTGCGTGGGGATCATGTACGTCTCCATGATCTCCCAGGCGTTGTTGAACCGGGTCCAGTCGCCGGTGACCTTGCCGTACATGGCCTGGAGCCACAGCAGGTAGCTGTAGGCCTCGGACGTGGTCTCGTGCCCGTGGTCGGGGGCCTCGACGATCAGGGTCTCCACCGAGTGGTACGGGACGCCCTCGGGCGAGAAGTAGCCGTTCGCCGGGTCCGTGATCTTTCCGTACAGCTCGAGGAAGCGGGCGTCGTAGTCCTTCGCGGCGGCCAGCTGGGTCACGGTGACGGTGGCCTTGCCGTGGCCGGGGGCCGTCGACTCGAAGACCGCCGATCCGGTGCCGGAGGCGTCGGCCGCGATGGTCACCCGCTGGGCGGTGTCCCAGTTGGCGGGGGTGAAGGTGAGGGCCGCCCCGCCCGAGACGGTCAGGCCGGTGTTGCCGCTCGCGCGGGTCGTCGACACGGCGACGTTCGCGGCCGGCTGCTTCGACAGCTTCACCTCGTACGTCCCCGACTCGCCCTGTTGGACGCCCAGTTGAGCAGGGGTGGCCACCACGGTCGGGCCCGAGGCGACGGTGATGCCGACCGGCGTCGAGCTCGCGGAGGCGCCCATGCTGTCGTAGGCCTTCGCCACCAGAGAATGACTGCCCACGGTCAAGCCAGAGGCGGAGTGCGTGTAGGGGGAGCTGGTGTCGGTGCCCAGCAGTGTGGTGTCGTCGTAGAACTCCACCTTGCTGATCGTGGCGCCGTCGGCGGCGGCCGCCGTGGCCGCCAGCGGGACCGCCGCGCCCTGCGAGTACACCGCGCCCGCCTCCGGGCTGGTCAGCACGGCGATGGGTGGCTGGTGCGCGCCGGCGCAGGAGGTGCCGTTGACCGCGAAACCGGTCGGCGCGGCGTTGGCGCCGCTGTAGGTGAACTGCCCACCGGTGGAGACGGCGGCGCCCGCGGCGATCCGCGCGTTGTACGAGGCGTTCTTCACGGTGACCGTCTGCCCCGCCTGGGACCAGGTGCCGTTCCAGCCGTTGGTCAGCTTCTGGTTGCCCGCGTAGTCGTACGTCAGCGTCCAGCCGTCGATGGCGTCGGTGCCGCGGTTGGTGAGCGTCAGCTCCGCGGTGAAGCCGGCGCCCCAGTCGTTGGTCCTGTAGTCCACGCTGCACTGAAGTGCCGCCGCCTGAGCGGGAGTCGAACCGCTGCTCAGCATCGTGAGGGGTAGTGCCAGGGCGGCCAGCGCGGTGGTCCACAGCCGCCGCGCGGTGCGGCGTCTGCGTCTGCGTTCGAGATGCATGGTGCTGGTTCCTCCTTGCGGCTCGGGGAGAGGAGTGGGGGAGGAGCAACAAGCCTTGAACCAGTGGGAGCGCTCCCATAGTGAGGAGAGGGGGCAGGGCGGTCAAGATGTGTGAAGAGTCGAAAAGATTCGACGGGTGGTGTCGGGAGAAAGTCGGTGACTCCTCTGTTCTTTACCGTCACTTGGCGCTACCTTCACTGGCACCAGTGGGAGCGGTTCCATCAGTCGACGCGTTCGTCACGGCGCGCCCGAACTGCAAGGAGTCGCTCATGCGACACCCCCCGCTCCACCCTCCGCGTTCAGGACTTTTAGCCGCAGTCGAGGCAGGTCCCACGCTTCATCGGCCGGCGCGCCGGCTCGTACACCCCCCGGGCGGTCCCATCGTGCCCGCGGGTCGTTCCTGACCCTCCGAACACGGCACCCCCATGCCGTTCGGCAGCTGGCCGCGCCCAGTCGGCGCCGGCCCCGGACGACAGCACCCGCACACCCCCACGAAAGAAGGAACGCGCACTCATGACCCGTAGCAGAACCGCGATGCTCGCTGCCCTGACGCTGGTCGCCGGGGCAACCGGCACGGCCTTCGCCGCCCAGTCCGCGAACGCCGGCGCGGCGGCCGTCCCCTGCGCCGTCGACTACAAGGTGCAGAACGACTGGGGCAGCGGCTTCACCGCCGCCGTGACCGTCACCAACAACGGCGCCGCGACCTCCAGCTGGTCGCTGGGCTGGACGTACGCCGGCAGCCAGAAGGTCACCAACAGCTGGAACGCGAAGGTAAGTCAGAGCGGTGCCGCCGTCACCGTGGCCAACGAGTCGTACAACGGAACCCTCTCCACGGGCGGTTCGGCGAGCTTCGGCTTCCAGGGCACCTACAGCGGCAGCAACGCGATCCCGGCCACCTTCACCCTCAACGGCGTCACCTGCAACGTCGACGACGGCGGATCGACCGACCCGGACCCGACCGACCCGCCGGACCCCGGTGGTCCCTCCGACCGGGTGAACAACCCCTACGACGGCGCCAAGGTCTACGTGAACCCCGAGTGGTCCGAGAAGGCCGCCGCCGAGCCCGGCGGCGACCGCATCGCCGGCCAGCCCACCGGTGTGTGGCTCGACCGGATCGCCGCCATCGAGGGTGTGAACGGCGGCATGGGCCTGCGCGACCACCTCGACGAGGCGCTGACGCAGAAGGGCTCCGGCGAACTCGCCATCCAGCTCGTCATCTACAACCTGCCCGGCCGTGACTGCGCGGCGCTCGCCTCCAACGGAGAGCTGGGTCCGACGGAGATCGGCCGGTACAAGACCGAGTACATCGACCCGATCGCCGCGATCCTCGCCGACCCGAAGTACGCGGGCCTCAGGATCGTCACCACGGTCGAGATCGACTCGCTGCCCAACCTGGTCACCAACGTCTCCGGTCGGCCGACCGCCACGGCGAACTGCGACATCATGAAGACCAACGGCAACTACCAGAAGGGCGTCGGCTACGCCCTGAACAAGCTCGGCGACGTCGACAACGTCTACAACTACGTCGACGCCGGCCACCACGGCTGGCTCGGCTGGGACAGCAACTTCGGCCCCTCCGCGGACATGTTCAAGACCGCCGCCACCACCGAGGGGGCGACCGTCGGCGACGTGCACGGCTTCATCGTCAACACCGCCAACTACAGCGCCCTGAAGGAGGAGAACTTCAAGATCACGGACTCGGTGAACGGAACCCCCGTGCGCCAGTCCGACTGGGTCGACTGGAACCAGTACACCGACGAGCTGTCCTACGCCCAGGCCATGCGCGACAAGCTGGTCTCGATCGGCTTCGACCAGAACCTCGGCATGCTGATCGACACCTCCCGCAACGGCTGGGGCGGCACGGCCCGGCCCGCCGGCCCCGGCCCGCAGTCCAGCGTCAACGCCTACGTGGACGGTGGCCGCTACGACCGCCGCATCCACCTCGGCAACTGGTGCAACCAGTCGGGAGCCGGCCTCGGCGAGCGCCCGCAGGCATCTCCCGCCGCCGGGATCGACGCGTACGTGTGGATGAAGCCCCCGGGCGAGTCCGACGGCGCCAGCAAGGAGATCCCGAACCCCGAGGGCAAGGGCTTCGACCGGATGTGCGACCCCACGTACGAGGGGAACGCGCGCAACGGCAACAACCCGCCCGGTGCGCTGCCCGACGCCCCGATCTCCGGGCACTGGTTCTCCGCGCAGTTCCAGGAGCTGATGAAGAACGCCTACCCGCCGCTGCCGTAAGCGGGATTCCGAGTAGGTGACGCCGTCGGGGTCCGGTCCTCAGGACCGGGCCCCGGTGGTTCGTTTTTGCGGTTACGGCAACAGTACTTGCCCCGACGCGGTGAGTCGTCGCACTCTGGCGGCATCGCGAACGGGAGGCTGACCACCATGGCGCACGACCACGGACATCACCAGAACCAGCACCGGCGTGACCGCCCCGTACACGAACACGGTCATGACCACGGCCATCTCGACTGGGCCGAGATGGCCCCGCTGCTGGAGGCGCAGGCGGAGCTGTACACGCCGCTGTACCGGCAGGCCATGACCTGGCTGGCGGGGGAGGTGACCGAGCCCGGTCTGGTCGTCGACGTCGGCAGCGGACCCGGCGTCGTCTCCTGCCTGTTCGCCGGCACCTTCCCCGGCGCGCGCGTCGTCGCCGCCGACGGCGCCGGACCGCTGCTGGAGCGGGCCCGCGAACGGGCCGCCCGGATCGGTGCCGGCGACCGCTTCGGCACTCTCACCGGCGACCTGCCCGGCGTACTGGGCGAACTCGACTATCCCGCCGACCTGATGTGGGCCAGCCAGAGCCTGCACCATCTCGGCGACCAGCGCGCGGCCCTCGCCGCGCTCGCCGGGCATCTCGCGCCCGGCGGCACGCTGGCGGTCCTCGAGGGCGGACTGCCCGCCCGGTTCCTGCCCCGCGACCTCGGGATCGGACGTCCCGGACTGCAGGCCAGGATGCACGCCGTGGAGGAGGACCGGTTCGCGGAGATGCGTGCGAGTCTGCCCGGCTCCGTGGCCGACGCCGAGGACTGGCCCGCCATGCTGACCGCGGCGGGTCTGAAGCACACCGGTACCCGCAGCTTCCTGCTGGACCTGCCGGCGCCCGTCACGGACGAGGCCCGAGCGTACGTCATCACCTGGCTGTCCCGGCTGCGCGACCGGGTCGGGGACGGCCTCGACGCCGTCGACCGGGCCACGCTCGACCGGCTGCTCGACCCCGGTGACGAGGCGAGCGTGCACCGGCGCCGGGACGTGTTCGTGCTGGCGGCGCACACGGTCTACACGGCCCAGCGGCCGTCCTGACCCGGGTACCTGACGTCGAGAGCGCGCCGAGCGGGCCGTGATCCAGCCCGTCGGAGCCGGCGTCGACACCGTCGTCGTACGGCCGCTGCGGCAGCCCGGCCGAGACCGCGAAGGGGCCCGGCCGCACCGGCCGGGCCCCTTCGCGCGGGCGACATCTCACTCCCCGTTGAACTCCGCCGGGTCGGGACCCAGCCGCCGGTCCTCGTTGAGCGCGCTGATCGCCGCGAGGTCCTCGGTGTCCAGGGTGAAGCCGAACACGTCGATGTTCTCCTTGATCCGGGACGGCGTCACGGACTTCGGGATCACCACGTTGCCGGTCTGGAGGTGCCAGCGCAGCACGACCTGCGCCGGGGTGCGGCCGTGCTTCTGGGCGATCGCCACGATCGCCGGGATCTCCAGGATGCCCTTGCCGGAGCCGAGCGGGGACCAGGCCTCGGTGGCGATGCCCTGCTCCGCGTGGTACTCGCGGGCGGCGTGCTGCTGGAGGTGCGGGTGCAGCTCGATCTGGTTGACGGCCGGGATGACGGACGTCTCGCCGATCAGCCGTTCCAGGTGCTCCGGCAGGAAGTTCGAGACGCCGATGGCCCGGACACGGCCGTCGGCGTGCAGCTTCTCGAACGCCTTGTACGTGTCGACGTACCGCTCCTTGGCCGGCATGGGCCAGTGGATCAGGTACAGGTCCACGTACTCCAGGCCCAGCTTCGCCAGGGACGTGTCGAAGGCCCGGAGGGTGGAGTCGTACCCCTGGTCCTTGTTCCAGAGCTTGGTGGTGACGAAGAGGTCCTCGCGGGCGACGCCGGAGGCGGCGATCGCCTTGCCGGTGCCCTCTTCATTGCCGTAGATCGCCGCTGTGTCGATGCTGCGGTACCCGGCCTCCAGCGCCTGGGCGACGGCCGTCTCGGCCTCGTCGTCCGGCACCTGCCAGACGCCGAAACCCAGCTGGGGCATCTCGACGCCGTTGTTCAGGATGATCGGGGGGACCTTGCTGCTCACGAGCTCTTGATCCTTCGGTTGTGGTCCGGTGGTACTCACATCGTCAACGATCACGGCGCCCGCCGCATTCCTGACCGGTGAACTCATGCCGTGTACAGTGCCTCGACCTCACTGCCGTAGACCTTCTCGATGGCCTTGCGCTTCAGCTTCAGCGAGGGTGTCAGCAGCCCCTGCTCCTCGGAGAACGGCTGTGCGAGGATGCGGAACGTGCGGACCGACTCGGCCTGCGACACCAGCGTGTTGGCGGCGACGACCGCGCGCCGTACCTCGGTCTCCAGGTCGGCGTCGTGCACGAGCTCGGCCGGGGACAGCCGGGGCTTCCGGCGCATCGTCAGCCAGTGGTCGACGGCCTCCTGGTCGAGGGTGATGAGGGCGGCGATGTAGGGCCGGTCGTTTCCGACGACGATGCACTGGTTGACCAGCGGATGGTCCCGTACGCGCTCCTCCAGCAGCCCCGGCGAGACGCTCTTGCCGCCGGAGGTCACCAGGATCTCCTTCTTGCGGCCGGTGATGGTGAGGTAGCCGTCCTCGTCCAGTGAGCCCAGGTCGCCGGTTGCCAGCCAGCCGTCCCGGAGGGTCTCGTCGGTGGCCTTCGGGTTGTTGAGGTAGCCCTGGAAGACGTTGTCGCCGTTCAGCCAGATCTCGCCGTCGTCCGCGATGCGCACGGTGACGCCGGGCACGGGCACCCCGACGGTGCCGAAGCGGGTGCGCTCGGGCGGGTTGGCGGTGGCCGCCGCCGTGGACTCGGTCAGGCCGTATCCCTCGTAGATCTGCACGCCCGCGCCCGCGAAGAACAGGCCGAGCCGCCGGTCCATCGCCGAGCCGCCCGACATGGCGTTGCGGATGCGTCCGCCCATCGCCGCCCGCACTTTGGTGTAGACGAGCCTGTCGAAGAGCTGGTGCTGCACGCGCAGCCCCGCCGAGGGGCCGGGGCCGGTGCCCCAGGCCTTCGCCTCCACCGCCTCCGCGTACTTCACGGCCACCTCGACGGCCTTCTCGAAGGGACCGGCCTTCCCCTCCTTCTCGGCCTTGCGCCGGGCCGCGTTGAACACCTTCTCGAAGATGTACGGCACGGCCAGGATGAACGTGGGCCGGAAGGCCGCCAGGTCGGGCAGCAGCGCGGCGGCGTTCAGCTGCGGCTGGTGGCCGAAGCGGACCCGGCCGCGGATCGCTGCGACCTCCACCATCCGGCCGAAGACGTGGGCGAGCGGCAGGAACAGCAGGGTCGCGGCCTCGTCGCCCTTCCTGGAGTGGAACACCGGCTCCCAGCGCTCGATGACGGTGTCCGCCTCGTACATGAAGTTGCCGTGCGAGACGACGCAGCCCTTGGGGCGGCCGGTGGTGCCCGAGGTGTAGATGACGGTGGCGGGCGTGTCGGGCGTGACCGCCTTCCGGTGCCGGTGCACCACCTCGTCGTCCAGGTGGGCGCCCGCGTCGTACAGCTCCTGGACGGCGCCGGAGTCGAGCTGCCACAGGCCGCGCAGGTGCGGCAGCCGGTCGATGACGGTGGCGATCGTCATCGCGTGGTCCTCGTGCTCGACGACGGCCGCGGTCACCTCGGCGTCGTACAGCATCCACATGCACTGCTCGGCCGACGAGGTCGGGTAGACGGGCACCACCTGGGCGCCGATCGTCCACAGGGCGAAGTCGAAGAGGGTCCACTCGTAGCGGGTGCGGGACATGATGGCGACCCGGTCGCCGAAGCGGATGCCCTGGGAGAGGAGTCCCTTGGCGAGGGCCAGCACCTCGTCGCGGAACGCGCCGGCGGTCACGTCCCGCCACTGCCCGGTGTCGTCCTTGCGGCCGAGCGCGATGTGCCGCGGATCCTCCTGGCCGTACCGGAAGACGGCGTCGGCCAGACCGCCCACCGGTGGTGCCGACGTCGACGGAGGACTGGTGAACTCGCGCAAACCCCGCTCCCCGCTTCTGATGACCCCCCGCACAGCGCGGTGAAAGCTACCCCACGCGGGGCGGGGGCGGGAGGGTTGCGAAAATCGAACAGTGCTCATGTTCGTGCTGGTCAGCGAGAGAAAATGGGCTCACATGGGGAAGGGTCGGACACATTCCTGACCGTTGAGTAAGTTTCGGTGCCGTAATCTCCACCGAATCTGTACGGCTCACTTACCGCCGGTACGGGACCGTCGTCCCCTCCGTCGGCTATCCGAGGTCCGTGCGCTGAGGCCGGTGCAGCCGGTCGCCGCCCGCCAGGATCGCCGACGCGAGGGCGTCCGCCGCGCCCTGCGCCGAGGGGCGGTGCCGGCCGTGCACCAGCACGAAGTCGACCCGGCCCAGCTCGGGCAGCCCGGCCCGCTCCGGCACCCGCACCAGGCCGGGCGGGACGAGGCCCCGCGAGTGCGCCATCACCCCGAGGCCCGCGCGGGCGGCCGCGATCAGGCCGTTGAGGCTGCCGCTGGTGCACGCGACGCGCCACTCGCGGCCCTGACGCTGCAGGGCGTCCAGGGCGAGCGCGCGGGTGATGCCCGGCGGCGGATAGACGATGAGCGGCACCGGACGGTCCGGGTCGAGGCGCAGCCGCTCCGCGCCGATCCACACCAGCCGGTCGCGCCGGACCGGCTCGCCCTGCGGGTCCCCGCGCCGCCGCTTGGCCAGCACCAGGTCGAGTTTCCCGGCGGCCAGCTGCTCGTGCAGCGTGCCCGACAGTTCCACCGTCAGCTCCAGGTCGACCTCGGGGTGGTCGTGCCGGAACGCCTCCAGGATCTCCGGCAGCCGGGTCAGCACGAAGTCCTCGGACGCCCCGAACCGCAGCCGGCCGCGCAGCCGGGTGCCGGTGAAGAAGGCCGTCGCCTGCTCGTGCACCTCCAGGATCCGGCGCGCGAACCCGAGCATCGCCTCCCCGTCCTCCGTCAGCTCCACGGAGTGCGTGTCGCGGCTGAACAGCTGCCGGCCGGTGGCGTTCTCCAGGCGCCGCACGTGCTGGCTCACGGTCGACTGGCGCAGCCCGAGCCGCCGGGCGGCCTGCGTGAAGCTCAGCGTCTGGGCCACCGACAGGAAGGTGCGCAGGTGGGAGGGGTCGTACACCCCTTCAGCCTATCGCGGGACGTGATGACAGTCAGAGTGGTATGCCGGATTCCCGATCGCCGAGTGAGGGAGCACGATGGAGCGGGGACCCGTGAACCGGGAAACGTGTCCCCGTACGAGCCCCCGGACGACAGTGAACGAGCAAGTGGAGCACCGTGAATCGCCTGCGATGGCCGCGTTGGATGCCGATCGACCCGTACATCCTGCTGCTGCTCGGGACGGTGGGCCTCGCGGCGCTGCTGCCGGCCCGCGGCACGGGCGCGGACGTCGCCTCCGGCGCCTCCACCGCCGCGATCGCGTTCCTCTTCTTCCTCTACGGCGCCCGGCTCTCCACCCGTGAGGCGATGGACGGACTGCGCCACTGGCGGCTGCACGTCACCGTGCTGGCCTGCACCTTCGTCGTCTTCCCGCTGCTCGGCCTCGCGTCCCGCGGGCTCGTCCCCGTCTTCCTGACCGACCCCCTCTACCAGGGTCTGCTCTTCCTCACCCTGGTCCCGTCGACCATCCAGTCCTCGATCGCCTTCACCTCCATCGCGCGCGGCAACGTGCCCGCCGCGATCTGCGCCGGGTCCTTCTCCTCGCTCGTGGGCATCGTCGTGACGCCGCTGCTGGCCGCCGCCCTGCTCGGCGGCGGCGGGGGCGGGTTCTCGGCCGACTCGGTGGTCAAGATCGTGCTGCAACTGCTGGTGCCGTTCGTCGCCGGGCAGGTACTGCGCCGCTGGGTCGGGGGATTCGTCGCCCGGCACAAGAAGGTTCTCGGCCTCGTGGACCGCGGTTCGATCCTCCTCGTCGTCTACACGGCGTTCAGCCAGGGCATGGTGCAGGGCATCTGGCACCAGGTCAGCCCGGTCCGGCTGGCCGGTCTGCTGGCCGTGGAGGCCGTGCTGCTGGCCGTGATGCTGCTGCTGACCTGGTACGGGGCGAAGACACTGCGCTTCGGGCGCCAGGACCGGATCGCGATCCAGTTCGCAGGGTCGAAGAAGTCCCTCGCCGCCGGGCTGCCGATGGCGAGCGTCCTGTTCGGCGCCCAGGCCTCGCTGGCCGTGCTGCCGCTGATGCTCTTCCACCAGATGCAGCTGATGGTGTGCGCGGTCATCGCCAAGCGCCGGTCGCACGATCCGGAGGCGGTCGCCTCCGAGAGGTCCGACAAGTGCGAGGAGACCGAGGAATCCGAGATATCCGGGGTGCCTGGGGTCTGTGAGGTGTCCGGGGTGTCCGGGGAGCCCGCCGCTCCGGCGCGTACCAGGGTCGGCACCGGGCGCTGACCCGGTGAGTGCGCGGGTCCTCAGCCGCCCGCCTCCACCGTGTCCATGGGCAGGCGCAGGACGGTGTTGCCGACGGCCGACGGCGGGTTGCCGGCGGTGATCTCCTCGTCGGTCAGCGCCCGGTTCCAGACGTGCACCTCGTCGATCGCGCCGGTCAGGCGGGCCCGGCCGTCCACGCGCTCCCCGATGTGCACACCGAAGGGCGAGTTCCGGCTGACCGAGCCGGGCACGTCCGCCGCGCCCGCCGTCGTACCGTCGATGTACAGCGTGAGCCGGCCCCCGCCGCGCCGCAGCGCCAGATGGTGCCAGCGGCCGTCGTTGTGGGCACGGTCGGTGCGCACCCACGCCGAGCGCGGCGCCGCCCCCGCGTCGCGTGCGGTGATCAGCCCCTGGATCCGGCCGTTGCCGGGCTCGGCGCGCAGCCACACCTGGGGCTGCGTGGTGCCGACCCCGCCCATCCACAGCAGCGGCTGCTCCCCGTCGGCCGCCGAGTACCGGAACCGCAGCGACACCGTGAAGTCCCCCGCGCCGAGCGGAAGCCGCTCGGCGTACGGCAGCCGTACGGCGTCGTCGGCGCCGTCGAAGGAGAGCGCGCCGCCCACCGCGCCGTCCGTCGTCGCGGCGCCGCCGAGCACGGCCGCGGGCGCGGCACCCGCGGCGAGGTCCGGGGTGGTGGGGTCGGCGCCCCGGCGCGGCTGGAGCCAGTGCTCGGTGAAGCGGGCGAAACGGATCTCGTCGCGGGCGTCCACCGCCCCGGCCTCGTACAGCAGGCCCACCGCCGACTCGTCGACGGCCACCATGTCGGAGTAGCCGGACCAGTCCCGGGTGACGACCGTGCCGCGGTCCACGCTGTCCCAGGTCGCGCCGCCGTCGTAGGAGGAGCGGACCGTCATCGTCCGGCGGCGGTCGGGGTCGGCGGGGGCGGACAGCAGCACCCGGTCGCCGAGGCGGAGTACGGCGCCCTGCACCTGCGGGGTGTACAGGTCCGGGAGCGCCCGGAAGGGGCCGGTGAAGCTGTCGCCTCCGTCGCGGCTGACGGCCTGGGTGCGGTGGCCGAGGTCGGTGCCGTTCTCCTCCCGGCCGCTGGCCAGGAGCGTGCCGTCGGCGCGTTCGGTGAGGGTGACCTCGGACGGCTTCTGCCGGAAGGTGCCGTCGGCGGCGACGGGCCGGGTGTCGGTGGCTCCGACCTTCCAGTGCTCGCCGCCGTCGTCGCTGACCACGAGCGCCGTGTGGTTGGCGGTGACCTGCTCGCCGTCCCAGGTCTCGGCGTTGACGCCGGCCACGAGCCGCCCGGCGTGGCTGCCGCCGGTGAGCTGGACGCCGTGCACGGGGCCGGTCGCGTACCAGGAGTTCCAGTCGGGCGGCAGGATCTCCGCGCTCAAGTCGCGGGGCGCGGACCAGGTGCGGCCGTCGTCATCGCTGTACTGGAGGTGGGGGGTACGGGCGCAGGGCACCGCGCAGCCCGCCGCGTCCGTACGGCCGGCGTTGTACGTCTCGAGCAGCAGGACCCGGCCGGTGGCGCGGTCCACGACCGGGGCCGGGTTGCCGTGGGTGTCGCCACCGCCGTCGTTGACGACCTGGAGCGGCCCCCAGGTGCGCCCGCCGTCGGTGGAGCGCTTGACGACGATGTCGATGTCACCGGCGTCACCGCAGTTCAGGACGCGGCCCTCGGCGAAAGCCAGCAGGGTGTCGTCCGTCGTCCGCACGATCGCCGGGATGCGGAAGCAGGCGTAGCCACCGGGGTCCCGGTCCGCCCTGAAGAGGACCTGTTGTTCGAACTCCGCTGCCCTGGGCCTGGGTTCGGCGTGGGCGGGAAGCGCGGAGGCGGTCAGGGCGAACAGGGAGGCGAGGGCGAGCAGGGGGGAGCGCGGACACGTGCGGGGAGGTGACGCCATGGAACGGTCTGCCCTTCGGGCGGCTGGTCGGGAGGGAGCCGATCATCAGGACATCACTACATCAGGACGCACCGTGTCCGATACGTCCCCTGTGGTTGCGCGCGTGTCGCCCGACGGAGCCGAGGGGGCGAGCGAAAGCTCTGGCTCGAGGGGCCTCGGGATCGAGACGGGGCCTCCGGATCGAGACGGGGCCCCTGCGGCGCAGGGGGCGCTCCCCGCCGGTCGGGGCCCCGCCGCCGTGCCGCGGGGGCCTGGTCAGCCCTGAGCGGCCGCGGCCCGCAGGGCGACGCGGTCCTCACCCGCGTACACGTTCATGGAGCTGCCGCGCAGGAAGCCCACCAGCGTCAGCCCCGTCTCGGCGGCCAGGTCCACCGCGAGCGAGGACGGCGCCGACACCGCGGCCAGCACCGGGATGCCCGCCATCACGGCCTTCTGCGCCAGCTCGAAGGAGGCCCGGCCCGACACCAGCAGGACCGACCGGGACAGCGGCAGGTCCCCGTTCTGCAGGGCGCGGCCGACCAGCTTGTCGACCGCGTTGTGCCGGCCCACGTCCTCCCGTACGTCCACCAGCTCACCGTCCTCGTCGAACAGGGCAGCCGCGTGCAGGCCGCCGGTCCGGTCGAAGACCCGCTGGGCGGCGCGCAGCCGGTCGGGCAGGCCCGCCAGCAGCTCGGGGGTGACGCGGACCGGGGGAGTGTCGGCGATGGGCCAGCGGGCCGTCGTACGCACCGCGTCCAGGCTGGCCTTGCCGCACAGCCCGCAGGACGAGGTCGTGTAGACGTTCCGCTCCAGCGTGATGTCGGGGACCGGCACGTTGGGGGTCGTCCGCACGTCGACGACGTTGTACGTGTTGGAACCCTCGGCCGTCGCGCCCGCGCAGTAGACGATGTTCTGCAGGTCGCCCTGCTCGGCGAGCACGCCCTCGCTGACCAGGAAACCGGCGGCGAGCGCGAAATCGTCGCCCGGAGTGCGCATCGTGATCGCGAGGGGCTTGCCGTTCAGCCGGATCTCCAGCGGTTCCTCGGCGACGAGGGTGTCCGGGCGGGTGGAGACCGCCCCGTCCCGTACGCGGATCACCTTGCGTCGTTCCGTGACTCGTCCCATGTCGCGTGTCCCGATTCCCGTGTGGCGTGTGCCGTGTCCCGGTCAGTCCCGGTTCTGTACGTGCTGGTAGCCGAAGCGGCCCTTGATGCACAGGTTGCCGTGGGTCACCGGATTGTCGTGCGGCGAGGTGACCTTCACGATCTCATTGTCCTGCACGTGGAGAGTGAGATTGCAGCCCACTCCGCAGTACGCGCACACCGTGGTCGTCTCGCTCTGCCGCTCCTCGTCCCACGTGCCGGCCGCGCGCATGTCGAACTCCGACTTGAAGGACAGGGCCCCGGTGGGGCAGACCTCGATGCAGTTGCCGCAGTAGACGCACGCCGAGTCGGTCAGCGGGGCGTCCTGCTCGACCGAGATCCGGGCGTCGAAGCCACGGCCGGAGACAGAGATCGCGAAGCTGTTCTGCCACTGGTCGCCGCAGGCGTCCACGCACTTGTAGCAGAGGATGCACTTGCCGTAGTCGCGGACGTAGAGGTCGTTGTCGATCCTGGGTTCCTCGTCGACGCGGGCGGCGTCCGGGCCGAAGCGGTCCGGCTCCGCCCCGTACTCCCTGATCCACTGAGCCGCCGAGGGCGTCGTGGACAGGTCGACCGAGGACGCGAGCAGTTCGAGGACGACCTTGCGGCTGTGCCGGGCGCGTTCGGTGTCCGTGCGCACCACCATGCCCGGCTCCGCCCGGCGCGAGCAGGCGGGGGCCAGGGTCCGGGCGCCCTCGACCTCCACCACGCAGACCCGGCAGGCGTTCTTCGGGGCGAGCGTGTCGCCCTCGCACAGGGTCGGCACGTCCTTCCCGGCGGCCCGGCAGGCGTCGAGGATCGTCGACCCCTCGGGGACGCGGGCGTCCTGCCCGTCGAGGGTGAACTCCACCAGCCGGCGCGGCACTCCGAGCGGTATCGCGGTCATTCGTACGCCCCCAGACGGTCGATGGCGGATTCCACGGCGTTCCACGCGGTCTGCCCGAGGCCGCAGATCGAGGCGTCGCGCATCGCGCGGCCGACCTCGCGCAGCAGGGCGATGTCGTCGGCCGCGGCGGCGCCCGTGCGGTCCGCGATCCGGCGCAGCGCCTCCTCCTGGCGCACGGTCCCCACCCGGCACGGCACGCACTGCCCGCACGACTCGTCGCGGAAGAACCCGGCGATGCGCAGCAGCAGCCCGGGGAGCGGCACGGTGTCGTCGAAGGCCATGACGACTCCGGAGCCGAGGGTCGTGCCCGCCTCGCGGGTCCCCTCGAAGGTGAGGGGGATGCCGAGTTCGTCGGGGCGGACGAAGCCGCCCGCCGCGCCGCCGAGCAGTACGGCCCGCAGCCCTTTTCGCACTCCGGCGAGCGTGAGCAGCTCGCCGAGCGTGGCGCCGAACGGCAACTCGTAGACGCCGGGGCGGTCCACGCTTCCCGACACGCAGTACAGCTTGGGGCCGGTGGAGGTCTCCGTGCCGATCGCCGCGTAGGCCGGGGCGCCCATGGTCAGGATCGGCAGCACGTTGACCAGCGTCTCGACGTTGTTCTCCACCGTCGGCTTGCCGAACAGGCCCTTCTCCACGGGGAACGGCGGCTTGGAGCGCGGCTCGCCCCGGTAGCCCTCGATGGAGTTGAACAGGGCCGTCTCCTCACCGCAGATGTACGCGCCCGCGCCCCGCCGGATCTCGATGTCGAAGGAGTAGCCCTGGCCGAGGACGTCGTCGCCGAGCAGGCCGCGGGTGCGGGCCTGCGCGATGGCGTGGGTGAGGCGGGCGAGGGCGCGCGGGTATTCGCCGCGGAGGTACAGGTAGCCCTTGTGCGCGCCGGTGGCGTACGCGGCGATCGTCATCGCCTCGACGAGTGCGTACGGGTCGCCCTCCATGAGTACGCGGTCCTTGAAGGTGCCGGGCTCGGACTCGTCGGCGTTGCAGACGAGGTAGTGCGGGTGGTCGGGCTGGGCGGCCGTCGCCTGCCACTTGCGGCCGGTGGGGAAGGCGGCGCCGCCGCGGCCGGCCAGGCCGGAGTCGGTGACCTCGCGGATGACGCCGGCGGGGCCGAGGGCGAAGGCGCGGCGCAGGGCCGTGTAGCCGCCGTGGGCGCGGTAGTCGTCGAGGGAGGCGGGGTCGACGGTGCCGACGCGTTCGAGGAGGGTGAGGGCCCGGTCGCCTGCCTGGGGGACCGCTGCGGCGGGTGGGGGTTCGGTGGGGGCGGATTCGGGAGCCGTCGCCGCGTGGACGGCGGTGGTGGGGGTGGCGGGGGCGCACACGGCGGTGGCGTGGGGGGTGTTTCGCCCCCGCCGTCCCTCCCCTCCCCCGCTCTCGGCTTCGCTCGAGCGGGAGGGGCACCCACCGAGACCGGGGACTGTGCCCTCGGACCCCTTTTCGGCCGGGGGCGTCCCCGCGCGTATCGCCAGAGCCGCCGGTGCCCGCTCGCACAGGCCCAGGCACGGGCTGCGCTCGACCCGTACCGCGCTCTCCGGCCCCAGCCGCTCCTCCACCCCCGCGCACAGTTCCGTCGCCCCGGCCGCCGTGCACGCCAGGTCGGTGCAGACGTGGAGCACCGTGGCCGGGCGGGGGCGGACCGAGAACATGGCGTAGAAGGTGGCGACCCCGTAGGCCTCCGCGGGCGGCACCGTCAGTCGCCTGCACAGGTAGTCCAGGGCGCCCTCGCTGATCCAGCCGACCCGGTCGTTGAGGGCGTGCAGCCCCGGCAGCAGCAGGTCGCGGCGGTCCCGGGCCTCCCGTCCGCCGCGGGCCCACCGCAGGTCGGTGTCGGAGCGGTCGGCGCCCTCCCAGGACGACTCGGGCGGGCCGAGCAGGGCGTCGACTGCCGCGCGCTCCTCGTCCGTCGGCTTGCTGTCACCGAAGCGCAGGTCCACTGGTGCTCACCTTCTCGATCCGGATCGCCGAGGCCTTGAACTCCGCCGTCCCCGCGATCGGGCAGTTGGCCTCGATGGTCAGCTGGTTGGTGTCCACCTCGTCGGGAAAGTGGAAGCTCATGAAGGCGAGCCCGGGACGCAGGGCGGTGTCGACCCACACGGGCGCGAGCACCGACCCGCGCCGGGAGGTCACCCGTACCTCCTCGCCGACCGTCACCCCGTAGCGTTCGGCGTCCTCCGGGCACAACTCGACGGACTCCCCGCGACGCAACGGGGACGCGTAACCACCGCTCTGTACGCCCGTGTTGTAGGAATCGAGCCGTCGGCCCGTGGTCAGCCGGATCGGGTACGCCTCGTCGGTGAGGTCCACGGGCGGGTCGTGCCGGACGATGCCGAAGGGCGCGCGCGGGCCACGCCGGGCCGGGTCCGTCTCCCACAGCCTGCCGTGCAGGTAGGTCGGTTCCAGCTTCTCGGTGCTCGGGCACGGCCACTGGATGCCCTGGTGCTCCTCCAGGCGGGCGTACGTCATGCCGTGGTGGTCCGGCGACAGGGACCTCAGCTCGTTCCAGACGGCCTCGGCGTCGGGGTACTTCCAGTCGTGGCCGAGGCGGGCCGCCAGGTCGCAGAGGATGTCGATGTCCTCCCGGGCCTGGCCGGGTGGGGTCACCGCCTTGCGGACACGCTGGACGCGCCGCTCGCTGTTGGTGGTGGTGCCCTCGGTCTCCGCCCAGCCGGCGGTCGCCGGGAGGACCACGTCGGCCAGTTCGGCGGTCTTCGTCAGGAAGATGTCCTGCACGACGAGGAAGTCCAGCGCCCGCAGGCGGCGTAGCGCCTGTTCGCTGTCGGCCTCCGACTGCGCGGGGTTCTCGCCGATGCAGTAGACGGCCCGCAGGGTCCCGTCCTCCATGGCCTCGAACATCTCGGTGAGGGTGAGGCCGTGGCGCGGCTGGATGACGGTGTCCCAGGCCGTCTCGAACTTCCGCCGGACGCCGTCGTCGAGGACGTCCTGGAAGCCGGGCAGCCGGTTGGGGATCGCCCCCATGTCGCCGCCGCCCTGCACGTTGTTCTGGCCGCGCAGGGGCTGCAGCCCGGAGCCGTAACGGCCGACGTGGCCGGTGAGCAGGGAGAGGTTGATCAGCGCGCGGACGTTGTCCGTGCCGTTGTGGTGCTCGGTGATGCCGAGGGTCCAGCACAGCTGCGCGCGCTCGGCGCGTGCGTAGGAGTGCGCCAGGTCGCGGATGGCGGCGGCCGGTACGCCCGTCACCTTCTGGGCGAGGGACAGCGTCCACGGTTCGACGAGGGCCCTGTACTCCTCGTAGCCGCTGGTCGCCCGCTCGACGAACGCCTCGTTGACGAGCCCGGCGTGGATGATCTCCCGGCCGACCGCGTGTGCCATCGGGATGTCCGTGCCGACGTTCGGGCCCAGCCAGCTCTCCGCCCACTCGGCGGTGGAGGTGCGGCGCGGGTCGACGGCGTACAGGCGGGCGCCGCCCCGGACGCCCTTCAGTACGTGCTGGAAGAAGATCGGGTGCGCGAGGCGGGCGTTGGAGCCCCACATCACGATCACGTCGGTGTGCTCGACCTCCTCGTACGACGAGGTCCCGCCGCCCGAGCCGAAGGCGGCCGACAGGCCCGCGACGCTCGGGGCGTGGCAGGTGCGGTTGCAGGAGTCGACGTTGTGGGTGCCCATGACGACCCGGGCGAACTTCTGCGCCACGTAGTTCATCTCGTTGGTCGCCCGGGCGCAGGAGAACATCCCGAACGCGCCGCGCGCCGCCGCGAGGCCCCGGGCGGTCCGGTCCAGGGCCTCCTCCCAGGTCGCCCGGCGGAAGGGCGCGTCGCGCGAGTCCCGCACCAGGGGGTGGGTGAGGCGGGTGTAGGTCTTCGGGCTCCGGTCGCGTCGGTTTCCGCCGCGTCGTTTCCCGTCGCGTCGGTTCCGGTCGTGTTCGCTCATGCGGCGCTCCTCCGTGCGAGCAGGTCCGACAGGGCGTGCACGGTGCGCAGGGTGGGCACCGGGACCCCGGTGATCTCCGCCAGTTCGACGACGGCCGCGAGGAGCACGTCGAGTTCGAGCGGCTTGCCGCGCTCCAGGTCCTGGAGCGTGGAGGTGCGGTGGTCGCCGACCCGCTCGGCGCCCGCGAGCCGGCGCTCGATGGAGACGCCGACCTCGCAGCCGAGGGCCGCGGCGACCACCAGCGTCTCGGTCATCATGGTCTCGATGACCTGGCGGGTGCCTCTGTGCAGACACATCTGCCGCATCGTGGCGCGGGTCAGGGCACTGATCGGGTTGAAGGAGATGTTGCCCAGCAGCTTCAGCCAGATGTCGCCTCGCAGGTCCGGCTCGACCGGGCACTTCAGGCCGCCCGACCGCATCGCCTCGCTGAGCGCCAGGCACCGTGCCGAGACACCGCGGCCGGGCTCGCCGATCGAGAACCGGGTGCCTTCCACATGCCGCACCACGCCGGGCTGTTCGAGTTCGGTGGCCGCGTAGACGACGCAGCCGACGGCCCGTTCGGGCGCGAGCACCGCGCTGACCGCGCCGGCCGGGTCCACACTCTCCAGACGGCGCCCGTCGTACGGGCCGCCGTGCCGGTGGAAGTACCACCAGGGGATGCCGTTCTGGGCGGCCACGACCGCCGTGGTGTCGTGCAGCAGCGGCTCGATCAGCGGCCCGCACGCCGCGTACGAGTTCGCCTTGAGCCCCAGGAACACGTAGTCGGCCGGGCCGACCTCGGCCGGGTCGTCGGTGGCGCGGGGATGCGCGGTGAAGTCGCCGCGCGGGCTGCGCACCCGTACTCCGTACTGCCTCATGGCCGCCAGATGCGGTCCACGGGCGATGAGATGCACGTCGGCGCCCGCACGGTGGAGCGCGGCGCCGACGTAGGCGCCGATCGCCCCGGCGCCGAGGACTGCGACTTTCATGGCGAGGGAGCTCCGTTCGGTCGAGGGATACCGAGGAACTGCCGACCGAACCCGATCCCGACGCTCTGCCGGCCCTGTCGCTTCTGTCGACGAAATATTGTCTACAGTATGGAGGTTGGTCCAGCAAGGCTTTGTGCAAGGACGGTGGTTGTCTGCTCAACCGTCTTCTCAACCGCTTTCCCGCTGCCTACGGTTGGGGACCCATGAGTCCCCCCGTCGCACCCCCGGGCTGGAGCCGCTGGCTCGTTCCTCCCGCCGCCCTCTCGGTCCACCTCTCCATCGGCCAGGCCTACGCCTGGTCCGTGTTCAAACCGCCCCTGGAGTCCGCCCTCGGTCTCAGCGGCACGCAGAGCGCGCTGCCCTTCCAGCTCGGCATCGTGATGCTCGGGCTGTCCGCCGCGTTCGGCGGCACGCTCGTCGAGCGCCACGGACCGCGCTGGGCGATGACCGTCGCCCTGGTCTGCTTCTCCTCCGGCTTCCTGCTCTCCGCGCTCGGCGCGGCGGTGGAGCAGTACTGGCTGATCGTGTTCGGCTACGGGTTCGTCGGCGGGATCGGCCTCGGCATCGGCTACATCTCACCCGTCTCCACGCTGATCAAGTGGTTCCCGGACCGGCCCGGCATGGCCACCGGCATCGCCATCATGGGCTTCGGCGGCGGCGCGCTCATCGCCTCGCCCTGGTCGGCGCAGATGCTGAAGTCCTTCGGCGCCGACAACGACGGGATCGCGCTCGCCTTCCTGGTGCACGGACTGACGTACGCCGTCTTCATGCTGCTGGGCGTGGTGCTGGTGCGGGTGCCGCGCCCCAGGGAACGGGCGGACGGCTCACCGGCCGTGCTCGACGGCGTCCAGGTCTCGGCACGCGATGCCGTGCGCACCCCCCAGTTCTGGCTGCTGTGGATCGTGCTCTGCATGAACGTCACGGCCGGCATCGGCATCCTGGAGAAGGCCGCGCCGATGATCACCGACTTCTTCGCCGACACCTCCACGCCGGTCTCGGTCACCGCCGCCGCGGGGTTCGTGGCCCTGCTCTCGGCGGCCAACATGGCGGGCCGGATCGGCTGGTCCTCGACCTCCGACCTGATCGGACGCAAGAACATCTACCGCGTCTACCTCGGCGTCGGCGCGCTGATGTACACGCTGATCGCCCTGTTCGGCGACTCCTCCAAGCCGCTGTTCGTCCTGTGCGCCCTCGTCGTCCTGTCCTTCTACGGCGGCGGCTTCGCCACGGCACCCGCCTACCTCAAGGACCTCTTCGGCACCTACCAGGTCGGCGCGATCCACGGACGGCTGCTCACCGCCTGGTCCACGGCCGGTGTCCTCGGGCCACTGATCGTGAACTGGATCGCCGACCGGCAGGAGGAGGCCGGGCGGCACGGCGCGTCCCTGTACGGGATGTCGTTCGTCATCATGATCGGGCTGCTGGTCGTCGGCCTGGTCGCCAACGAACTCGTCCGCCCGGTCCACCCCCGCCACCACGTATCCGCCACCCCGGCACCGAAGGAGGCCGCCGATGTCCGACGACAGCAGCCAGAGTCCGCCTGACCTTCCCGGCCGGCGGCCGCTGATCACCTTCACCTGGCTCTGGGTGGGCGCACCGCTCGCCTACGGGCTGTACGAACTCGTCCGGAAGGCGACCCAGTTGTTCACCGGATGAGCGCGGGCCGGGGGCGGGGACGCGGGGAAGGGCGCCGGGGATGCTGACCGAAGCCGACAAGCCGGACGCCCGTTTCCTGTCGTATCACCTGCCGTCGTACCCGTCGGTCACTCATCACACTGGTGGATCCCGTACCCCGAGGCAGCGAGGACTCCATCCATGCACGGCTCCCGCATCACCGCCGTCGGTCATTACCAGCCCGCCAAGGTCCTCACCAACGAGGACCTGGCAGGCATGGTCGACACCAGCGACGAGTGGATCAGGAGCCGGGTGGGCATTCACTCCCGCCGCATCGCCGGACCCGACGAGCCGGTCGACGAGCTGGCCGGCCACGCCGCGGCCAAGGCGCTCGCGGCGGCCGGACTGACCCCCGCCGACGTGGACATGGTCGTGGTCGCCACCTCCACCGCGATCGACCGTTCCCCGAACACCGCCGCGCGCGTCGCGGCCCGCCTCGGCATCCCGGAACCCGCCGCGCTGGACGTCAACGTGGTGTGCGCGGGCTTCCCGCACGCCCTGGCCACCGTCGACCACGCCGTGCGGGCCGGCTCCTCGAGCCGCGCACTGGTCATCGGCGCGGACAAGATGTCCGAGGTCGCCGACTGGACCGACCGCACCACCTGCGTGCTCGTCGGCGACGGGGCGGGGGCCGCCGTCGTGGAGGCCTGCGCACCGGGCGAGGAGGCGGGGATCGGCCCCGTGCTGTGGGGGTCCGTGCCCGAGATGGGGAACGCGGTCCGCATCGAGGGCACGCCGCCCCGCTTCGCGCAGGAGGGGCAGAGCGTCTACCGCTGGGCGACCACGCGGCTGCCCGCCATCGCGCGCCGGGCCTGCGAGCGTTCGGGGCTGGAACCGGCCGACCTCGCCGCGGTCGTGCTGCACCAGGCGAACCTGCGCATCATCGAACCCCTCGCCGCGAAGATCGGCGCCGTCAACGCCGTCGTCGCCCGCGACGTCGTCGAGTCCGGCAACACCTCGGCCGCGAGCATCCCCCTCGCGCTCTCCAAGCTGGTGGAGCGGGGCGAGATCACCACCGGCGACCCGGTGCTGCTCTTCGGCTTCGGCGGAAACCTCTCCTACGCCGGGCAGGTCGTCCGCTGTCCCTGAACGACCGGGCCCGCCCCCGCTGTGTGACGTGGCCGGCACCCGGCCCCTGCCCTCTGTGCGCCGTAGACTGTAGACGAAAGACAATCAATACTTGCGTACTGGTTGTGTGTCGGCTGCCGAGGGGGACCGATGTTGTCCGCAGGACTGCCGCAGGGCGCGGTGCCCAGGCTCGAACGGCCCGGCCCGCTCCGTGACCGCGTCTACGAGGCGCTGCTCGAACTCATCACCACCCGAGCCCTCCAGCCCGGCCAGCACCTGGTCGAGAGCGAACTCGCCGGTCATCTCGGGGTGTCGAGACAGCCCGTGCGTGAAGCCCTGCAGCGGCTCAACACCGAGGGCTGGGTCGATCTGCGTCCCGCGCAGGGCGCGTTCGTGCACGAGCCGACGGAGGAGGAGGCCGACCAGCTCCTGACGGTCCGGACGCTCCTGGAGGCGGAGGCAGCCCGGCTCGCCGCGGCCAACGCGGGCAGCGCGGGCGTGGCCGCTCTGGCGGAGCTGTGCGAGGAGGGGGAGCGGGCGGTCGCCGCCGGCGACGTGGACGCCGCCGTCGTCCTCAACGCCCGCTTCCACGCGAAGATCATGGAGCTGGCCGGCAACGCCGTCCTCGCCGAACTCGCCGCACAGGTCGACCGCCGGGTCCGCTGGTACTACACGCCCATCGCCCGGCAGCGCGGCCGGCAGTCCTGGATCGAGCACCGCGCGCTCATCGCCGCCATCACCGACCGGGACGAGCAGACGGCGACGCGACTGATGCGCGAGCACACCGAGCACACCCGGCGCTCGTACCATGCGCGAGAAGAAACCTGAGGTCAGAGGCCTTACGGAGGGCTTTCAGGGACCTTTCGGAGACTTTTTGAGGACCTCGAGGAGGCCGCCCGGCGTGATGGCCGGGCGGTCTCGTCGTGTCCCGTGCCGCTGAGCGCTCCGCGCTTCTTTGTCCACTCAGTGGAGAAAGTTCGCAGCAATTCGTGCGTGACTTCTTCCCACACCCGGCGCCCACTGCTACGTTCCCTCCGAAAGCAAGCCACGGACGTGGCCGGAATCCGGCACACACTCAAGGCCGATTGAGGCGGGGAGGGGCTCGTGAGACGCATGACGGCACGACCCGCCAACGCCCACCAGGCGCGACTGCTCCAGCTGTTGCGTGACGGAGGGCCCAACTCCCGTGCGCAGCTCGGTGATCAGGTCGATCTCTCGCGGTCGAAGCTCGCCGTGGAGGTGGACCGGCTGCTGGAGACGGAGCTGGTCGTGGCCGACGGACTCGCCGCCTCGCGCGGCGGGCGCCGCAGCCACAACATCCGCCTCAACCCCGAACTGCGTTTCCTCGGCGTCGACATCGGCGCGACCTCGGTCGACGTCGCCGTCACCAACGCGGAGCTGGAGATCCTCGGGCACATCAACCAGCCCATGGACGTCCGCGAGGGACCCGTCGCGGTCTTCGAGCAAGTGCTGTCCATGGCGGCGAAGTTGCGGGCCTCGGGGCTCGCGGAGGGCTTCGACGGCGCCGGCATCGGCGTCCCGGGGCCGGTCCGCTTCCCCGAGGGAGTGCCGGTGGCTCCGCCGATCATGCCGGGCTGGGACGGCTTCCCCGTACGGGAGGCGCTCAGCCAGGAACTCGGCTGCCCGGTCATGGTCGACAACGACGTGAACCTGATGGCGCTGGGGGAGCAGCACGCGGGCGTCGCCCGCACCGTGCACGACTTCCTCGTCGTCAAGATCGGTACCGGCATCGGCTGCGGCATCGTCGTCGGCGGCGACGTCTACCGGGGGACGACGGGCAGCGCGGGCGACATCGGGCACATCCAGGCCGTGCCCGACGGACGCCCGTGCGCCTGCGGCAACCGGGGTTGTCTGGAGGCCCACTTCAGCGGCGCGGCACTGGCCCGCGACGCCACGGAGGCCGCCCAGCAGGGCCTGTCGGCCGAACTCGCGAACCGGCTGGAGGCGAACGGGGGCCTCAGCGCCGCCGACGTCGCCGCCGCGGCCGCCGCGGGGGACGCCACCGCACTCGACCTGATCCGGGAGGGCGGCCGGAGCACCGGCCAGGTCATCGCCGGCCTGGTCAGCTTCTTCAACCCGGGCCTGGTGGTGATCGGCGGAGGGGTGACCGGCCTCGGCCACAACCTGCTCGCCGCGATCCGCACCCAGGTCTACCGCCAGTCGCTGCCGCTGGCCACCGGCAACCTGCCCATCGTACTGGGGGAGCTGGGCCCCACCGCCGGAGTCATCGGCGCGGGCCGGCTGATCAGCGACCATCTGTTCTCACCCGCGTAGGCACCACCTGTCACCCGCGTAGGCACCACCGGCTCCTGAGCTCCACCAGCACAGCGCCCTGCCCTGCCCCGCCCTGTTCCACCCTGCCCTGCTCAGCTCTGCTCTGCCCTGACACCGGCCCGCACGCCCGCCGAGGGGACCTCACATGGCACCAGAACCACCGCTGCTCAGCATGTCCGGCATCACCAAGTCGTTCCCCGGAGTCCGGGCCCTGGACGGCGTCGACCTCGACGTCCAGGCCGGCGAGGTGCACTGCCTGCTCGGCCAGAACGGCGCCGGGAAGTCCACCCTCATCAAGGTGCTGGCCGGCGCCCACCAGCCCGACACCGGCACCATCCGCTGGCGCGGCGAGGACGTCACCCTGCGCTCACCCATCGCGGCCATGCGCCTCGGCATCGCCACCATCTACCAGGAACTCGACCTGGTGGAGCATCTGTCGGTCGCCGAGAACGTCCACCTCGGCCACGAGCCGACCGCCGCCGGCTTCGTCGTGAGGGGGAAGGCCGCCAAGGCTTCGACAGCCCAGCTCCTCAAGCGACTCGGGCACCCGGAGGTCGATCCGGGACGGCTGGTCGGGGAGCTGTCGGCGGCGCAGCAGCAGATCGTCTCCATGGCGCGGGCACTCTCGCACGACGTACGGCTGATCGTGATGGACGAGCCGTCCGCCGCGCTCGACCCGGACGAGGTCGACAACCTCTTCCGCATCGTCGCCGACCTCACCGCCGACGGTGTCGCCGTCGTCTACATCTCGCACCGACTGGAGGAGATCCGCCGCATCGGCGACCGGGTCACCGTCCTCAAGGACGGCCGGGCCGTCGCAGGCGGGCTGCCCGCCAAGGCGACGCCGACCAGCGAAGTCGTGGCGCTGATGACCGGACGCAACGTCGAGTACGTCTTCCCGGACCGGCCCACCGCACCGCCTTCCGCCGAGCCCGTGCTGAGCGTGCGGGGACTGTCCCGGGAGGGCGAGTTCGCCCCCCTCGACCTGGAGATCCGCCCCGGGGAGATCGTCGGCCTGGCCGGCCTCGTCGGCTCCGGCCGCTCCGAGATCCTGGAGACGGTCTACGGGGCCCGGAAGGCGAGCACGGGCCAGGTCATCGTCGACGGGCGTCCGCTGCGCCCCGGCAGCGTGCGCGCCGCGGTGCGCGCCGGACTCGGACTCGCCCCTGAGGAACGCAAGGCGCAGGCCCTGCTGATGCTGGAGTCCGTCACCCGCAACGTGTCGGTCTCCGCCATGTCCCGCTTCTCGCGCGGCGGCTGGATCGACCGGGGCGCCGAACTCGGCGCGGCCCGCGCGGCGACCCGCGAGCTGTCCCTGCGGCCCGACAACCCCTCCGTGCCCGTGCGCACCCTGTCCGGCGGCAACCAGCAGAAGGCGGTCCTCGCCCGCTGGCTGCTGCGCGGCTGCCGGGTCCTGCTGCTCGACGAACCCACCCGCGGCGTCGACGTCGGCGCCCGCGCCGAGCTCTACGCGGTCATCCGCCGCCTCGCCGACGAGGGCCTCGCCGTCCTGCTGGTCTCCAGCGAGGTGCCCGAGGTACTGGGCCTCGCCGACCGCGTGCTGGTGCTGCGCGAGGGCCGTGTCGTGCACGAGGCCCCCGCCCGCGACCTCGACGAACACCGCGTACTCGACCTCGTGATGGAAGGAAGCCCGGCGTCATGACGCAGCACGTGTCCCCGCCACGGGGCGGCACCGGCAAGGCGGCAACGGTGGACGGTCCGCCCGCCTGGCGGGCCCAGTTGGGCCGCGCCGACGTCCGCACCCTCACTCTGCTCGGCGTGCTCGCCGCACTGGTCCTGATCGGCGGCATCACCCAACCCGACGCGTTCCTCGACACCCGCAACCTCCAGCTGGTGCTCACCCAGGCGTCCGTGATCGGCGTCGTCACCGTCGGCATGACCTTCGTCATCGTCTCCGGCGGCATCGACCTGTCCGTCGGCGCCATCGTGGCCCTGGCCTCGGTGTGGGCGACCACGGTCGCCACCCAGGAATACGGGTTCGCCGGCATCCTCTTCACGGCGGTCGTGGTCGGCGTGGGCTGCGGACTGGTCAACGGGGTACTCATCGCGTTCGGTCAGATGGTGCCGTTCATCGCCACCCTGGCCATGCTGGCCTCGGCGCGCGGCCTCGCGGAGCAGATCACCGACGGCCGGACCCAGGTCGTCACGGTCCCCAGCGTCCTGGACCTCGGCGAGCGCGACGCCTACATCCTCGGCATCCCGCCCCTGGTGCTGGTGTTCGCCGCCGTCACCGTCATCGGCTGGCTGGTACTCAACCGGACCACCTTCGGCCGCCGCACGGTCGCCGTCGGCGGCAACGCGGAGGCCGCCCGGCTCGCCGGCATCGACGTCCGCCGCCAGCGGCTCTACCTCTACCTGCTGTCCGGGCTGTGCTGCGGCATCGCCGCCTTCCTGCTGATCGTCCTGGCCGGCTCCGGTCAGAACACCAACGGCAACCTCTACGAACTCGACGCCATCGCCGCCGCGATCATCGGCGGAACGCTCCTGACCGGCGGGCGCGGCCACATCCTCGGCTCCGTGCTCGGCGTCCTGATCTTCACCACGATCACCAACATCTTCGCCCTGAACAACCTGCAGAGCGACGTCCAGCAGATCGCCAAGGGCGCGATCATCGTCGCCGCCGTGCTGGTCCAGCGCCGTACCGCAAGCACGCACTGAGGAAAGGGTTCACCGTCATGACGAAGCTCACGAGTCGCAGAGGACTGCTCTTCGGAGCCGCCGCCGTGTCCGCAGGTGCCGTCCTCACCGGGTGCACCAGCAACGACCCCGACGACGGCGGCGACAAGGCCTCCGCGGACACGCAGCCGGCCGCCGACGACAAGCCGGGCAAGGCCGTCACCATCGGCTACGCCGGCCCGCAGGCCGACCACGGCTGGCTCAACGCCGTCAACGACAACGCGAAGAAGCGCGCGGAGAAGTACTCGGACGTCACCCTCGAGATCACCGAGGGCTCCAACGACACCGCCCAGCAGATCGGCCAGATCGAGACCCTCATCAACAAGAAGGTCGACGTCCTGGTGGTGCTGCCCGCCGACGGCAAGGCGCTCACCCAGATCGGGCTGCAGGCCATGCGCGCCGGCATCCCGGTCGTGAACCTCGACCGCATCTTCAACAGCCCCCAGGCCTACCGCTGCTGGGTGGGCGGCGACAACTACGGCATGGGCCTCAACGCCGCCCACTACATCGGCGAGAAGCTCAAGGACAAGCCGGACGCCAAGGTCATCGAGCTGGCCGGCCTGGACAACCTGGAACTGACCAAGCAGCGCACCCAGGGCTTCGACGACGGCCTGAAGAACTACCCGAACATCCAGAAGGTGGCCCGTCAGGCCGCCGACTTCACGGTCGAGTCCGGCCAGGCCAAGATGGCCCAGCTGCTCCAGGCCCAGTCGGACTTCGACGCCATGTGGAACCACGACGACGACCAGGGCGTGGGCGCGCTGCGCGCCATCGAGCAGGCCGGACGCGACGACTTCCTGATGGTCGGCGGCGCGGGCGCGCTCTCCGCCTTCCAGGCCATCAAGGCGGACAGCGGCGTACTGAAGGCGACCGTGCTCTACCCGCCGACCATGGCCGCCTCCGCGATCGACCTGGCCCGTGCCCTCGGCCAGGGCAAGGGAATCAGCGGCCTCGCCGAGTTCGAGATCCCCTCGACCGTCACCTGCTACTCGGCCGTCGTCGACAAGGAGAACGTCGACCAGTACATGTCCACGGGCTTCAAGTGAGGGCCGCCGCCCCACGGCCGGCCTGACCAGCCGGCCGTCGGGCGGGGCCCACCCCCCACCGCGCCACCACGACGAGGAGGACATCCGCATGGGACAGCCGCAGCAGCCCGAGGGGGCCGGAGCGGAGCCATCAGCCACCGGGACCGAAAGCGGGTCCGGGACCAGGCCGACGGGGGCGTCCGCGACCAGACCGCCGCTGCGTGTCGGCATGGTCGGCTACGCCTTCATGGGTGCCGCACACTCCCAGGGCTGGCGCACCGCCGGCCGCGTCTTCGACCTGCCGCTGAACCCCGTACTGGCCGCGGTCTGCGGCCGGGACGCCGACGCCGTCCGCACGGCGGCCGACCGGCACGGCTGGGCGAGCACCGAGACCGACTGGCGGGCCCTGGTCGAACGGGACGACATCGACCTCGTCGACATCTGCACCCCCGGTGACAGCCACGCCGGGATCGCGCTGGCCGCGCTCGCCGCCGGCAAGCACGTCCTGTGCGAGAAGCCGCTGGCCAACACCGTCGAGGAGGCGGAGGCGATGACCCGGGCCGCCGACGAGGCGGGCGCACGGGGACAGCTGGCGATGGTCGGGTTCAACTACCGCCGGGTGCCGGCGACCGCGCTGGCCCGGCGGATGGTGGACGAGGGCCGCGTCGGCCGGCTGCGGCACGTGCGGGTGACGTACCTCCAGGACTGGCTCGTCGACCCCGAGGCGCCGCTGACCTGGCGGCTGCGCAAGGAGCAGGCCGGGTCGGGCGCCCTCGGTGACCTGGGGGCGCACATCGTCGACCTCGCCCAGTACCTGACGGGGGAGAGGATCGCGGGCGTCTCCGCCCTCACCGAGACCTTCGTACGGCAGCGCCCGCTGCCCGAAGGCGCCCCCCGGGGCCTGTCGGCGGGATCGGCGGACGGTGCCACCGGACAGGTCACCGTGGACGACGCAGCCGTGTTCACCGGCCGCCTCACCTCCGGGGCCCTGGTCTCCTTCGAGGCCACCCGGTACGCCACCGGCCGCAAGAACGCCCTGCGCATCGAACTCAACGGCGAGCGCGGCTCCCTCGCCTTCGACCTGGAACGGCTCAACGAGCTGTCCTACCACGACGGTACGGAGCCGGGGGAGCGCGCCGGTTTTCGCCGCATCCTCGTCACCGAGCCCGAGCACCCCTACCTGGACGCCTGGTGGCCGCCGGGCCACGGGCTCGGCTACGAGCACACCTTCGTCCACCAGGTGCGCGACCTCGTCCACGCCGTGGCCGAGGGCCGCCGGCCCGAACCCTCCTTCGCCGACGGGCTGCAGGTGCAGCGCGTCCTGGCAGCGGTGGAGGAGAGCGCCGAGAAGAACTCCGTCTACACCCCGATCGCCCCCTGAGGAGGCTGGCAGCGACATGCCGCGCAATTTCACTCTCTTCACCGGTCAGTGGGCGGACCTGCCCCTGGAGGAGGTCTGCCGCCTGGCCCGCGACTTCGGCTACGACGGCCTGGAACTCGCCTGCTGGGGCGACCACTTCGAGGTCGACAAGGCCCTCGCCGACCCCTCCTACGTGGACTCCCGCCACCAACTGCTCGACAAGTACGGCCTCAAGTGCTGGGCGGTCTCCAACCACCTGGTCGGCCAGGCCGTGTGCGACGCCATCATCGACGAACGCCACCAGGCGATCCTGCCCGCCCGCATCTGGGGCGACGGCGACGCGGAGGGCGTCCGGCAGCGGGCCGCCGCCGAGATCAAGGACACCGCACGGGCCGCCGCCCGCCTCGGCGTCGACACCGTCATCGGCTTCACCGGGTCGGCGATCTGGCACCTGGTCGCCATGTTCCCGCCCGCCCCCGAGTCGATGATCGAGCGCGGCTACCAGGACTTCGCCGACCGCTGGAACCCGATCCTCGACGTCTTCGACGCCGAGGGCGTGCGGTTCGCCCACGAGGTCCACCCCAGCGAGATCGCCTACGACTACTGGACCACCCAGCGCGCCCTGGAGGCGGTCGGCCACCGGCCCGCCTTCGGCCTCAACTTCGACCCCTCCCACTTCGTGTGGCAGGACCTCGACCCCGTCGGCTTCCTGTGGGACTTCCGGGACCGGATCTACCACGTCGACTGCAAGGAGGCCCGCAAGCGCCTCGACGGCCGCAACGGGCGGCTCGGCTCCCACCTGCCGTGGGGCGACCCGCGCCGCGGCTGGGACTTCGTGTCGGCCGGCCACGGCGACGTCCCCTGGGAGGACGTCTTCCGCATGCTGCGCTCCATCGACTACCGGGGCCCGGTCTCCGTCGAGTGGGAGGACGCCGGCATGGACCGGCTCCAGGGCGCACCCGAAGCCCTCACCCGCCTCAAGACGTTCGACTTCGAGCCGCCCAGCGCGTCCTTCGACGCCGCGTTCAACAGCTGAGGCGCGCACCCGAGACGGCACGTCGGGACGGGGGCCGGAAGTCCGCCGGCCCCCGGTCCGGCCTGCCCGAATCCTGCTTTGTCCTGCAATGGGGAAAAGTTCAACCGGTTTTGATCCAAGGGGTGTTGGCCCCGGAAGAACGCGGTTACCGTCCCTGATGTGTTCAGGACATCCAACCCCCGGGGTGACGGCGCACTCCGGCGTCCCGCACCGCACGTTTTCGCACCCACCCGTACGGCCCACCCCGTTCCCGGAGGGATTTCGTGCACAGAAGCAGACTCAGAAGCACCAGGACCACGAGGCGTCCCAGGCTTCGCACCCCCCTCGCCCTGTTCACCGGCCTGATGCTGGCGGTGGGCACCCCGGCGACCGTCGCCGGCGCCTTCCCGGCAGAGGCCGAACCGGCGGCCGCAGAAGGACAGTTCCAGCAGGTGCCGCTCGCCAAGGGCGAGCCGGAGATGGGCGAGCCGATGTCGCTCGCCGTGCTCCCGGACCGCAGCGTCCTGCACACCGCGCGCGACGGCACGCTGCGCCTGACCGACCAGGGCGGCGTCACCAAGGTCGCCGGCAAGCTCGACGTCTACAGTCACGACGAGGAAGGCCTGCAGGGCGTCGGCATCGACCCGGACTTCGAGAACAACCGGGCGATCTACCTCTACTACGCCCCGCCGCTCGACACCCCCGCGGGCGACGCCCCGGAGAACGGCACCGCCGAGGACTTCAAGAAGTTCGACGGCGTCAACCGTCTCTCCCGGTTCGTCCTCAACCCCAACGGCACGCTGGACCTGGCCAGCGAGAAGAAGGTCCTGGACGTCGCGGCCTCCCGCGGCACCTGCTGCCACGTCGGCGGCGACATCGACTTCGACGCCGAGGGCAACCTCTACCTGTCCACCGGCGACGACACCAACCCCTTCGCCTCCGACGGCTACACGCCGATCGACGAGCGCCCCGACCGCAACCCGGCCTTCGACGCCCGACGCAGCTCCGGCAACACCAACGACCTGCGAGGCAAGATCCTCCGGATCAAGGTCGCCGAGGACGGCTCGTACACCGTCCCGGAGGGCAACCTCTTCGCTCCCGGCACCGAGAAGACCCGCCCCGAGATCTACGCGATGGGCTTCCGCAACCCCTTCCGGATCAACATCGACGAGAAGACCGGCACCATCTACGTCGGCGACTACGGTCCCGACGCCGGCGCCGCCGACCCGAACCGGGGACCGGCGGGCCAGGTCGAGTTCGCCAAGGTCACCAAGCCCGCCAACTTCGGCTGGCCCTTCTGCACCGGCGACAACGACGCCTACGTCGACTACGACTTCGCCACCAAGACCTCCGGCGAGAAGTTCGACTGCGCTGCCCCGAAGAACACCTCGCCGCACAACACGGGCCTCGTCGACCTGCCGCCCGCCCAGGCCGCCTGGATCCCGTACGACGGCGGTTCCGTGCCCGAACTCGGCAGCGGCTCCGAATCCCCCATGGGCGGCCCGGTCTACCGCTACGACCCGGACCTCGACTCCTCCGTGAAGTTCCCCGAGGAGTACGACGGCGACTTCTTCGCCGGCGAGTTCGGCCGCCGCTGGATCAAGCGGATCGAGCAGAACGCCGACGGCACCGTCGCGAAGATCAACGACTTCCCGTGGACCGGCACCCAGATCATGGACATGGAGTTCGGCCCCGACGGCGCGCTCTACGTCCTGGACTACGGCCTCTCGTGGTTCCAGGGTGACAAGGACTCCGCGCTGTACCGGATCGAGAACGCCGACGACGGCTTCTCCCCGATTGCCGAGGTGAGCGCGGACAAGACGTCGGGTGCGGCCGGCCTGAAGGTCAAGTTCACCGCCACCGCCAAGGACGCCGACTCCCCGGACCTCACCTACAGCTGGGACTTCGGCGACGGCACCAAGGGCGAGGGCCTCACCCCCACCCACAAGTACAAGAAGGTCGGCACCTACACCGCGACCTTCACCGCGAAGGACGCCGAGGGCAACACCGGCACCGCGAGCGCCCGGATCGTGGTCGGCAACACCGAGCCCACGGTGAAGATCGAGGTCCCGGGCAACGGCAGCCTTCTCCCCATGGGGGAGCCCATCCCCTTCAAGGTGAAGGTCACCGATCCCGAGGAGACCATCGACTGCTCCAAGGTCAAGGTCGCCTACAGCCTCGGCCACGACTCCCACGCCCACGAGCTGACCAGCGAGATGGGCTGTGAGGGCACCCTGAACCCGCCCCCGGGCGACGGCGGTCACGACCCCAACGCCAACATCTACGGCGTCGTCGGAGCCAGCTACACCGACGGCGGGGCGAACGGTCAGGAGGCGCTGACCGGCACCGCGCGCACCGTGATCCAGCCGCCGCACCGCCAGGCCGAGCACTTCGCCACGCAGCAGGGTGTCGCGGTCATCGACAAGACCGGCGCCAACGGCGGCAAGACCGTCGGCGACATCAACGACGGCGACTGGATCTCCTTCAGCCCGTACCGGTTCGACGGGCAGAAGAAGCTGATCGTCCGGGCCTCCTCCGGCGGCGCCGGCGGCTTCGTCGAACTGCGCACCGGCTCGCCCACCGGCAAGCTGCACGGCTCGGCGTACATCCCGCCGACCGGTGGCTGGGAGACGTTCCAGAACGTCGACGTGCCGCTGCGCTCGCTGCCGAAGCGCACCACCGAGATCTACCTGGTCTTCCGGGGCGGCGACGGCGCGCTGTTCGACGTGGACGACTTCGAGTTCTCCAAGGAGCCGTTCAAGGCCGGCAAGAAGGTCCTGGTCTTCTCCAAGACGGCCGGCTTCCGCCACGACTCCATCCCGGAGGGTGTCGCCGCGCTGAAGGAGCTGGGCGCCCCCGCCGGCATCTCCGTCACCGCGACCGAGGAGGCAGGACAGTTCACCACCGCCAACCTCGCCAAGTACGACGCGGTGGCCTTCCTGTCCACCACCGGTGACGTCCTGGGCGCCGACCAGCAGAAGGCGTTCGAGAACTACGTCAAGAACGGCGGTGGCTACATGGGCATCCACGCCGCCGCCGACACCGAGTACGACTGGGAGTTCTACGGCGGTCTCGTCGGCGCCCACTTCGACTCGCACCCGGCCATCCAGAAGGCCACCGTGCGCGTCCACGACCACGACCACCCGTCCACCGCGCACCTCGACGACACCTGGGAGCGCACCGACGAGTGGTACAACTACCGCACCAACCCGCGTGAGCAGGCCAAGGTCCTCGCCACCCTCGACGAGACCACCTACGACGGCGGGAACATGAAGGGCGACCACCCGATCGCCTGGTGCCAGAACTACGGCGGCGGCCGCTCCTTCTACACCGGTGGCGGCCACACCAAGGAGTCCTACGCCGACGAGGCCTTCCGCACCCACCTGCTCGGCGGCATGCAGTACGCCACCGGCCAGGTCAAGGCGGACTGCAAGCCGGACAAGGGCTACCGGAGCATCTTCAACGGCCAGACCCTGGACGGCTGGAAGCAGGCCGGCCCCGGCACCTTCGACGTCAAGGACGGCACCCTGCAGTCCAACGGCGGCATGGGCCTGCTCTGGTACCAGGCCAAGGAGCTGAAGTCGTACTCCCTCAAGCTCGACTGGAAGATGCAGGGTGACGACAACTCCGGGATCTTCGTCGGCTTCCCCGCCTCCGACGACCCCTGGTCCGCGGTGAACAAGGGCTACGAGATCCAGATCGACGCCACGGACGCGGCCGACCGCACCACGGGCTCCGTCTACTCGTTCAAGTCGGCGAACATCAAGGCCCGTGACCAGGTCCTGCGGCCGCCCGGCCAGTGGAACACCTACGAGCTCAAGGTCCAGGGCGAACGTCTCCAGGTGTTCCTCAACGGAGTCAAGATCAACGACTTCACCAACAAGGACCCCGAGCGGAGCCTGACCGACGGTCACATCGGCCTCCAGAACCACGGATCCGACGACCAGGTCTCCTTCCGCAACATCGAGTTGAAGGAACTGCCCTCCTAGGGCTACCGGAACGGCGGCGGGCGGGGGACGCCGGACCTCCGCCCGCCGTCCCGCCGGACCTCACGTCCGGCACCCCGCTCGTCCCCTTCCGGCGTTCACACCCGGTTCGCGTACGACAAGGAGGCTGCCCATGTCCGCCGAACCGTCCCTGCCCGTCCCCTCCTCGGCCCCGCGCCTCGGCGTCTGGTTCATCGGGGCACGCGGATCCGTTGCCACGACCGCGATCGCGGGCTGCGCCGCCGTCGCCGCCGGGCTCCACCCGCCGACCGGCATGGTCACCGAGACTCCTCCCTTCACCGCGTGCGGTCTGCCGGCGCTGTCGTCCTTCGTCTTCGGCGGCCACGACACCGTCGACTGCCCGCTGCCCAAACGTGCCGAACACCTCGCCGCCGGCGGAGTCCTGCCGCACGGCCTGCCGTCCGCCGTGCACGCGGAACTCTCCGCCGCCGACCGGGAGATAAGGCCAGGCGGCCCCCTGCCCACGGACAGGGACACGGACACGGGCCGCACGCAGGACGAATGGATCGACGTGTTCGCGGCAGACATCCGTGACTTCGTGCGACGCCAGGACCTCGCGGGCGCCGTCGTGGTGAACGTCGCCTCCACCGAACCCGCCCCCACCGACGGCACGCTGCCCCCCAGCTCCCTCTACGCGGCGGCCGCCCTGCGCGCCGGCTGCCCCTACGTCAACTTCACCCCCTCCACGGGCCTGCACCACCCGGCGCTGGCCCCGCTCGCCGAGTCCTCGGGGCTGCCCTACGCGGGCCGTGACGGCAAGACCGGGCAGACCCTGCTGCGCTCCGTGCTCGGCCCGATGTTCCTGCAGCGCGCCCTCGCCGTGCGCGCCTGGTCCGGCACCAACCTCCTGGGCGGCGGCGACGGTGCCGCCCTGGCCGACCCCGCGGCCGCCGCAGCCAAGAACGCCGGCAAGGAGCGCGTCCTCGCCGACACCCTGGGTGCCGCACCCCAGGGCGAGGTCCACATCGACGACGTGCCCGCCCTCGGCGACTGGAAGACTGCCTGGGACCACATCGCCTTCGACGGCTTCCTCGGCTCCCGCATGATCCTGCAGACCATCTGGCAGGGCTGCGACTCGGCGCTCGCCGCCCCTCTCGTCCTCGACCTGGTCCGTCTCGTCGCCCGCGCCCGGGAGAGGGGCCTGTCCGGCCCGCTGGGCGAGCTGGGCTTCTACTTCAAGGACCCGGTGGGCGACGGCCCGCCGGGGCTCGCGGAACAGTACGCCGAGCTGACGCGGTTCGCGGCGGGCCTGCGGAGCGAGGGCCCCGGGGCACCGGCGGACGCCGACACCCGCGGGGCCGGGGAGCAGCGGTGAGCCGCGTGGCGGAGACGGCACCTGTGGCCCGTCCGGCTGGGCCCCCGGCCGCGGCCCCCACGGCGGCGTCCACAGACGTCGAGGACCCGGACCGGGGCGGCCCGGGCGCGGACGGACGCCCTCCGGCTGCCCGCGTCGCCGCCTGGGCCGAACTCCTCCGTCTGCCCGCGCTGTTCACCGTCCCCGGCGACGTACTCGCCGGTGCCGCGGCCACCGGGGTCCGGGCCGGTCCCCGCACGCTGCTCGCCATCGGCACCTCCCTCTGTCTGTACGAGGCAGGTATGGCCCTCAACGACTGGGCGGACCGTGCGGAGGACGCCGCCGAACGCCCGCACCGCCCCATCCCGTCCGGCCGCGTCCACCCGGCCGCCGCCCTCACCGCGGCCTGCGGGCTGACCGCGACCGGCCTGGCCCTCGCCGCCCGCGCCGGGCGCCCCGCCGTGGCGGTGGCCGTCCCGTTGGCGGCGACGGTATGGGCGTACGACCTCACCCTGAAGCACACGCCCGCCGGACCCCTGGCCATGGCCGCCGCCCGAGGCCTCGACCTGCTGCTGGGTGCCGCGGCGACCGGCGGCGACGTCCGCGCGGCCGTGCCCTCCGCCGCGTTGCTCGGCACCCACACCCTCGCGGTCACGGCGGTCTCCCGCGAGGAGACCCGGGGCGGCTCCTCCCTGGCACCCCTGGCGGCCCTCGCCGCGACCGGCCTCCTGGCCCGGCTGGTGGCCCACCGCCCCACCCGACTCCCGGCAGACCGACGGGGAGCAGCCACCCCCGGCCTGCCGGGCCCGACCGCCCGCCGCAGGGATGTGTCCGGCCTGTCCGCCGCCCGGGCCACCGCGGCGCTCACCGCCGGCTACGCCGCCACAGCCGCCCGCCCCTACTTCCACGCCGCCCTCAACCCCTCACCCCAGCTCACCCAACGCGCCGTCGGCGGCGGTATCCGCGCCACGATCCCCCTCCAGGCCGCGCTGACCGCCCGCGCCGGCGGACCCGCCACCGCGTTGCTGATCGCGGCGCTCGCCCCGCTGGGCCGCAAGTTCGCGAGGAAGGTGAGCATCACGTGACCCCCGAGACATCCGCCTCGGTCCACAGCCTTCTCCGTTTCGGCTACGGCACCAACGGCCTCGCCGACCTCCGTCTCGACGACGCCCTCGCCCTCCTCGCCGACCTCGGCTACGACGGCGTCGGACTGACCCTCGACCACATGCACCTCGACCCGCTCGCTCCCGGCCTGGCCGCCCGCACCCGCAGGGTCGCGCACCGGCTGGACACGCTCGGCCTGGGCGTCACGGTGGAGACGGGTGCCCGCTATGTGCTCGACCCGCGCCGCAAACACGGCCCCTCCCTCCTCGACCCGGACCCGGACGACCGCGCCCGCCGCGCCGGCCTCCTCGTCAGCGCCGTCCGCGTCGCCGCCGACCTGGGCGCCCACGCCGTGCACTGCTTCAGCGGCATCATCCCGGCCGGCACGGACGAGGACACGGCGTGGAAGCGGCTGGCCGAGTCCCTCGCCCCGGTTCTGGACGCCGCCACCACGGCGGGCGTCCCCCTGGCCGTCGAACCCGAACCGGGCCACCTCCTCGCCACCCTCGCCGACTTCCACCGGCTGCGCCGCACCCTCGGCGACCCCGAGAACCTCGGCCTCACCCTGGACATCGGCCACTGCCAGTGCCTCGAACCGCTCCCTCCCGCCGACTGCGTGCGTGCCGCCGCTCCCTGGCTGCGCCACGTACAGGTCGAGGACATGCGCCGCGGCGTCCACGAACACCTCCCCTTCGGTGACGGCGAGATCGACTTCCCGCCCGTCCTCGAGGCCCTCGCCGCCACCGGCTACCAGGGCCTGACCGTCGTCGAACTGCCCCGCCACTCCCACGCGGGCCCCCACTTCGCCGAACGCTCCCTCCCGTTCCTCCGCCGGGCCGCGGCGGCGGCCCCCCGCACGAACCGCTCGGGCGAGCCCTCCGCCACCCACTGAAGGGAGCCACCCCCATGACGCAGCCGCACGCCGCCCACACCACCCCCGACGCGGACGGCACCCCCGCCGGGCAGGACGATCCCCAGGGCACCAACCCCGCCCACACCCCGCCCGCCGAACTGCGCGCCGCCCTCACCGCCGCACTCGGCCAAGCCGCCCGCGCCTGGCTGGACCAGGCCCTGGACGAGGCCGCCGCCCACCCCGACGCCCACGGCCCCATCTCCGTGTGGGAGCTGCGCCTCGCCGAGGCCGGCCGCCGCTGCGGTCCCGCCCACGCCGACGCCGCCCGCGTCCTCATCCTGCACGCGGCCGGCCCCGGCACCGAGGCCCTGACCCGGGTCTACTCCCAGGGCACCGCCGACGAACGCCGCGCCGTCCTGCACGCGCTGCCCCACCTGGTGCCCGGCCCCGATGCCCTCCCCCTCGTCGAGGACGCCCTGCGCACCAACGACACCCGTCTGGTCGCCGCCGCCCTCGGCCCGTACGCCGCCGGGCACCTGGACCCGCACCAATGGCGGCACGCCGTACTGAAGTGCCTGTTCACCGGTGTCCCCGTCGACTGCGTGGCGGACCTCGGCCGGCGGGCCCGCGACGACGGGGAACTCGCCCGCATGCTCGCCGACTACGCCGCCGAACGCACCGCCGCCGGCCGCCCGGTCCCCGAAGACCTGCACCGCGTCCTGGCCCTGACCCAGGCCCACCGCCCCTCGCGCGGCACGGCCGACCCCCACGGCAAGGAGTCCTGATGCGCATCTTCGACCCCCACATCCACATGACCTCCCGGACCACCGACGACTACGAGGCGATGCACGCCGCCGGTGTCCGCGCCGTCGTCGAGCCCTCCTTCTGGCTCGGCCAGCCCCGTACCTCTCCCGCCTCCTTCCGTGACTACTTCGACGCCCTGCTCGGCTGGGAGCCCTTCCGCGCCGCCCAGTACGGCATCGCCCACCACTGCACGATCGCGCTCAACCCCAAGGAGGCGAACGACCCCCGGTGCCTCCCGGTCCTGGACGAACTGCCCCGCTATCTCGTCAAGGACCGGGTCGTGGCGGTGGGTGAGATCGGGTACGACTCGATGACGCCCGCCGAGGACACCGCCCTGGCCACCCAGCTCCAGCTCGCCGCCGACCACGGCCTGCCGGCCCTCGTGCACACCCCGCACCGAGACAAGCTCGCCGGGCTGCGCCGCACCCTGGACGTGGTCCGGGAGTCCGCGCTGCCCACGGACCGGGTGCTGGTCGACCATCTCAACGAGACCACCGTCGAGGAGGCCAAGGACAGTGGCGCCTGGCTCGGCTTCTCCGTCTATCCGGACACCAAGATGGACGAGGCCCGCATGGTCGCCCTGCTGCGCGAGTACGGCCCGGAACGGGTCCTGGTGAACTCCGCCGCCGACTGGGGCAAGAGCGACCCGCTCAAGACCCGCCGGGTCGGCGACCGGATGCTCGCCGAGGGCTTCACCGAGGACGACGTGGACCGGGTGCTGTGGCGCAACCCCGTCGCCTTCTACGGACTCAGCGGGCGCCTGCTCCTCGACGCTACCTCGTCCGACTCCACGCACGAGGGCAACTCCATCCTGCGCGGCGGGGAGTGAGCCATGCGCTTCCGGCACCCCGACGGCTCCACCGTCCACCTCGCCTACTGCACCAACGTCCACCCCGCCGAGACGCTCGACGGCGTCCTCGCCCAGCTCCGCGACCACTGCGAGCCGGTCCGGCGCCGGCTCGGCCGCGACCGCCTGGGCATCGGGCTGTGGCTCGCCCGGGACGCCGCACACGCCCTGGGTACCGATCCCTCCGCGCTGCGCGGCCTGCGCACCGAACTCGACCGGCGCGGCCTGGAGGTCGTCACCCTCAACGGTTTCCCTTATGAGGGATTCGGTGCAGAAAAGGTCAAGTACCGCGTCTACAAGCCGGACTGGGCGGACCCCGAACGCCTCGAACACACCACCTCCCTGGCCCGGCTCCTGGCCGGCCTCCTGCCCGACGACGTCATCGAGGGCACCATCTCCACCCTGCCGTTGGCCTGGCGCACCGCCTACGACGAGACCCGCGCCGACAAGGCCCGCACCGCGCTGGTCGTCCTCGGTGAACGCCTCGACGCCCTTCAGGAGCTGACCGGCCGCTCCATCCGTATCGGCCTGGAACCCGAGCCCGGCTGCGTCGTGGAGACGACCCACGACGCCATCGCCCCGCTGACCGCGATCGCCCACGACCGCATCGGCATCTGTGTCGACACCTGTCACCTCGCCACCTCCTTCGAAGACCCGCACACCGCCCTGGCCGCCCTCACCGCGGCCGGTGTGCCCGTCGTCAAGTCCCAGCTGTCGGCCGCCCTGCACGCCGAACACCCCCACCTACCCGAGGTCCGTGAGGCCCTCGCCTCCTTCGCCGAGCCCCGCTTCCTGCACCAGACCCGCACCACCGGCACCGCCGACGCCTCCGGCACCGTCACCCTGCACGGCACCGACGACCTCGACGAGGCCCTGGCGGAGGGCGGCTCCCTGCCCGGCACCACGCCCTGGCGCGCACACTTCCACGTCCCGCTGCACGCGGCCCCCGCCGCGCCCCTCACCTCCACGCTTCCCGTGCTCAAGGCCGCGCTGACCCGGCTGGTCGGCGGCCCGCACCCCCTCACCCGCCACCTGGAGGTCGAGACCTACACCTGGCAGGCCCTTCCGCCCGAGTTGCGGCCCCGCGCCCGAGCCCAGCTCACCGACGGCATCGCCGCCGAGCTGACCCTCGCCCGCGACCTGTTGACGGACCTCGGCCTGAAAGAACTGCCATGACCCGACCGATCCCCTCCGACGCGCCGGTCCCGTCCGACGGTCGTGTCCCCTCCGGCGGTCCGCTCCCCTCCGGTGGCCCGACTCCCCTCCTCGTGCTGGATGTCGTAGGCCTCACCCCTCGTCTTCTCGACCACATGCCCCACCTCAAGAAGCTCGGCCAGTCCGGCTCCCGTGTGCCTCTCGGCACCGTCCTGCCCGCCGTCACCTGCGCCGCCCAGTCCACCTTCCTCACCGGCACCCACCCGTCCGAGCACGGCATCGTCGGCAACGGCTGGTACTTCCGCGAGCTCGGCGACGTCCTGCTGTGGCGCCAGCACAACGGGCTCGTCGCCGGCGACAAGGTCTGGGACGCCGCCCGTCGCGTCCACCCCGGCTACACCGTCGCCAACATCTGCTGGTGGTACGCCATGGGCGCCGACACCGACATCACCGTCACCCCCCGTCCCGTCTACTACGCCGACGGCCGCAAGGAACCCGACTGCTACACCAGGCCCCCGGCCCTGCACGACGAACTGACCGAGAAACTCGGCACCTTCCCGCTCTTCCACTTCTGGGGACCCGGTGCGGACCTGGTCTCCAGCCAGTGGATCATCGACGCCACCCGGCACATCATGGGCACCCGCCACCCGGACCTGACGCTCTGCTACCTCCCTCACCTCGACTACGACCTGCAGCGCTTCGGCCCCGACGACCCCCGCTCCCTGAAGGCGGCGGCCGACCTGGACGCGGCGCTGGCACCGCTCCTGGAGGACGCCCGCGTCGAGGGCCGCACCGTCGTCGCGCTGTCCGAGTACGGCATCACCCCCGTGACACGGCCCGTCGACGTCAACCGTGCCCTGCGCCGCGCCGGACTGCTGGAGGTGCACACCCAGGACGGCATGGAGTACCTCGACCCAATGGCTTCCCGTGCCTTCGCGGTCGCCGACCATCAGATCGCCCATGTCTACGTCCGCCGCCCCGAGGACCTCGACGCCACCCGTGCCGCCCTCGACGGACTGCCCGGCATCGAGCGACTCCTCGACGACGAGGGCAAGAAGGCTCACCACCTCGACCATCCGCGCGCCGGCGAACTCGTCGCCGTGGCGGAGCCGGACGCCTGGTTCACGTACTACTACTGGCTCGACGACGACCGCGCGCCCGACTTCGCGCAGCTCGTCGAAATCCACCGCAAACCCGGCTACGACCCGGTCGAGCTGTTCATGGACCCCCTCGATCCGTACGTCAAGGTCAGGGCGGCCACCGCCCTGGCCCGCAAGAAACTCGGCATGCGCTACCGCATGGCGGTCGTGCCCCTGGACCCCTCACCTATTCGGGGCAGCCACGGCCGCCTCCCCGCGAGCGACGACGACGGTCCGCTCCTCATCTGCTCCACCCCCCGCGCTGTCGGAGACCGTGTCGCGGCCACCGATGTGAAACAACTCCTGCTCCGGCTCGCCGGACTCGGCTGACGCACCACCAGGCGCGGCCTGCCGAGATCCAGCTACCGAGAGTGAAACACACGGCACTGACAACGGCCCGTCCCAGCCGCATCGGGGCAGGCCACGACCCAGAAGGCAGGCACCCGTGAGCTTGTTCTCCGACCCCTCCCGCACCGGCTCCACCACGGACCCGGCCGCCGCCGGCGGCCCGGGCGAGACGCTGCGCCGCACCCTCGGCGTGGACCGGCGCCGCTTCCTCAGCACATGCACCGCCGTGGCGGCCGGAGCCGTCGCGGCCCCCGTCTTCGGCGCCGCCCCCGCCCTCGCCCACGACCGGGGCAGAGACCACGAGGACCACGGGCACGGGCACGGTCACGGCCGGCACGTCCTCGTCCCGGCGGACAAGCGCGGCATCATCCTCTACACCGTCCGTGACGCCACCGGCCGCGACCCCCTCGCCACCGACCTGCCCTCCGGCTTCCGCGAGGTGTTCAAGCAACTGGCCCGTCACGGCTACCGCCAGGTCGAGTTCGCGGGCTACCGCCAGCACGCCAACGCGCCCGGCGGCGCCGACCTGGGAACCGTCGAGGGCGCCCGGCTGCTGCGCCGCTGGCTCGACGAGTACGGTCTGCGTGCCCAGGGAAACCACGGCTTCATCCCGTCCTCCTGGCCGCTGACCACGGCGGACAAGGACACCTTCAAGCAGCAACTGGAGATCGCCAACATCCTCGGCCTGGACCACATGGGCACCGGTGGCGACCCCACCGGCAGCTCGTACCGCGCCGACTGGGACGTGGCCGCCGACAAGTGGAACGCCCTCGGCGCGATAGCCCGCCGGGAGGGCATCAAGCTCTACACCCACAACCACGACAGCGCCTACGGCTTCCTGCTCGACGGCGGCCCGCTGGACGACCAGGGCCGGCCGACCCGCAGTTCGGGCGTCCGGAAGCTCGAGTACTTCCTGAAGGTCACCGACCCGAGGGCCGTCTGGCTGGAGATGGACATCTTCTGGGCTCACGTCGCCCAGTACAAGTTCCACACCTACACCGCCCACGACGGCTCCACCCGGGAGAACGTCTTCGACCCGGCCGGCCTGGTCGCCCGCAACAACAAGCGCTACCCGCTGTTCCACGCCAAGGACGGCGTCGTCAGCACGACCAACGGCATGGGCTACGACATGGTGCCCTTCGGGACCGGCGTCATCGACTACACGACGTTCTTCTCGCGTGTCGGACAGCGCGACTACCACAACCCGATGATCGAGGACGACAACTCCCCGAGCGCCACCGACCCCGCGCAGTCGCTTCGGGAGGCCAAGATCAGCTACGACAACCTGGCGGCCCTGCGCAAGCGGCGCCGCTGACCCGGCACACGGACCGGGCGGCCCTCGCGGAGTGCTGAGGCAAGGGCCGCCCGGTCCGTGCGAGGGAGCCTCGTCAGGTCATCCCTCACCAAGGGGCCGGGGGTTGGGTGTGATGCTCTTGTTCTTCGCGCGTCCCGGCGGATGCAGGAACAGCGCCATGAACCCGGCGAAGATCGAGATGCAGCCCGCCAGGGTGAAGGCGCCGTTGTACCCCCAGGCGCCGACGACCACGGATCCCATGCCCGCGCCCAGACCGGAGACGAGCTTGGAGCTGTAGACCATTCCGTAGTTCGTGGCGTTGTTGTTCTCGCCGAAGTAGTCCGCCGTCAGCGCCGCGAACATCGGGAAGATCGCACCGCCGCCGAAACCGGAGATCGCGGAGAAGACCAGGAACAGTGGCAGGTTCTTGATCTCGGCCGACCAGATGATGCCGAACTGGGCGAGGCCCAGGATCGCGCACACGTAGAGCAGGCACTGCTTGCGGCCGTAGAGGTCGGAGAGCCAGCCGATGACGCCGCGCCCGGTGCCGTTGACGATCGCCTTCAGCGACATCGCGGTGGCCACGATGCCGGCCGCGAAGCCCGCGTCCTCACCGATGTCGACCTGGAAGGCGATACCGAAGATGTTCACGCCGGAGGTGCAGGCGAGACAGAACCACATCAGCGCCACCCGGCCTGTCCTCCAGGCCTCCAGCGGGGAGTACTGCTTGGTGGCCGGGGGGTTCTTCTCCAACGACCGCCGGGCTCGCGGGTCGTCCGGCGGGTTGAGCGGGTCGATCGAGGCCGGCCACCAGTTCTTCGGCGGATCCCGGAAGTAGAAGCCGGCGAAAGCCACGATGGCCGCGAGGAACACACCGGCCGAGACCAGTACCCAGCGGAAGTTGGAGGTGTCCATGAAGCCGTGGAAGATGAAGACGAACGGCACCGACCCGTAGGCGAAACCGCCGTTGACGAAGCCGGTCTTGCCGCCCCTGCGCTCCGGGTACCACTTGCCGACCATGTTGACGCAGGTCGCGTACACCATGCCCGCACCCATACCGCTGAACACGCCGAACCCGATGAAGGCGAGCGAGACGTGCGGCGCGAACGCCAGTGACAGGTAGCCGAGCAGCGTGCCGGCCGAACCCAGCATCATCGCCCAGCGCGCCGGCAGTCTGCCGTTCTCACGCAGCCGCCCGGCCGGGAAGGCGACCGCGGCCTGGCAGAAGATCCAGGCGGTCATCATCCAGTAGATGTTGCCGCTGGACCAGTGATGGGCTTCATGGAGCGTGTCCTCGGCGGACGCGAACGCGTACTCAGCGGAGGAGATGCCCATCATGCCGACCCAGGGCAGTATCACCATCCACTTGCGCTTGCGCCCCATGATGTCGATGTCGGACTCGCCCACGCGGTAGACGCGTCCGTTCCTGTCGGTCACCTCCCGGTAGACGGCTGCCCGGGGGATCTCGGTGGTTGTCATGTCGTTCGCACCCCTTGCGTCGAAAGTTCTGGCCAGCGCCCCCTGTCCAATGCCTTCCGTGCGCGCGCGGGTCCCCGGGGCCGGCCGACGCGCACCCGCCGGCCGGCCCCTCGCCGCTCACCTCATGAGCCGCCTCCCGACAAGCCCGCCCGTCCCCCGCCACCACCCTTGACGGAGGAGCCTTCGGCCCCGAGCCTTCCCGAGGCCCGCGCCCACCGGTACTTGGCGCCCAGCACGGCCACCGGCTTCTCGGTCGTGTACGGGTACGCCACGACCCCGCGCTCGAAGAGGTACTGGCTCGCCTCCTCCACCTCCACGTCGCCCGCGAGGGAGGCCACCACGGGCTTCTCGATCCCGCGTTCGCGGAACTCGGCCACCACGCGTGCGGTGAGCTCGGCGAACACCATGGGAGGCGTGACGATGGTGTGCCAGTAGCCGAGGACCAGCGCGTGGATGCGCGGATCCTCCATCCCGAGCCGGATCGTCGCCTCGTACGTCGACGGCGGCTCGCCCCCGGTGATGTCCACCGGGTTGCCCGCCGCCCCGAACGGCGGAATGAACGCGCGGAACGCCGTGTCCAGGTCCGGCGGTATCTCCATCAGCGACAGCCCGTTGTCCGTCACCGCGTCGGAGAGCAGCACTCCGCTCCCGCCGGCCCCGGTGATGATCACCACGTTGTCGCCGGTGGGTACGGGAAGCACCGGCAACGCGCGCGCGTACTCCAGCATCTCGCCCAGGCCGGGTGCCCTGATGACCCCGGCCTGCCGCAGGATGTCGTCGTACACGGCGTCGTCCCCCGCGAGAGCCCCGGTGTGCGAGCCGGCGGCCTTCGCGCCCGCCGCCGTACGCCCCGCCTTGAGCACCACGACCGGCTTCCTCGGCACGGTCGCCCGCGCGGCCTCGACGAACGCGCGTCCGTCCTTGAGGTCCTCCAGGTGCATCGCGATGCACTGGGTGTGCGGGTCCTCGCCGAACCAGGTGAGCAGGTCGTCCTCGTCCAGGTCCGACTTGTTGCCCAGGCCGACGATCGCCGACACCCCGGTCTTCGTCGTCCGCGCGAAGCCAAGGATGGCCATCCCGATGCCGCCCGACTGCGAGGTCAGCGCGACCCCGCCCTTCACGTCGTACGGCGTGCAGAACGTGGCGCACAGGTCCTGCCACGTCGAGTAGTAGCCGTAGATGTTCGGGCCCAGAAGCCGGACGCCGTACCGTTCGGCGACCGCCACGACCTCGTCCTGGAGCGCCTGCTCACCGGTCTCCGCGAACCCGGACGGAATCAGCACGGCGTTGGGGATCCTCTTGCGACCCACCTCCTCCAGGGCCGCGGCCACGAACCTCGCGGGGATCGCGAAGACCGCCACGTCCACCTCACCGGGAACGTCGGTGACACTCTTGTACGCCTTGCGGCCCAGGATGTCGTCGGCTTTGGGGTTCACCGGATGGATCTCGCCCGCGAAGCCGCCGTCGACGAGGTTGCGCATCACCGAGTTGCCGATCTTCCCCGGCTCACCGGACGCGCCGATCACGGCGACCGACGTGGGCTGCATCAGGCGGCGCATCGAGATGAGGATCTCCTCGCGCGTGTACCGGCGGCGCTCCTTGGGCGTCCCCGTAGCGAGGATCACCCGGATGTCGGCGGCGACCGCGCCCTCGGGGGAGGCGATCACCGGGTTGAGGTCCACCTCGGCGATCTCCGGGAAGTCCGCGACGAGTTCGGAGACCCGGCGGATCTGCTCGGCCACCGCCCACCGGTCCACGCCGGCCTGCCCGCGCACCCCGCGCAGCACCTCCGCCGCCCGGATCGAGTCCAGCATGGACAGCGCTTCGTCGGCGGCCACGGGCGCGAGCCGGAACGTCACGTCCTTCAGCACCTCGACGAGCACCCCGCCGAGCCCGAACGCCACCACCTTCCCGAACGTCGGGTCCGTCACCGCGCCGACGATGACCTCCTGGCCCTTCGGCAGCAGTTCCTGGATCTGCACGCCCTCGATGCGCGCCGACGCTTCGTAAGCGCGCGCGTTGTCGACGATCCGGCAGAACGCCGCCCGTACGTCCGCCGCGCCCTCCACCCCGACGACCACACCGCCGGCGTCGGTCTTGTGCAGGATGTCCGGCGAGACGATCTTCATCACGACCGGCCCGCCGAACCGCGCCGCGCACGCCACCGCCTCGTCGACGTCCCGCGCCAGCTCCTCACCCGGTACGGCGATCCCGTAGGCGTCGGCGAGCACCTTGCCCTCGGGGGCGGTCAGCGCGGTGCGGCCCGCGGACCGTACGGAGTCCAGGAGCCGGCGCACGCGCGCCACCCGGTCCTCGGCCATCACGTCAGATCACCCCGTTCGACTTGAGCAGGCGGAGCTCCTCGTCGCCGAGGCCCAGCTCACCGACGTAGACCTCCTCGTTGTGCTCGCCGAGCAGTGGCGAAGCGGTCACCTTCACCGGGGAGTCGGAGAGCTTGAGCGGACTGCCGACGGTCACGAACTCGCCCCGCTCGGGGTGGGGGACGGTGACGATCATCTCGTTGGCGACCAGGGACGGGTCCTCGATGATCTCCTTGGTGGACAGGATCGGTCCGCACGGGATGTTGTGGGCGTTGAGCCGCTCCAGTACCTCCCACTTGGGCAGGGTGGACGACCACTCCTCGATCAGCTGGAACATCTTGTTCAGCTTCGGCAGCCGGGCCCGGGGCGTCGCCCACTCGGGGTCATCGGCGAGCTCCGGCCGGCCGATGAGTTCGCTCAGCGGCTGCCAGCCGACCGGCTGGACGATGACGTACACGTAGTCGTTCGGGCCGCCCGGCGCGCACTTGACCGCCCAGCCCGGCTGCCCGCCACCGGACGCGTTCCCGGACCTGGGAACCTCGTCGCCGAAGTCCTCGTTGGGATATTCGGCGAGTGGACCATGGGTCAGGCGCTGCTGGTCGCGCAGCTTCACCCGGCAGAGGTTGAGCACCGCGTGCTGCATGGCCACGTTCACCCGCTGACCGCGTCCGGTGCGCTCCCGCTGGTACAGGGCGGCGAGGATGCCCGCCACGACGTGGACGCCCGTGCCCGAGTCCCCGATCTGGGCCCCCGTCGCCAGCGGCGGCCCGTCCTCGAAACCGGTGGTGGACATCGATCCGCCCATGGCCTGCGCGACGACCTCGTACGCCTTGAAGTCGGTGTACGGGCCCTCGCCGAACCCCTTGACGGAGGCATAGACGATCCGTGGATTGATCTCCTTGATGCGGTCCCAGGTGAACCCCATCCGGTCGACCGCGCCCGGCCCGAAGTTCTCGACCATGACATCGGAGCGTCGGATCAGCTCGGTGAGGATGTCCTTGCCGCGCTCGGTCTTGGTGTTGAGGGTGATGCTCCGCTTGTTGCAGTTGAGCATCGTGAAGTAGAGGGAGTCGACGTCCGGCAGATCGCGCAACTGCCCCCGCGTGATGTCACCGCTCGGCGCCTCCAGCTTGACGACGTCCGCGCCGAGCCAGGCGAGCAGCTGGGTCGCCGAGGGTCCGGACTGGACGTGCGTCATGTCCAGGACGCGGATGCCGTCAAGGGCCTTCGCTGTCATGAGTGTTCACCTCACTTGTACATCGTCTGGTTCATGGTTCCGGGGGCGTACGCGTCCGGGTCGACCCAGACGTTGACGAGGGACGGCTTGCCGGACTCCCGGGCCCGGCGCAGGGCGGGGCCGATGTCGGCGGGGTCGCGGACCTCCTCGCCGTGTCCGCCGAGCATGCGCGCGAACTGGTCGTAGGGGACGTCACCGAGGGTGTTGCCGACCCGCTCGCGCTCCTTGCCGTACTTCGCGGCCTGGCCGTAGCGGATCTGGTTCATGGAGGAGTTGTTGCCGATGACGCCGACGAAGGGGAGGTCGTAGCGGACGAGGGTCTCGAAGTCCCAGCCGGTGAGCGAGAAGGCGCCGTCGCCGAAGAGGGCGACGACCTCCTTGTCGGGCCGCGCCTGCTTGGCCGCGAGCACGAAGGGGACACCGACGCCGAGCGTGCCCAGCGGGCCCGGGTCCATCCAGTGGCCCGGCGACTTGGGCTGCACGACCTGCCCGGAGAAGGTGACGATGTCGCCGCCGTCGCCGATGTAGACCGAGTCCTCGGTGAGGAAGTCGTTGATCTCGCTGACCAACCGGTACGGGTGGATGGGGGAGGCGTCCGACCTGAGCTGCGGCAGCCGCTTGTCCAGGGCTGTCCGCTCGGCCGCGCGCAACTCGTCGAGCCACTCCTTGCGCCGGGACGCGCCCCCGTTGACCCGGCCTGACGCCGCCTCGGTCACCGACTTCAGGACGAGTCCCGCGTCGCCGACGATCCCGAGGCCGATGTCGCGGTTCTTGCCGACGGTGCGGTAGTCGAGGTCGATCTGCACGACGGTCGCGTTCGGGGAGAGCCGCTTGCCGTAGCCCATGCGGAAGTCGAAGGGGGTGCCGACGATCACGATGACGTCGGCGTTGGAGAAGGCGTAGCGGCGCGACAGCTGGAAGTGGTGCGGGTCGCCGGGCGGCAGGGTGCCGCGTCCGGCGCCGTTCATGTACGCCGGGATGTTCAGCGTGCGGACCAGTTCGACAGCCGATTCGGTCGCGCGGGTCGTCCACACCTGGCTGCCGAGCAGGATGGCCGGCTTCTCCGCGTGGACCAGCAGGTCGGCGAGGGCCTCGACGGCCTCCGGGTCGCCGGCCGAGCGGGTCGAGGCGCGGTAGGCCCCGGCCTTGGGGACGCGCGCCTTCTCCGAGGGCACCTTGGCGTCGAGTACGTCGCGCGGTATCTCCAGGAAGGAGGGTCCGGGCGCACCGTGGTAGCACTCGCGGAACGCCATCGACACCATGTCGGCGGCGCGGGCCGTGTCCGGCACGGTCGCCGCGAACTTGGTGATCGGGGTCATCATGTCGACGTGCGGCAGGTCCTGGAGGGACCCCATCTTGTGCTGGGTGTGCGCCCCCTGGCCGCCGATCAGCAGCATCGGGGACTCGGCGCGGAAGGCGTTGGCGACACCGGTGACGGCGTCGGTCGTTCCCGGCCCCGCGGTGACCACCGCGCAGCCGGGTTTGCCGGTGACGCGGGCGTAGCCGTCGGCGGCGTGCGCGGCGACCTGCTCGTGGCGTACGTCGACGACCTCGATGCCCTCGTCGACGCAACCGTCGTAGATGTCGATGATGTGGCCGCCGCACAGCGTGTAGATGCGGTCGACCCCCTCGGCCTTGAGTGCCTTGGCGACGAGGTGACCGCCGGATATGACGTCCTGGGTGTCGTCGGGCATGGCGAAGTCCTGTCCCTTCACGCGGGGTTGGGGCGCTCTCGCGGTACATTGCATACAGTCGACGAATACTGTATGAAGCTTGTTATCCCGCATCCGGTGGGTGGTGTCCAGGGGGCGTGCGGCACTTTCAGTCAGGAGCCGAGATGGACCTGTACGAACACCAGGCAAGGGAACTCTTCGAAGAACACGGCATCGTGGTGCCGAGGGCAGAGGTCACCGACTCGCCCGAGCGGGCCCGGGAGATCGCCCGCGCGCTCGGCGGACGCGCCGTCGTGAAGGCGCAGGTGAAGACCGGTGGGCGCGGCAAGGCGGGCGGAGTGCGGTTCGCCGCCGACCCGGCCGCCGCGGAAGAAGCCGCGCGGCAGATCCTCGGCACGGACATCAGGGGCCACAGGGTCGGCACGGTGATGCTCGCAGAACCGGTCGACGTCGAGCGGGAGTTCTACGTCTCCTACGTCCTCGACCGCGCGGCCGGCGGGTTCGTCGCGATCGCCTCGGCTCAGGGCGGCGTGGAGATCGAGGAGGTCGCGGCCGAGCGTCCCGAGGCCGTGGCACGCATCCCCGTCGACCCGGCCGTGGGCGTGCACACGGCCACGGCGGTACGCATCGCGGACGCCGCCGGCCTACCTCCGCAGACCGTCGACGTGCTCGTACGGCTGTGGAAGGTCCTGGTCCGCGAAGACGCCCTGCTCGCCGAAGTCAATCCGCTGGTCAGGACGGCGCAGGGCAGGATCGTGGCCCTCGACGGCAAAGTCACCCTCGACGACAACGCTCGCTTCCGCCAGTCCCGTTGGGGAGGCGAGCGGGCGACATCCGCGGACCCGCTGGAGGCGCGGGCCGCGGCCAAGGGCCTGAACTACGTCAAACTCGACGGCGAGGTCGGAGTCATCGGCAACGGCGCCGGACTGGTCATGTCGACCCTCGACATGGTCGCCGGCTGCGGCGCCCGGCCCGCCGACTTCCTGGACATCGGCGGCGGCGCCTCCGCCCGGGTCATGGCCGACGGACTCTCCGTCATCCTCGCCGACCCCGCCGTGAAGTCCGTCCTCGTCAACGTCTTCGGCGGCATCACCGCCTGCGACGCGGTCGCCGACGGCATCGTCCGGGCCCTGGACGAGGTCCGGCTGACCAAGCCGCTCGTCGTACGCCTCGACGGCAACAACGCCGCCCGGGGCCGGGCCGTCCTCGACGCCCGCGCGCACCCGCTCGTCGAACAGGCCACCACCATGGACGGCGCCGCCCGCCGTGCCGCCCGACTCGCCACCGCGGCATAAGGAGACAGGACGACATGGCGATCTACCTCACCAAGGAGAGCAAGATCCTCGTCCAGGGGATGACCGGCGCCGAGGGCATGAAGCACACCCGCCGCATGCTGGCCGCCGGCACGAACGTGGTGGGCGGCGTCAACCCGCGCAAGGCGGGCCGCACCGCGCACTTCGACGAGCGTGCCGTGCCGGTCTTCGGCTCGGTGCGCGAAGGCGTCGAACGCACCGGCGCCGACGTCACCGTCGTGTTCGTGCCGCCCGCGTTCGCCAAAGCCGCGGTCATCGAGGCCGCCGACGCCGGCATCACCCTCGCCGTCGTCGTCACCGAGGGCATCCCCGTCCACGACTCCGTCGCCTTCACGTCGTACGCCAAGGCCAGGGGCACCCGCGTCATCGGCCCCAACTGCCCCGGCCTGATCACCCCCGGCCAGTCCAACGCGGGCATCATCCCGCCCGACATCACCAGGCCCGGCCGCATCGGCCTGGTCTCCAAGTCGGGCACGCTCACCTACCAGCTCATGCACGAACTCCGCGACATCGGCTTCTCGACCTGCGTCGGCATCGGCGGCGACCCGGTCGTCGGCACGAGTCACATCGACTGCCTCACCGCGTTCCAGGACGACCCCGACACCGAACTGATCGTCCTCATCGGCGAGATCGGCGGCGACGCCGAGGAACGCGCGGCGGCCCATATCCGCGACCACGTCACCAAGCCGGTCGTCGGCTACGTCGCCGGCTTCACGGCGCCCGAGGGCCGGACCATGGGACACGCCGGCGCGATCGTCTCCGGCTCCTCGGGCACGGCGCGGGCGAAGAAGGAGGCCCTGGAGGCGGCCGGAGTACGGGTCGGCGGCACACCGACCGAAACGGCACGGCACGTCGTCGCCCTGCTCGGCGGCGCGGCACGCGACGGAGCCCCGGAATGACGGCCGGCGTCGAGGGCAGGGCCGCTCTCACCCTCAAGTCCGGCACCTCCTGGGCCGACGCCTGGCAGCGCTGTCTCGCCGTCGCCCCCGAGGCGTTCCGGGAAGACCGCGTCCTCAACCTGTGGGGCGCCACCTGGCGGGCGGACGGCCGTGTCCTGCCCGCCACCAGCCCCGTCGACGGCACCCCGATCGCCGGCCCGCCCCGGTTGGACCGGGCGACCGCCCAGCGAGCCGTACGCGCCTCGCTCGACCAGCACCGCGCATGGCGTCACGTCGCCCTGCCCGAACGCCGCGCCCGCGTCGCGGCAACCCTCGACGCCCTCGCCCAGCACCGCGAACTGCTCGCCCTGCTGCTCGTCCGGGAGATCGGCAAGCCCTGGCGGCTCGCCCAGGCCGACGTCGACCGCGCCGTCGACGGCGTCCGCTGGTACGTCGACGGCATCGACGAAATGATCACGGGCCGGGCCCCGCTGGACGGCCCGGTGTCCAACATCGCGAGCTGGAACTACCCGATGAGCGTGCTCGTTCACGCATTACTGGTACAGGCCCTGGCGGGCAACGCGGTCATCGCCAAGACCCCGACCGACGGCGGCGTCACCTGTCTGACCCTGGCCTGCGCACTCGCTGCCCGCGAGGGAATTCCCGTCACCCTCGTCAGCGGCAGTGGGGGCGAGCTGTCCCACGCGCTGGTGCGGGCGTCCGAGATCGGCTGCGTCTCCTTCGTCGGGGGCCGCGACACCGGCGCCGCCGTCGCCACGGCCGTCGCCGACCTCGGCAAGCGGCACATCCTCGAACAGGAAGGACTCAACACCTGGGGCATCTGGAACTTCACGGGCTGGGAGGCGCTCACGGCGGTGATCCCGAGGCTCTTCGACTACGGCAAGCAGCGCTGCACAGCCTACCCGCGCTTCGTCGTCCAGCGGCAGCTGTTCGACGCGTTCCTCGCGGCCTACCTCCCGGCGGTCCGCACGCTGCGCGTCGGCCACCCGCTCGCCGTGGGAGCACCGGACGACCCGTACCCCGAGCTCGACTTCGGGCCGGTGATCAACGCGGCCAAGGCGAAGGAACTGCGGGACCAGGTCGCCGAGGCCGTCGACCGCGGCGCCGTACCCCTGCACCGCGGCAGCCCGGCCGACGCCCGGTTCCTGCCCGGCCAGGACACCTCGGCCTACGTTCAGCCGGTCACGCTCCTGAACCCGCCCGGCTCCTCGCCTTTGCACCACGCGGAACCGTTCGGGCCGGTCGACACCATCGTTCTCGTCGACACCGAGGCCGAACTGCTCGCCGCGATGAACGCCTCGAACGGCGCACTGGTCGCCACCCTGTCCACGGACGACCCGGCGACCTACGGCAGGCTGGCGCCGCAGATCCGCGCCTTCAAGGTCGGCCACGGCGTCCCGCGCTCCCGCGGCGACCGCGACGAGCTGTTCGGCGGGCACGGCGCGTCCTGGCGCGGGGCCTTCGTCGGCGGCGAGCTGCTGGTGCGCGCCGTCACCCGCGGCCCGGCGGGGGAGCGGCTGCCCGGGAACTTCCCGGACCACCACCTCATGCCGTAACGCCGCGATCCCGGGCAGACGAGGCGTCGGCGGCGGGTCACGCGGATCAGCCGATGCCCTGCCGGTCCGGCAGCAGGGCGAAGGCCCGGTCCGCCGGGGTCGGCGCGGTCCGCTCGACGGCCTGCCGCAGCAGCTCGCGGTGGCGCAGCAGCGGTTCGCGCCGGTCCGACGGGGCGAGCAGCAGCAGGTCGTCGAGGCCGGCCAGCAGGCGCCGCGTGACCTGCGGCGACCCGACGGCGCACACACGGACCTCGGCGAACCCCAGGTCCACCAACTCCGTCCAGCCGGGCACGGGCCGCACCAGCCGTACCGTACCGCGCCGGTCCCGGTGCGCCACGGCATCCAGCGGACGCCGGGACAGGGCGGCCAGGATCTGCACGACCCGGTCCAGCGCCTGCACGGCGGTCGTCGGATCGTTCACCGCGGGGGACAGTGCGCGCAGCCCGATGTCGGACAGCTGGCGCAGCCCGAACGCCAGGTCCTGGTGGAAGGTGCGCTCCACCCCCACGGACAGCGCGTACCGCAGCGCCCGACGCGGCGGAGCCGCCCCGCCGTGCACCGCCAGGACAGGTGTGCCCGGCACCAGGAAGTCACCGATCCGCGGGACCAGCCGCAGCACCACCCCGTGCCGCCGGGCCACCCGCACCAGCCGTGCGATGTGCACGTCCCGCAGCACACCGGCCCGCCCGGCGTGGGCGACCCACGCCGTCACGGGCCCGAGGCCGGGCATCTCGCCGCCGCCCGCCGGCGCGGGCATCAGCGCCGCCACCCGGAACGACTCGGCGGCGATACGGGCGATCACATGGCTGATCCGCATCAGCCGCAGCGTGGTGTTCACGTACATCACGAAGAGCAGCAGGCTCAGCGCGACCATGACGAGGGTGAGCACCGACTGCACCAAGGGGACGGAGGTGGCGGCACGGGGATCGGGATTGCTGTCGTAGCTGGTCAGGACGAGCAGCGTCAGGGCGAACGTGGCGAGGAAGACCGCGAAGGTCGCCTTCGTGATCCGGCTGCGGACGAAGAGCCGCACCACCCGCGGGGTGAACTGTCCGCTCGCCATCTGCACGGCGACCAGCGAGATGCTGAACACCACACCGATGAAGGTCATCATCGCCGAGCCGACCGCGGACACCACCGCCTTCGCGTCGTCCGCGAACCGCAGCAGTTCGGCCAGCGCCTCGTAGTCGCCCTCGTCCCGCAGCGAGCGGACGAGGGCGGCGTCAAGCTCCTGGGCCACCATCCAGACCACGAAGACACCCACCATGGCCGCGGTGGGAGCGAACCAGAACGTGTCCCGCAGATGCTCCCTGAGCGGCGACAACGCCCGCGGCCGGCGACGAGGAGGCAGGCCCTGGGTAACCATCCAGTCACTCATGGTGCGACCCTAGGCGCGGCGGAGCCGCCGGTCCCGTACCGCCGCTCAGGGGGAGAGCAGGGGAAGGAAACGCAGGTGAAAGGCGCTGCGAAACCTTGGTATGGTTGTCCATGTCGCCGCGGGCAACAAGCCCGCTCAGCGACAGACACCTGGTCCGGGTGGCGGAATGGCAGACGCGCTAGCTTGAGGTGCTAGTGCCCTTTATCGGGCGTGGGGGTTCAAGTCCCCCCTCGGACACTTCACTTACTGTACGTACGCAAGGGTCTCGGCTGCATGCCGTGGCCCTTGCGGCGTTTCGGCCACTCCCGGCGTTACCCAGGGCTTCGCGGAGCGAGGATCCGGAGCCGTGGCACGCCCCCGCCGTGGGCGGCGACGCGCTCGCCGCCCGCCTCTTCGAGCGGAGGACCTGCCCACACGGCTGTGGTCCCCTCCGCTCTTCCCGGGCTCCTGCCTTTGGGAGGCCGCTCGACGGGGTAGAGGCCCCGCGTGAGCGAACGGACAGGGGGAGCGGGCGGGCCGGAGATCGCCCGGATCGCGGAGGTGATCGTCGGCCGGGGCGGTGGCGTTCCGGGCCGTAGGGGCTCCGGTTACCGTGTCACCGACCGGTACGTTCTCACCGCCGCACATCTGGTCGAGCCCCCGCTGACCACGCTCCGGGTCCGCTTCGACGCCGACCGCTCCTCCGAGTGGACCACCGGGGCCCAGGTCGTCCTGCGCTCCGGGCCTGCCGACCTGGCTCTCCTGGAACTCACCGGCACGCCCCCCGAGGCCCCGCCGGTCCACCATGCGCCGCGCTACGCCGTCATACCCGAAACCGCCGTCACTCTCCCCGTCACCGCTGTCGGCTTCCCCCGATTCAAACTCCGCGAGGACAGCGGACCGGACGACCGCCGCGCAGAGGGCCCACGCGGCCGGTACCGCGACTCCTGCCACGTCGACGGAACGGTGTCCGCGCTCTCCAACCGCCGAGCAGGAAGCCTGGAGGTCGCCGTTCCGCCTCCGGCCGAAGACGTCGAACCCGACCGGTCCCCGTGGGAGGGGATGTCCGGCGCCCCCCTCTGGTCCGATGGCGCGATCATCGGCCTCATCACCACCCACCACCGTTCCGACGGTCTCGGACGGCTTGCGGCGATGCGGGTGCAGCGCTGGTACGAGCTGCTCGCCCCGGCCGAACTGGAACTGCTCGGTACTCGCGCGGGTCTTCCGGCCGCACCCGGACCGGCCGCCCTCCCCGGGCCTGGGGCCCCACATCAGCAGCCCCCGAACCAGCCGTCCCTCGACGCGTTGCCGCACACGCTGACCCTCTCCGAACTCCGGGACCTCGTCGACGCGTTGACGGCACTCCCCACGTTGCGCAGGCCGAACGGACTCGACTCCGTTCTGGAGGGAATCGACCCCCGGGTGGCCGCGCACAGGCCGCGCGACGACCGGCTGAGGTTCGAGGTGTACGGCGTGCTTCGCACCTGCCTGCGCTACCCCGGCACTCTCGACAGGTTCATGGCGGAGCTGCGGACATGGGAGGAGGACTCGGAAGAACTGCGCAAGGTGGACCGGGTCGCGGCCGAACTGGCCATGCGACACAACTGACTTGATGTGGCAGCTGGTCGGTGCACAGGGTTTCGGCCCACCTCCCCCTGGGTCATGATGAAGGAGGAACGACGGCGCGACGGGACCATACGGGGAGGGGACTTGGCAGCCGTGGAGCGGGCGACGCCGGCCTTTGAGTCCGGACTCATGGACCTCTCGGGGGTATCACTCGAGGCGTTGCGTTCTCTTGACGGCCCAGTCATGTCCGCGTCTCTCGAACGGCTGCTGGCCGAAGTCGACGATCCTCATGCGATCACGGTGGCCGGCGTCAACCCGCCGCGCACAGGGCTGGGTACCCAGCAACCGTAGCCGTGTGCGAGGAGAGTGCCAGTGCGTCCCGCGGACAGCACGCCCGTTGATCGATCCGCCTTTCACAGCATCTCGGAGGCCGGCCTGCGTGGTCTCGTGCAAGGCGGCGGCCACGGCGCCGTCATCGACGAGCTGCTGAGCGCGGAGCGCAGTCGTCGACTGCTGCTGCTGAAGGCCCTCGTGGACCGGGGGGCAGCCCGTTCCCGAGGTCACGAGAGACCACCCCTGTCCGTGCGTGACGCCTGGGAGCTCCTCGAACGGACGCAGGCCAAGGCCCCTGAGGCGGTCGACGGCGTCCTGATGGCGCCGGGGACCGGGACCTGGGTGTCGTCGTCCCTGCGGCAGTTGAGGGGAGCTCCACGCGGCGAGGTGCCCCTCTGGGTGACCCTGGGACATTTGTCGTCGCTGGCCGCCGCGGCGGCGGCCGCGGCCGGTATCGCCTTCACCTTGTGGGTTCCGGCACGAGAAGGGGCCGTGTCCCTGCCCGGTCTGGGGTGCGCGCTCCTTCCCACCGAGCAGACGTGGGCTGCCGTACGTGTCACCGGGGACGGATCGCGCCTGCGGATCACCGGAGCCGGCGGCGACGTGGTCGTGGGACCCGGGTGGAAGCGTCGTACACCGGACTGGTGGCCCACCCGGCGGTTGTTGCTGGGGCGAGGCGGTACGGCGGGGACCCTGACACTCGAAGAGCACGACCCGTTCCGTTCCTACTCCGGATCCAGTGCGCCGAGCACCTTGTCCGAGCAGGAGGCCGAGGCCTGGCAGCGTGCCCTCGGCGAGGCGTGGAAGGTGCTGCTGCGTGACGAACCGGCCGAGACGGACGCGATGCGGCACGGTTTGAAGTCCATTACCCCCGTACCCCGAGGAGAAAGGTTTCGGCCATACAGCAGTAGCTCCGCGGAGGCGTTCGGAGGGATCAACGCCTCGCTGCCCGACGACGGCCCGGAGCTCGCCGCCACCCTGGTGCACGAGTTCCAGCACGTCAAACTCGGCGCGCTCATGCATGTCGAACCCCTGCTGCGGCGAGCCGACGACGCCGACGACGGGCCGGAGTTGTTCCACGCGCCGTGGCGGGACGATCCGCGGCCGCTGGAAGGCCTGCTCCAGGGGATCTACGCCTTCTTCGGGGTGACCCGATTCTGGCGCGCCCACCGCGGTGCCGCCGACGCGGCGCACGCCTCGCTGGCGCACTTCGAGTTCGCCCTGTGGCGGGACGCGGTGTGGTCGGCGCTCGATGCTGTCCGGGGACACCCACGGCTGACCCCCCTGGGGCACCGGCTTCTGGAGTCCCTGGCCCGGACCTGTGCCGGGTGGCTCGCGGAACCCGTTCCGGGCGAGGAGTTGAGGCTCGCACGCGAAGCGGCGGCGAGTCACCGTGCCCGATGGCGTGAACACCACCTCCGGCCGCCGTCCGACACGGTGGACCTGGCGGTACGTGCCTGGCGACGTGGACAGACCTGCCCACTGTCCGTTCGGGTGACACCGTCGTCGTTGCGGCCGGATACCGATGCCTGCTTCCTCGACACGGCGGCCATCCTGGCCCGGCATCGCCTGACGGACCCGGTCGGCCCCTGGCGTGATCCCGGGGCCGGCGCCGTGCGAGGGGCTGGGCCCGTCGATGTCCTGCTGACGACCGGGCGCCGCGCCGCCGCACGGCGGGAACTGACGGACCGGCTGCTGAAGGCGGACCCGTCAGCGGGGGCCTGGGCCGCGCTGGGGAGGGCCTTGGCGGACGACCCGGAACAGCGGTTGGCCTCCCGACTCCTGCTCCGGTCACCGCAGTGGGCGCGCGCGGTGCGGGACACCCTGGTCGCCGAGTACGGGGAGCGACCCGATCCGGTGGACCTGGCCGCATGGCTGGGCCGGACCCTGGAGGAGCCCCGCCCGACGGGCTGAGGAGGACTGAGCGGCTGCCGGCGGCGCACGCGTAGCCCTCTCGGCCGTGCTTCGCTTCCCCGCCGGGGCCGGGCACCGGCATCTACAGCGGCATGGGGTCGATGTCGCAGTTCGCCCGCTCGCCGTTGAGGAAGGAGACGGCCGCCGGGTGCGGTGACGGCTCCTCGTCGCCGTGGTGAGTGCTGAGCACCCGGCCCATGCGCTCGAGCGTGTCGGACCGTACGCTCTCCCCTTCGGCCTCCTGGCCCACGGCCACCAGATCGAGCGAGAGGTTCGCGGCGCAGGCCAGCGTCGTCGGGTGGTCGGGGCCGAAGACCTGCCGGCACTGTGCCAGGGTGTCACGTCCTTTGCGGACCGCCTCGTCGAGTTCCCCGAGCGCGGACAGGTCGCTGGCCAGGTTCACCGCGGCCACCAAGGTGAAGGGGTGCCCGGCGCCGAGTGTCTCGGACAGTGCGGAAAGCGCCCCCTCGTCCAGTCTGCGGGCCTCCCCGGGCTGTCCGAGCAGTCGCTCCGACACGGCCAGGCCCACGTCCGCGGCCAGGGTGTAGGGATGTTGCGGGTGGAAGACCTTGCGGTAGCCGGAGCAGGCCTGTGCCCCGCGCGCCCGTGCCGCTTCGAGGTCGCCGTTCTGACGCAGGGCGGTGGCGAGCGGCAGAGCGGTGGCCAGGGACTGCGGGTGGGTGTCTCCGTACCTCCGGGTGAACGTCTCGTGGGACTTGATGGCGAGTTCCAGCGCGCGGGAGTGGTTGCCGGCCTTGCGGCTGGCGATACCCAGTTCGCGCTCGGTGCTGATGGTGGCCGGGTTGTTGTTGCCGAAGACGTCCCGGAACGCCTCCAGTGCGGCTTCCTGGAGCCGGAGCGCCCCGATGTAGTCGCCCGACTCGCGCACATCGATGGCGATCGAGTTCTCTGTGACGAGGCTGCGCTGGTCGTCGCGCCCGAACAGGCGCAGTTTCAGGTTCCAGGTCTTCCGGTCGAGTTGCAGCGCCTCCTGGAACTCTCCGGTCAGACGCAGACTCACGCCCAGGTTGTGGGCCATGTTCAGGCTGGCCGGGTCGTCGTCGCCGAAGGTCCGGTGGGCCCGGTCGTGGACGAGCCGGTCCAGTTCGGCGCCCTCCAGGAAGCGTCCCTGCGCGCGCCGCACGGCGGCCTCCATCTGGGTTGCTTCCAGGGCCTCCTCGCTGTCGGGCGCCGAGACGCGTTCGTAGATGCGCCTGATGCGCTCCACCAGAGCGGAGGCGTCGGTGTACCGGCCGACCATCAGATAGACGAAGACCAGCCAGCGACCCATGAGGAGGGCCTGTGCGTCCTCCTCGCCGAATCGGTCCACCCAGGCGTTCCAGGCGGTCTCGGAGAAGTCCAGAGAGACGTCGTGATCGCCCCAGTAATAGAGGTACTTGGCGATGTTCATCACCAGCTGGCGCATCCAGGGCTGCTCGGAGGTGACCGCGCCTGAGGCGATGACGTGCGTGTAAAGCTCCGCATAGCGAGGCCAGCTCGCCGGGTCGGTTGGCGTCCTGGGATCCGCGGCCGCCATCAGGGCGTGGGCGCCTTCGCGCATGCGGTTCTGCTCCTCTGGGCTCATACGGTTGATCAACACGTGCTGGACCAACCGGTGCATCTCGATGGAGTTCGTACGGTGGTCGATTCGGGCGAGCGAGTAGCGGTTGATCTCCCGTATCGCGCGTGCGAGCTTCATCGGATCGTTCAGAGCCGCGTCCAGTTCCGGGAAGATGGTGGTGTATCCCGGGCCGGACAGGATTTGCCTGGAGATGGGGTCGGGAGCGAAGTACGAGCAGAGCTGCAGCAGCCGCAGGGCGGCCGGGCTGCGGGTCTCCAGATGGTCGAGCGAGACGTTCCAGGCCGCCGCGACGGGCAGTTGGTAGTCCGGCGGCGGTGCGGTCTCGAGCAGTTCGCTCCGCTTGCTCTCGAAGAGCCGCAGGTACTCGGATGCCGGCATGCCGGTCTCCGCCCGCCAGGCGGCCGCCTGCACCAGGGCCAGGGGCAGGTCGCCCAGCGCCTCGGCCAGGGCCTCGGCCTCCTCGTCGGCGAGTTCCGGCCCCGAGCCGCGGAGCAGACTCTTGCTCTCCTCGCGGGTGAAGACGTCCACCTCGAGGGATCCACCCACGAGTCCCCAGCGGCGGTTGCGGGAGGTGACCAGGATGGTTCCGGTGCCGCCGGTCGGGAAGTAGGGTCGTACCTGCTCGGGGCTGTCAGCGTTGTCGAAGATCAACAGCCACCTGGAGTACGGACGTCCCTCCCGCAGCGCCTCCCGTACGGCCGGACCGGCGATGTTGGCTTCCGAGGTGGTCACCAGGCCCAGCCGCTTGGCCAGCTCCACCAGGGACTGGCCTACCTGACCCGGCCGCTCCGAGGGGATCCACCACACGATGTCGTACTCCGACTGGTGCCGATAGGCGTACTCGATCGCCAGTTGGGTCTTTCCGACACCGCCCATGCCGTGGATCGCCTCGGGCAGGACTGTGGTCGTGCCCTCCTGCAGCCGCTGGCCGAGGAGGTCCAGCAGCTCGCTGCGGCCCGTGAAGTGCTGGTTGCGCGGCGGCAGGTTCCCCCAGACGCGTGGCTGAACGGCGCGCTCTCCCTCCAAGGTGCGCTGGGGCGTGGTGGACATCGGGGTGGCTCCTTCGGTGGCTCCGGGCGCGGGGGGCGGTGTCAGGGGGGCTGTGGGGGGCGGGACCTTGGCGAGCGGTACTGCATACCGCTGATCGTGCCATTTCAGGGCATGCCGCAACAATTTGGCGCGCTGAAGGTGTGAGCCGGACAAGGCGTCCAGCGCTACGAGCTCGACGCGGAGGAACGGCGCGTTCTTCACCGTGACATGCGGTGTCGGCGACTTGTCCGACGCTTCGCCGGAGGGCGGGAGCAGCGACGCGGTGGCCGGGGTCGTGGCCAGTACCTCGCGGACGTCACGCAGGGTTCGGACGGTCGCGCTGCGCCGCCCCTGCGCGAGCAGTTCCTCGCGGACGCCGGGGAGGAAGTCGTAGACCACCGCCCCCGGGGCGTCCTCGTGCACGCCGGTGGGGCGGACCAGGCCGCTCATGAAGAACTCGGAGGCGTGCACCGGTCCGGCCCCGGGCGTCGACCGGATCAGCCGGCGGATGACCGGCAGGCTGAGCGGCGCCGCCGCGAGTCGGGTGCCCAGGTGGAAGGCGGTGGGGGACGCCGCGGCGCGAAAATCGAACACCCGGTCGGAGGCGGACGGTGGACTCTGGGCGGCGGAGAATTCGGCCGCCCACGGAAAGGCCCGTGCCGCGTCCGGCCGGCCCTTCCAGGTGTGGGCGGGTGTCACGGGCAGGTCCAGCGCTTGCGACTCCGCCCCGGCGAGCAGGTCGGAGAGGGCGCGCGCCCCATGGTGCGTCAGTGACAGGACGGGTACCGCGACCCGGGACTCGTCGTCGTCCGTGTGGCCCGGGCGTGCCGAGGTGGTCGCCTCGCCCCTCAGTGGGACGGGGAGCTCCCGTTCGTGCCAGTCCCACTCGGTGTTGGCCGCCCAGGGGTGGGGTGCCGTGACCTGGACGTTCAGTACGTCGAGGCCGGTACGGAACCAGACGTGGGGCGGCAGCGGGTCGATCACGGCCACGGGCCAGGACCGTGCCCAGTGCCAGAGGTGGGGCTGCACCGCGCCGAGATGCCAGCCGGCCGCCAGACCGTCCGTGACCACCAGAATCACGTGCCGCGTACCGGCCGGTGGTGTGACGAACGGATGCTCGGTGCGGACACGGGTCGGGAGCGCTTCGTCCGTGCCGAGCAGGGACACGACTCGGACGGTGGCGAAGCTCTCGGTCAGGGCGCCGGACAGGCTGTCGATCACCTGGTCCCAGACACGCATCGTCACATGCGAGTCGACCACGAGGGTCGCTTCTCTCGGTGTCGCGTCGCCCTCGGGATGCCAGTCACCCCACAGGCGGGCCACGTCGGCGGGCCGTAACCGCTCGTGCCGAACGCTGTCACTGTTCATGGTCACGCCCACGGCGTCGCTGCCGGTGCGGTGAGGGGGACAGGAAGCCTCCCGTTTCGCCTCTGGTTCCAGTCGCTTCGGCGGCCCTGTGCGAGGGCCGGCCGTCTGCCCGCGGGCCGGGCGGGTGGCCGTGCATCCCGGTCGACGCACTTGACATCACGGAGTGCGCTCCCTTCTGTCCCCCGTCCGCGTTCAATGTCTCATCCGGCACGGTCGGGACCGCCGCCCGGAGCTGATGGGCCGGGCATGCGTTCCGGGTCGTCCAGCAGCAGGGCCAGATGACGGCCCACATGCCCGTGCCAGCCTTCGGGGCCCAGCGCCAGCGCCTGATCGCGCCATCGCCGGGTGCGTTCCAATATCCCCGCCAGGCCGCGCTCCTGCAGGATGTCGGCCGCCGCCTCCCGGAAGGCGGTCCCGGAGGCGCCCCGGTCCCAGAGGACGGCCGGGATGCCGGCCCGCAGTGCCGCTACGAACTCCTGGCGTGCGACCGGCGACTCGGTGCCGGGTGGTGAGCTGAGGACGAGGCAGACGATCTGCTGGTCGTCCTTGAGTTCCCGTTCGAGATGGAACGCGGACTGGTCCGGCGGGCTCCAGTGCGACCGGCTCTCGGCAGGCCTGTCCTTGAGCTGCCGCCAGCGGTTGTTCCAGGGCCGGTGCCAGGCGGCCTTGCGCAGGCGTTCGAAGCTGCGCACCACGACGGTGTAGTCCAGGACGAGAGGCGTGGGCACGGCCGCGTCAGCCTCCTTGTGCCACCACTCCACGGGCTCTGCCAGCAGTTCCCACGGCAGGATGAACTCGATCACTATCGGCTGACGCAGATCGGACCAGCGTTCCTCCGCCTGTTCGATCAGATGGTCCGCGGTGGCCGGAAGATCGTCCCGGTGCAGTTTGACCGTCTCGCCGGGGATGGGGTGCCAGCCGTCGGAGTCGGACTGACGCCAGTGCGACACCCAGAAGTTGTCGGGGTCCACGCCGTCCGGTTCGAACTGGATCAGCAGGTAGGCGGGGTGGAGCGAGGGCTCCCCGGCCGGAGCGAAGTCGCCCTGCTGCCAGTCGGCCATCTCCTCCGCCAGCCCGCGGAGTTGGGCCTGCTTGCGGTTCCAGCGGCGTAGGTGCTCCGCTTCGTCGACGCGTCCTTCCTTCACCAGGTGTTCGGCGGCGAGCGAGAGGAACGCCATGGAGGGGGGCAGCTCGTCCGCAGCTGTGTTGTCCCCCGCCAGGCGCAGGAAGACGTCCCAGCCCGTCTCGCACCACTCCTCGAGTTCCTGGGTGCGGGAGTGGCTGGCCCGGCGGGCGAGGGTGGTGAGGAGGGAAGGGGACCGCAGCTCGTGCAGCAGGGGACGCAGTGGGCGCAGGTCGGTCTCCTTGAAGAAGGAGGTGGCTTCCCACTCGTCCACCAGACGCCACAGGGCGAGCATGCTCACCGAACCCTGTTCGGCGTACCCCAGGCAGCGGGCCAGCGTCTGGAGTCCTTCGTCGATCTCGGCGCACTTCTTGACCAGTTGCCGCGACCACAGGATGAGCGACTGGTCCTGGCGGGGGTCCACGGCCGACCGGAACTCCGCGGACAGGTCCTGGACCAGCATGTCCGCGCCGGTCTGTCGTCGTACGGTCTCCGTTGCCGCGAGAACGCCCGCCATCTCGGCCATGAGTTCGTTTCGAACGCGTGCGGCGCTGCGCCCCTCCACCTCGTGACCTCCCCCGGCCGTCATCGAGTTCGTCCGCGCCCGGTCCGGACAGCGTACGACTAGCCTTCCCACTGCGTCAGCGGCGCGAACAAGGCGGAATCCTCAACGCTCCCCGTCCGCCTCGTCGCCCGAGATCAGCACGTGGCGATGAGTGCCGTCGGGTGTCACCAGCGTGGGCTGCAGCGTGAGTGTGACGCGATGCGTGCGGTTGGAGGCGACGGACACGTCGCTGTTCGCCTCGACCACCCAGAAGTTGACCTTGCCGGCGGCACCTCCGGCTCGGTCGATCGCGACGGTCGCCTCGATCTCCACGGGCCCCAGCTCGAAACGGATCGGGCCGGTGCCCGCCCCGGCCAGGGCGCAGTTGAGCTGGTCTCTCAACTCCCGCACCATGTCCGCCAGTTCGATCATGAATCCTCCCGCAGTGACCGTGCGGGGCGATCTTACCGACCGACGTGGGTGGGCCGTGCCACTCTTGCCGAGAAAGCTCCGTAGGGATGAACGGGTCCCGGGGCGGCGAGGAGCGAGCCGCCCGCGGGAACGCCGTCGGCACCGCCCGCGCTCACCGGAAAATGCCGTGCTCCACGCCTACCGTGCTCCCTACACTCGGCTCGCGACCGCGCGCCGGCCATGGCGACGCGGTGCACCATGCCGATGAGCGAGGGGGGCCGGGCCGTGTGTGAGCGCACCGCATTCGTCGTCCCCCGCTGCGGCTCCCGCTTCGAGGTGATCCTCGTGTCTCCGGCCGCCCGGTGCCCGCTGCGCGGCCGGTACCGGTGCCCGTGACGCACGTTTGATCCTCGCGCCCCTGTGCATCTGGGGCATGCGCCGTCGTGCGTCAGGGAAATCGCGCTGCCCTTCTCCGGACCATCCGAAAGGCCACGGGCCATGCGCACGCACACCAACCCCCTCACCACCATCCGCAACCTGGGCATCCTGGCCCACGTCGACGCCGGCAAGACCACCGTCACCGAGCGGATCCTCTACACCACCGGCACCACCTACAAGCGCGGCGAGGTCCACGACGGCACGACCGTCACCGACTTCGACCCGCAGGAGCGCGATCGCGGCATCACCATCTTCGCCGCGGCGGTCAGCTGTTCCTGGGACGGTCACCGGATCAACCTCATCGACACTCCCGGGCACGTCGACTTCGCCGACGAGGTCGAACGCTCGCTGCGCGTGCTGGACGGCGCGGTCGCCGTGTTCGACGCGGTCGCGGGAGTGGAGCCGCAGAGCGAGTCCGTGTGGCGGCAGGCCGACCGGCACGGCGTGCCGAGACTCGCCTTCGTCAACAAGATGGACCGGGCGGGTGCCGACCTCGACACGGCAGTCGCGTCGATCCGCGAGCGACTGCACCCCGTACCACTGGTCGTGCAACTGCCCATCGGCACGGAGGACGGGTTCACCGGCGTCGTCGACCTGCTGCGCCTGCGGGCCCTGGTGTGGGCCGACGGCGCGGACACGGCCGAGGAGGGGCCGGTGCCCGACGCCCTGCGCGAGGAGGCGGCACGCAGGCGGCGACTGCTGGAGGAGGCGGTGGCGGAACGCCATCCGGCCGCGCTGGAGGAGTTCTGCGACCGGGAGACGCTCACCGCGGCCACCCTCGCCACGGCGCTGCGCGACCTGACGCGCGACGGCGACGGCGTGGTGGTGCTGTGCGGTTCGGCCTACCGCAACCGCGGAGTCGAACCGCTGCTGGACGCCGTCGTGTCCTACCTGCCGTCCCCGCTGGACGTACCCCCGGTACGCGGCACCCACGACGGCGCGGAGCGGGAACGGCCCGCCGACCCGGCGGCACCGATGGCGGCACTGGCCTTCAAGGTGAACGCCACCTCGACGGGACGGCTGACCTACCTGCGGGTGTACTCGGGAACGATCGAGAAGGGAGACACCGTGTGGGACGCGGGCACGCGGCGCACCGAGCGGATCGGCCGCATCCTGCGGGTGCGGGCCGACCGCCACGACCCGCTGGAGCGGGCGGTCGCCGGGGACATCGTCGCCGTGGTCGGGCTGAAGTCCGCCCGCGCCGGCTCGACCCTGTGCGCGCCGGCCGCCCCGCTCGTCCTGGAGCCTGCGGGCGTGGCCGAGCCGGTCGTGCACGTGTCGGTGGAGGCCCGGCGTTCCACCGACACCGACCGGCTGGCCTCGGCGCTGGCCCGGCTGACCGAGGAAGACCCCTCACTGGCCGTGCGGACGGACCCGGAGACCGGTCAGACCGTGCTGTCGGGCATGGGCGAACTGCACCTGGAGGTCGCGGTGGAACGCGTCCGGAGCGAGCACGGCATCGAGGTCACCGTCGGCCGCCCCGGCGTGGCGTACCGGGAGACGGTCGGTGAAGGTGTGTCCGGTTTCGTCTACCGGCATGTCAAACAGGACGGGGGCGCCGGGCAGTTCGCGCACATCGTCTTCGACGTGGACCCGTGGGAGGGGAACGCGGAGGAGGGTGGTTTCGTGTTCGGCTCGGCCGTCGTCGGCGGGCGGGTGCCGCAGGAGTTCGTCCGTGCCGTCGAGGCCGGGTGCCGGGACGCCCTGGCCGAGGGCCCGCTCGGCGGTCACCCGGTGACCGGCCTGAGGGTCACGCTCACCGACGGCCAGACCCATGTCAAGGACTCCTCGGACACGGCCTTCCGCACCGCCGGCCGGCTCGGTCTCCGCGATGCCCTGCGTGCCTCGGTGATGGTCCTGCTGGAGCCGGTCGTCGAGGTCACGGTCACCGTGCCCGAGGACGCGGTCGGCGGCGTGCTGGGCGACCTGGCCGCCCGCCGCGGCCGGGTCACCGGCTCCGACACGCGAGGCGGCGCGGCGGTCGTCACGGCCACCGTGCCGCTGGCCGAACTGTTCGGTTACGCGACGCGGCTGCGCAGCCGCACCCGGGGCCGTGGCACCTTCACCGCCCGGCCCACCGGCTACGCACCAACGCCGGCGACGGCGACCGCCGCGACACCGGCGCGGTAGCAATCCGGGCCGCCCTGCAAGGGGTAGCGTGCCGGGCTGCCCCCTCCCGCGGGAGGGGGCAGCCCTCGTACCGGCCCTCGTACCGGCCCTCGTACCGGCCCTCGTACCGGCCCTCGTACCGGCCCTCGTACCGGCCCTCGTACCGGCCCTCGGATCGGCCCTCGGATCGGCCCTCGTACCGGCCCTCGTACCGGCCCTCGTACCGGCCCTCGGATCGGAGGAGTGCGCCACGGTCGACGGCGCTTCTCGCCGGGCGCCCCGGCCTGGGCGGTGTGTTCGCCGCGAACGACCTGTTAACCGAGGGGCGCAGTCCAGGTGTTGCGCCACCACGGACACGCATCCGGGTACCGCCGAGGTCGATCAGCCGTCCGTCTCGAGGCGACCCGCCCTGGTACGGCATATTCCGCCGGACCCGGCGGAATAATCGCATACATGTCAAAGGGGATGCGCTGGGCGCTGGTGGTCGTCCTTCTGGTCTGGAGTGTGTTCGCCTACCCGTGGTTCGACAAGGGCTGCGACATCGCGGAGGCGTACACAGCGGTCTTCGAGTACGGGGTGCCGGAGGGCCTTGAGCCCTTCCCGGCCTGCTACGGCTGAGAGTTCGGTCCCGGCCGCCATCCTGCCCGGGACTGGGTCGTCCGGATCCGACTGGGCGACCACGGGCTCCAGCGGGTCCGGTCGCAGCCCGGCGGCAGAGCGAGGCGCGCGAGGCTTTGGCTGCGCCATCCCGGCGGAACGAGCCCGACTCCATCGGCGGGCACTGACAACCCGCCCCGTAGCCTCCGCGCGTGGCCGACATCCACGAAGTCCAGCTCACGCTCGACCTGCCGGACTCCCTCCCACCCCGCGATACGGGCCTGCTGCGCCGGCACTTCGGGCGGGAAGACGGTCGGCAGGCCGCGACGAGTACGAGTACCCCCTCTGGGACGCCCGCGGTCCGGCGCGGCGGACCGGGGGTGTTCTGGTCCGAGAACTGCGCTCGGACGACAGGGGCTGGGCCCTGACCGTGCGGCAGGAGGTACATCCCGACGAGTTCGACGACCTCCGCAGGATGGTGCGGTGGCTCGGTGAGCGCACGGCGAGCCGGGGTGCGATCGGGCACGTCCGCTTCCACGAGTCCGACGTGCCCGATGCGCTGATCGCTCAGGAGGGGACGGTGAGCTGCGCCGTTCTGCCGGTGGATGAGTTCGTCGAGTCGGTGGCCGAGGTGATCCCCGTTCCCCAGCGCGGTGAGCGGAGGGAGGTTGATCTGGACCTTGACGTCGCGCTGGAACCGGTCGCTACTTGTGCAGTGGACGTTGGGCGGCTGTCCATGTCTGTGTCAGCAGTGAACGGAGAGGATGGCGCATGTTCGTCCCCGGTCTTCGATCCAGGCGGTGCAGATGAAGAAGAGACTGTGCGGTGCGGGTGCCGTCCTCGGCGTCCTGGCCACGGTGGGGACATTGCCGGCGCAGGCGTCGTCCCCGGCGCCACGACCGAAGCCGCACACCCTGGCCCTGGGCCCCTCGGACCTGACCGAGACCCGTACCACCACGGCCCTCCAGCCGGGCGTCACCCTCACCCGCATCGTGCGCGGTGCCGCCGACCCGTCGCTGCACTGGACGGTCGAGGTCTCCATACCCGGCGGCGACACCTCCCCGGACCCCGACGCGCCGCCGACCGCCCTGAAGGACAGGGCGAGCGCCGACGAACTGACCGCCGAGCTGAAGCGGGACGGCTTCCAGGCCCGGGCGGAGCAGGTGGCGACACCGAGGACGGCCGACTACGCGGGCGGCACCCTCGGCTGGCGGGTCCGCGTCGGAGCGTACGGCTCACAGTCCGCCGCCACGGCCGAACGCGCACGCCTGAGGACGGCCGGTTACCCGGGATCCGCCGTGTACACCGGCTGGGACGGTGACGCCACGGACCGCGGCCCGTGGCACGTCGACGTGCTCACCATCGACCCGCGTACGTTCCGCGGCAGTCTCGACGCGTCGTACGGCCCGGACCTGGAGAACCGCGAGACCACCAGCGACCTGTCGGTGTCGGCCGACGCGACCGCCGCGGTCAACGCCGGCTTCTTCGTCCTCGACCCCGAGGCGGGCGCTCCGGGCGACCCGGCAGGTGTGGGCGTGTACGACGGACGCCTGCTGAGCGAACCGGTGGCCGGCCGCCCCGGTCTGGTGGTCCACGACAACGGCCGGCGCACGGAGGTCACCCGTCTCACCTGGCGAGGCCACGTCACCGGCCGTCAGTCCACTCTCCGCCTGACCGGCGTCAACCGCGTCCCGGGCCTGATCCGGAACTGCGGCGGTACCGAGGGAGACGCCCCCACCGCACTGCCCCTCCACGACGTCACGTGCACCAACCCCGACGAACTGGTCGCCTTCACACCGGACTACGGTCGGCACACGCCTGGTGGCGAGGGACTGGAGGCCGTACTGGACGCCCACGACCGGGTCGTGGAGCTGCGCTCACCACGAGGCGGAGCACTCCCGCCGGGCGGAAGCTCCCTCCAGGCGACCGGCGGCCGCGTCGCCGGCCTGACCGCCCTCGCCCACGTCGGCCACCGTCTCCGCGTCAGCACGACCCTGCTCGACGAGCGCGGCCACCGGGTGACACCCTCGCCGCGGACCGACATCCTGAACGCCGGCCCCGAACTCGTCCGCGACGGACGGCTCCACGTCACGCCCGCCACCGACGGCATGGTGCGCCCCGGCGACCCGAGTTGGTACTACGGCTGGGTCCACAAGCGCAATCCACGCACGCTGGCCGGAGTGGACGCCGCCGGCCGCACCGTCCTCGTCACCGCCGACGGACGCAGCGCAGGCTCCCTCGGACTCAGCATCACCGAGAGCGCCGAGGTGGCCAGGTCACTCGGCCTGCGCGACGCGGTCAACCTCGACGGCGGTGGCTCGACGACGATGGTGACGAACGGCGACGTGATCAACGCCCCGTCGGACGCCGCAGGCGAACGCCCCGTCGGCGACGCCCTGCTGATCCTGCCCCGCAGGCACGGAAACTGATCCTCGGGTTCCGCACGAAGAGCCGCACCACAGCGCGACGACCAGCAACCCACCTCAGGGAGCCGCCGTGTTCGCGAACGTGTCCACCGTTCCGATAGCCCTCAGAGCCAGGGTCCTCCTGGTCCTGGCCGTACTGCTGGCCACCCTCACACCGACCGCCCCGGCGCTGGCCGCGGGGAGAGCGGGCGCTCCACCGCCCGGCGCCGAAGTCGTCGCCGTGACCCAGGTCGCCGACCGGCAGGTCGACCTGACGGTACGGTCGCCCGCCCTGGGCGGCCGGACGGTCAACGTCCGCCTCCTCACCCCGGACGGCTGGAACCCGGACGACCGGCGCCGGCAGCACTGGCCCACCCTCTGGCTGCTGCACGGCTGCTGCGGCGACTACACCTCGTGGACCGCGATGACCGACGTCGCGGAGACCGAGAGCCTGCGCGACGTCCTCGTCGTCATGCCCGAGGCAGGCTGGAACGGCTGGTACAGCGACTGGTGGAACCACGGCCAGGGCGGTGACCCCGCCTGGGAGACCTTCCACACCGTGGAACTGCGTCGCCTCCTGGAGCGTGACTGGGGCGCCGGCAGGGACCGCGTAGTCGCCGGCCTGTCGATGGGAGGCCAGGGCGCCCTGCTGTACGCCGCCCGCCGTCCCGGCATGTTCAAGGCGACGGCTGCCTACTCCGGCTCCGCCCACCCCCTCCTGAACGACGAGTCGGTCGACCGCATCATGGGCTTCTTCGCCGGCCAGGACAACGACCCGCTCCGCGTCTGGGGCGACCCGGTCGCCCAGCGCCGGATCTGGCGGTCCCACGACCCCTTCCACCTCGCGAAGCGACTCAGGGCGATCCCGGTCTACCTGTCCTGCGGCGACGGCACCACCGGCCCCCTCGACCCGCCCGGCGGCACGAGCGCCCTGGAAGCCGACTTCAACCGACAGAACCACGCGCTGGCCGCGGAGCTGCGACGCGTGGGCGCCCGGCACCTGACCACCAACTTCTACGGACCGGGGACCCACGGCTGGGCGTACTGGGAGCGCGAGCTGCACGCGTCGCTGCCGATGCTGCTGGGGGCGCTGAAGGGCGAGGGCGCTGCCTGAACCGAGGGGGTCGCCCTTCGATGATCAGGACGGGGCGGAGCCGTCGTCGGCCGCCGTGCGCTGACGCCTGTAGTGGCGAGCTGCTCGGGCGCGGTTTCCGCATGACGGCTTGCACCACTCCTGCCGCCCGTGGCTCTGGACGAAGTAGCGCACGCAGCGGGGCGCGGTGCAGGACCGCAACCGCGTGCGCTGCGGGCCGCTGAGGAAGTCGATGGCGGCCCGGGCCAGGGCCGCGACGAGCCGGACGTGCGGATCGATCTCCGCCGACAGCAGCCGGGCGGTAGGGACTCCTTCGACGGGCCAGTCCATCTGCGGGACGACCGGTTCCCGCGCGGCAGCCCTGTTGAGGTGGGCCAGTGCCTGGTCGGCGGTCATCAGACGATGGGCGTCCGCCGGGCTGGGCGGAGCGGGACTGACCGCGCGGGCGAACAGGGCCCGGACCGCCTGCCGGAGCTCGATGATCCCGAGCCTGAGGTTCTCGTCCGCCGCGAGTTCTCCGGCTGGGAGGCCGGTCGGCAAAATCCCCTGCTCCTGGATCCAGTGCGCCGTTCCCTGGACCGTGGCGAGGTCATCGGTGACACCGCCGTCTCCGTCGTGGCGAATCGTGCTCGCGAGTTCCAAGGCCGGCCAGCGCTCCACAAGGCATCCCTTTCCCTCTCGGTGCCCGTCGTCGACCTCTTGATCAGATCGCTGCGCACACCCTAGAGTCCCTAACGGAAAACAAAAAACTTCCGTTAGGGACCGGAGTGGGTGGAAGCACCTGCCCCGGCACAGCACGGCGGCTTGGCCGGCCATTGGGGGAAACTGCGGAATGACGCTGCTCGCGCACATCAGCGACCTGCACCTGGACGGCAGCGAGAGGGCGACCCGACGCGCCACCCGCGTCATGGACTACTTGCGAGCCCTGCCCCACCCGGTCGACGCGCTCCTGGTCACCGGGGACATCGCCGACCACGGCGAGGAGGCCGAGTACGAGGAAGCGGCTCAGATCCTGACCGCCCCCTTCCCCGTGCTCACCTGCCCCGGGAACCACGACTCGCGACCGGCCTACCGCAAGGCCCTGCTCTCGCAGGCGCCGGACCCTGGCCCCGTCAACCAGGTCCACCACATCACCGGCACCGCCATCCTGATGTGCGACTCCACCATCCCGGGCCGCGACGAGGGACGCCTCGACACACAGACACTCGCGTGGATCGACACCACCCTCACGGCGCTGCCCCAGGACACCCCGGCACTGATCGCCTTCCACCAGCCGCCGGTCGAACTCCACCATCCGCTCCCGGACTCCTGCTCGCTCGAAGAGCCCGGACGACTGGCCGGCCTGCTCGACGCGCACCCTCAGGTCGCCGCCGTCCTCACCGGCCACGCCCACACCGCGGCCGCCTCGACCTTCGCCGCGCGTCCGCTCATCGTCGGACCGGCCATCACCTGGACCCTGCGCATGCCCTGGGAGGGCGATCAGGCCGCAGACCGCGACCAGCCGCCCGGCCTCGCCTTCCACATCCTGGACGACGACCGGCGCCTGACCACCCACTACCGCGTCGTGCTCTGACCCTCCGCCCGCACGGTCCGCAGGCTCAGCGGTCCGCCCCTCCGCCGCCGCAGGGTTCGAGGCCGCTGGAAGAAGATGGGCGACGACCGATGAGTTTCTCCCTGATCCGCGGTCATGGATCGTGGTTGGTGCGCCGAGGCCGCGAGCGCGGACGAAGCGTGCACCGACCGAACCCGCTGAGAACCGAACACCAGACATCGAGGACCTTCACATGCGTACCCTGATCAGCACTGCCTTCATCTCGCTCGACGGCGTCGTGGAGGCGCCTGGCGGCGAGCCGGGTTACCGGAACTCGGGGTGGACCTTCAAAGACGTCGAGTTCCTCCCCGAGGCGTTCGCCATCAAGGGCGAGGAGCAGAAGACCGCCACCGCCGTGCTCATGGGCCGGACCAGCTACGAGGCGTTCAGCCCGGTGTGGCCCGACATGGAGGACTTCGCCGACTACAAGGTGATGCCGAAGTACGTCGTCTCCACCACCCTCACCGACGACGACCTGGTGTCGAACTGGGGCGAGACGACGATCCTGCGCTCGCTCGACGACGTCGCCGCGCTGAAGGAGACCGAGGGCGGCCCGATCATCGTCCACGGCAGCGCCTCCCTGAACCAGGCACTCTCGGACGCCGGCCTGATCGACCGTTACCACCTGATCGTCTTCCCGCTGCTGCTCGGTGCGGGCAAGCGTCTCTTCAGCGTCACCGACAAGGACACGCAGAAGCTGAAGCTCGTCGAGCACGAGGCCTACGCCAACGGCCTGCAGAAGAACGTCTTCGACGTGGTCCGCTGACAAGGCCCCCTGCCTCATTCCTCGCTGAGTTCTTGTCGGGAGGTGACAACAGGGCCCCTGCTATGGTGCGCCGATGTCATCGATCAGAGAGTTCCAAGTCACCTTCGACTGCGCGGAACCCGAGCGAGTCGCTCGTTTCTGGTGCGAGGTGCTGGGGTATGTCGTATCGCCGCCGAAGGGATTCGCTACTTGGGACGATTTCGACCGCTCGCGACCGCCTGAGGACCAGGGTTCGTGGTTCGCGTGCAGCGATCCCTCAGGCGCGGGCCCGCGCCTGTTCTTCCAGCGCGTTCCCGAAGGCAAGGTCGTCAAGAACCGGGTGCATCTCGACGTGCGGGTGGGCACCGGGCTCGTCGGTGAGGAGCGCCTGGCCGCGCTCGAGGCCGAATGCGCCCGGCTGCTCCCGCTCGGCGCAGTACGCGTGCGACTACTGGCTGACGACCACGATTCCTGCATCGTGATGCAGGACGTCGAGGGCAACGAGTTCTGCCTCGACTGAGTACGGGATGTCCGCCGAGCCCGCGCGGACCCCGCATACGACGCCATCCAGCGGCCGTGACCCCGGGGAAGCGACAACAAGCCAGGGGGACGAAACCAGTGACACATGGCAGGGACGAGACGGCAGAGCTCATGGGGCGGCTCGCGCGTCAGATGAGCGTGTACGTGAGTGCTGGGCGGCTTCCCGCCGCCGGCCCCGCTCCGGACGAGCCACGGCCTCTCGTCTCCGCCGTCGCCGTCGAGGTGTACGCCCTCGCGCGCCGGCTGCACGAGGAGGACTGGCAGCGGTACGGCTCGGACCCGGTGCCTGTCGAGCAGGTCGAGGCGTCACTCGTGCCGTGGGACGCCCCGGACGCCGCCGGGCTGATGGGAGAACTCGCCTCGGTGAGTCTGCTGTGGCCGTCGTACGCGTACATGGACCGTGGCGAGGCTGATGCGGTCGCCCGGCGTGTGGTGACCGCCCTCGGCCCCGATGCGTGCTGGTGGTCCAACCGGGACGACTTCGGCGTGAGCGGTGTCACCGGGGCCACCATGGACACGCTCGTCACAGGCAGCGACGGTGACCGCTTCGTCTTGTTGATTCATGTGGAGGACGACTGACACGACCGGCGACAGGGCCGCGACGCGCCGTCCTCGTCGCGGTCGCACACGACGACGTCCGCTCGGCGGCCTCGCGCAGCCGCCGCATGACGAGTTCCAGGGACGGCCGGGCATGGGGAACCTGTCGGATAGGTGCGAAGGGCGGCTGCCGCTCGCGGTCGACACGTATCGACCGCGAGCGGGGCATCATGGCTCAGCTCAGCCGTAAGGGATCACCAGCACGGACTTGTCGGTGCCGGTCTGGAGCTTCGAGGTGCCGTTGCCGATGGCACTCCACACCTCGAGACGTATGGTGCCGCCGTCCAGGTCACCCCGTGCGCCCGTGGACGCCTTGAGACCGCGTGCCTGCGTGTACTCCTCCCATCCGGTGACCGGGTCGGTCGCGAAGTAGTGGTACGTCTCGGTCCGGTCGAAGCTGCCGTCGCCGGTGAGGTCGTAGCTGATCCGGGCCTGCTGGCCCAGCCCGACCGTGCTGCCCGCGTCCACCTGGAGCCGGAAGGCGGTCTGCGCACCCGGGGTGAGCTTGCCGTCGACGCCGCGTACCTCGTAGACGAGGGGCTGGTACGGGGTGCCGTCGTGATTGGCGCCGCCGCCAGAGGCGATCGTGTCGCTGCCCGCCGTGCCGCCGGTCGCCGTGCTCAGGGCGCCACCGCTGCGCAGCTGGAAGGTGTTGCCGGTCGGTGGTTCCGGGTCGGGGTCTCCTGAACCGGTTCCGGTGCCGCTCGCGGTGGAACGGGCCGGCACGGAGAGGGTCTTGCCGTCGGAGAAGGTGACGGTGCGGGCCGTGGGCCCGTGGTTGTGGGCCGCGTAGGTCCGGGTCGTGCCCTTGGTGAAGACGGCGGAGGTGGGGATGTCACCGGTCACGGTGGCGTCCGGGGCGCCGAGGGTGTCGAGGGTGTTGACCCAGTGGTAGGTGTGCGCCTTCGACTCCCCCTGCTCCGGGGTGTAGTCGGCGTGGCCCGCGTTCCATTTCGCTTTGGCTGTACCCGGGTCGGCGAAGGACTGGAACTCCCAGAGAATGTCGCGCCATTCGACGGCCGGACCGCCGTTCTCCCTTTCCATCTCGGCGATGTTGCGTCGGATCGCGGCCTTCTCGCCGCCGAGGTGGAGCGATCCGCCGGTCACGGGCAGGACGTTGATGCCGTGGATCTCCTCGGGATTGGCGGTCCACCAGGTGGCGTAGGCGGCGCCACTGCCCCACACCATGCCGGCCGTGTCGTGACCGAACGAGGACGGGAAGACCTGCTCGTCGGCGTCGAACCAGTACTGGGCGATCGACTCCGACTCGGTGGTCAGCAGGTACGTGCCGAGGTCGCGCAGCGCGGTGTCTCCGGTGGCGGAGCCCCACAGGACGAGGGCGGCGCTGAGGTTGGTGGACTCGGAGGAGGACTCCTGGTTGTTGCCGGCCGCGAAGCCCTGGTGGCCGGAGGCCCAGCTGTGGCCGGCGTAGACGTCGAAGCCGCGCAGGAAGGGGAAGGCGGTGTCGGTGCGGCTGGGGTTGGCGGCGTCCCGTACGAGTGTCTCGACCATGCCGCCCCAGGCGGAGTCGGCGGCCCATCCCTGGTCGTACTGGGCGACGATCGCCGCCGCGTAGACGTAGTAGCTGTAGTGGAAGTGGTGGTCGTTCAGCTCGGTGTCGCTGCCGTAGGAGGCGGGGTAGCCGGTGAGGGTCTTCCAGTCCCGGTCGTAGCTGAACTCGTTCGTGCCTCCCGCCGTGAACCAGTCCTGGAGCTTGCCCTTCATCAGGCCGAGCAGCCGGTCACGGACGGCGGTCTCACCGATCTGGTCGGCCAGCGGGACGAGTTGGGCGAGGCGGCCGAGGGCCTTGCCGGTCCAGTAGGTGTCCAAGGCTCCGGAGAAGGGGTCGGCGGCGTTCACGACCTCGTTCAGGTAACCGCGCAGTCTGGCGGCGTCCACCCCGTTCGACCGGGGCAGTGTCGGCAACACCGCCGAGGCCTTCTGGCTCGTCGTGAAGGAGGCCGACTCGCGGACCTTCATGGTGCCGCGCGGTGAGACGTAGGTGTAGGAGGTGAGGGGGTCCGTGGTGTGCAGCCACTGGTGACGGTAGAGGGCCTGGAGCGTGCCCCGCTCGGTGCCCTCCTTCGCCTCGGTGGCGAGCGTGTAAGTGGCTCCGACGCTGCCCCCGGTGTAGCTCCACGTCACCTTGGAGCCGGTGACGAAGCTGTAGGCGTACTTCTTGAACGTGGCCAGTGCACCAGTGGAGGGCAGCACGGCGACGGAGAAGTAGTCCTTGGAACCGAGACCCGCGGTGACGGTGGACCCGGCGACGTTCCAGTCGCTGCCCGTCGGCGCGAAGAGGGCGTAGTGATGCCCGGCGACGGTGATGCCGAGGACGTTGCCCTGGTCGGCGAAGACGGTGGGCGCGCCGGCGGTGGTGATCTGGGCGTTGCCGCCGGAGCCCTTGGCGTACACGAACGGGGAGCCGTGGCCGATGGTGGTGCGCAGGGTGCGGGCGCCGTCGGACCAGTAGGGGGTGACCGTCCAGTCGGACCAGTCGTCGGCCTTGGTGTCGGGGGAGTTGAGGCCGGTCAGTCCGATGGTGAGGTCGCGTTTGTGTGCGTACTCGTACTGGCGTCCGTCGCCGACGACCGCGGGGGTCGTCGGGTAGCCGACGTCGAGCCCGCCGGCCGTGGCCTGGTAGGTGAGGGGGTGTCCGTACATGGGGGTCGAGTACGGGTTGTCGCCGTAGCGCTGGAAGGCGAGGGAGGACCACCAGTCGTTGGTGGGCACGGGCCGGTTCCGGGCGGCTGCGGTCACCTTGGGGGTGACCGGCGTTCCCGTGTTGGTCGTGGGGCCCGAGGTTCCGGGCGGCCGGGTGTCGGAGTAACTGCCGGAGCCTACGGGGACGGTGGCGGCGGACGCCGGAGCGGCGGCCGGACCCAGGCCGACGACGGCGAGGGCTGAGGCCAGCAGCAGAACTACTGCCGGTCTGGTGCGGGGGGTTGGCATGCGGCACCTCAAGTCGTGACAGGAGGAGAGTCTGAGAGCGCTCTCAGATGGCCGGAACGTAAAGGTTCTGTAATGCACGTGTCAATGCATTGAACGCGGCGGATGGTGGCCGGGCCTGAAACCCGTTCGTCTTCACGCGCTCTGGCGGCGCGAGGGTACGGGACTTCCATCGAGCAGAGGTTCGAGAGCGCCGTCGTGTGCACGGCCCGGTCGGCGCCTGACGAAGGGCGCCGGGGCGGCCGCTCGCCGCGGTGGTCACCAGCGCCCACACCGTCCTGCCCGAGCCGTGACGGCGGTCGGCGACGCCCTGGTCGTCGGCCAGGGCAGGGGCAGCGTCTCGTTGACGTCGCTGTCGTAGGGGTGGCCCCAGGAGCCCAGACAGTGCGATACGAACAGCCGGGCCGGACGGGCGCATCGCGGGGCGGAACTGAAGGGCATGGCGAATGCGGTGGCGTCCGCCGGCGAGAGGGAGGGAGCGGGAATGGCCGAGTGGGTCCGCGACGGTCTCGCCTCCGGCCGCAGCCGCCTGGCGCGGGACGGTCCAGGGCGAAGCGTCGGATCCGGGCGGGGCCTGACCCCCGGGCCGCCCCCGACCGAGGCCCGGCCCGCCAGGCAAGGCCCTAGTCCTCGTCCATGGCGAAGCTCAGTAGAGCGGCGCTCGGCTTCTTTCTCTTCTTGGCCGGCCTCTTCACGACCGGCTCGGAGGACTCCGGTTCGGGCGGGGTGTGTCCCGCGGCCCGGCGCTTTTTGCCTCCGGAGGCGGACGCGAACGGTACGTACTCGGCCTCTTCGGGCTCCTCGATGAGGTGCCCGAAGTGCTGCTGGAGGTGCTCGGGGACGGTGCGCTTGAATCTGCGGTCCCAATCCTGCTGCTCCTCCCCGTACTGCGGCCGCGGGCCGTGCTGGAACTCCTTCTCGATGAGGTCCTTGCGTGCCGCGAGGTCCATCTCCTTGATGGCGTCCTCGACGCCGAACACCTTCGTGACCGCGCCCGCCGGGATCGTCCCCTTGATGAGCACCTCGCTGTCGTTCTTGGCCATGGAGCCGATGTCCGGATGTTCCGGTAGGTTCGTCTGACCGAAGACGGCGGGGTTGGCGAGGTTCACCAACCGGACACTGGAACCGAGTTTGGTCACGTCGATCTCGATCACCGGCGCCCAGCGCTTCACGTTGAATGGCTTCGGGGCGTGGTCCAGGTTCTCGGCAGGGCCGCTCTTGAAGTCGTACCTGGCGTAGTTGACGGTCCGGGCCTGGTCAGGGCTGAACGAGATGTACTGCGTGCCGTAGTTGTCCCCGCCCACATGGTGGGCCACGGTGAACGTCGCGTTGGCGTTGACGGGCTCGATGTTCTTCGCCTCGGGCCACTGCTTGAGGGTCTGATAGAGCTTCGTCACCTCCGCTGAGGACGAGAGCCCCGCGCCCAGGTCGCCGTCGGCCTTGGCCACGACGTCGGAGCCGTTCTCGTTGCGCTTGATCTGCGAGGAGATCCGGATCGCCCGGTACAGCTTGGCCGGGCCGCCGCTCTCCGTGTACTCGGCCACGGTCTGCTCGTACGTTTGGTGCGACTGCGTCGCGCTGTGCTGCCCGTCCTCGGCCGACGCCCGCTGGATCATCCGCGTGGCCACCGTGTTCCCCGCTGTGCGCTGGATCGCGGCCACCATGCCCGGGCTCACCGCCCCCCTGGAGCGTGGGTCGAGTGCCGCGGGGACAGAGCCGGACGATGCCGTGCCGCGATCCGCCCTGACCGGTGTGCGGGGGGCCCGACGCCCTTTGGTACTTGCGTCGTCGTGGGCGTGCATGCAAGCCCTTCCTGGGCGGGTTCGCGGTACGGCAACTTTTTGATAGCTCGGGCGATCGGCTGCCGCCAGGTGCGCAAGGTCAGGGAATCGGTCCGAACGGGCAGACCTCGCGGTACGGACTGCGGCCCGCCCCTCGACGGCCCGGAGGGCACCGAACTGCCCACGGCAGACTCCTGATCTCACGGCCGAGGAAGTCCACGCGGGGGCGTCCATGCAGGCGGGTGCGGTATCCGGGGAGGGCGGGCGCTCGTCCCCCGGTGCGGGTGGTGTCGCGGCGGATGATCTCGTAGCCGCCTTCGTCCAGGACGGCCACTGAGGCGAACCACAGGGGGTCGTCCTCGTCGGGCTGGACAACGACGAAGGTGTTGTCGGAGCCGTTGAGGTCGCTGACAATCATGATCAGCGCGTGTCCTCGGAGGGGTGGTCGATGCGGTCGCCGTTCTCGCTGTCGGCGCCGTAGTACTGAGCGGCCATCGTCGTTTCCCCCTCGCCTTGTTCGCCCTGGCCGCGGTCAGCATGGCATGTGGAACCGGCGGCCCGGGCCCGTCACAGCCATTCGCCGATCGCGGCGATCAGGACGGTGGCGTCGAAGCGGAGGGCGAGTTTGTCGAAGCGGGTGGCCACCGCCCGGTTGCGCTTGAGCCGGTTGATCCCGCACTCGACCGCGTGCCGGACCTTGTAGTCCTCGCGGTCGAAGGCCGGAGGCCGCCCGCCGGCCTTCCCGCGCCCTTTGCGGTTGGCGGCCTGGTCAGCTGGCTCTGGGACGGTGCAGCGGATTCCCCGCTGCCGGAGGTAGGCCCGGTTGGCGCGGGGGAAGTACGCCTAATGGGAAGCGAAAGTCGGCGCGAGCTGACCTTGTTCGCAGGCCAGATGGATCTTGGTGGTGACGCCGCCGCGGGACCGGCCAAGACCGTGGCCTTCCGGCGCGGTGCGGGTTCCGCCCGGCGGTTCCTTCTGGGCCTGTCCGTCGCGACGGTGCCTGCGGCGTGCTGATGGGCCCGGCAGATCGTGGAGTCGACGTTGACCTCCCACGTGATCAGCCCTGCCACATCCGCGCGGGCTTGTAGCCGGGGCAGCGGCGCGGGCCAGGTGCCGTCACGCTGCCAGCGGCGGAAAGCCCGTAGACCGTCTGCCACGGCCCGTACTCCCGGGGCAGATCCCGCCACGGAGCACCGGTCCGCACTCGCCAGCGGATCCCGTCGATCAGCTTCCGCCGGCCCACCGAAGGTCTGCCCAGCACCACCACCGGCAACAACGGATCCAGGACCGCCCACTGCTCGTCTGAAAGATCCCCTCGCCCCACACCTAGATCAGCCAGGTGCGAAACGAGGAACGGAACCCACTTTCAAAACACGGCCTACCTGGACGGCGTGGTGGAGGCCGTCGCCGCGCTGTCGGCAGTCGCGGAGGATCTTGTAGTTCTTCATGCGGGAGAAGGTGTGCTCGACGCGGGCACGGACCTTGCGATGCTGCGCGTTGTCCTCTTCCTCGCCCTTCAACAGTGGCCGTCCGGGGCGTTTGCGGTGCGGGACGATCAGGCCCGTGTTGATGTAGGCGCCGTCGCCGAGGACCGTCACGCCCTGGCAGTGCCCAGCCAGGCCGGAGTCCCGCCAGGCTTTCGCGTCCGCCGTGTTGCCGGGCACCGGCCGGGCCGCGGCCACCACCAGGCGGGACTCGGCGTCCACAATGACCTGCACATTCGCCGAGAACCGATAGTTACGGGAGAACGCTCCGACCTTGCGGTCGCGGACCGGGACGAGGGCGCCGTCGACGATCCACAACCGGTCGGTGGCATCGGCGGGGGCCCGGGCCGGCTCGAGCGCGAGCAGCGGACCGAGCCTTTGGATCACCCGGCACACCGTCGTCGGTGAGACAGCGAACAGCGGGGCGAGCTGCCGCATGGTGAGGTTCGTGCGGTAGTACACAGCCACCAGCAGCACCCGCTCAGCCAACGGAAGCCGCCACGGGCGCCCCCAGCCACAGCCCCCGCCACCACGTTCCCGCACCGCCCTCAGCAGCCGACCGAACTGGTCCGCCCGCAGCCCCGTGAACGTCTCAACCCACACCCGCTCTGCCCTCAACACCCCAGCCATACAAGGGAGATGCTCTGCTCACGGCCTTCTGCAACACCCTTTAGCGGCGTACGGCCCTGGTCGGCTCGAACAGAGCACACGCCTGACATTTGGTTTACCTGGGTATCGGACCAGTCTGCCGTTAGCGCGGTCAACAAGGCAATCGTTGAACCGCCGGCAGGTGCTGTGTACGGTTGAGTACTATGGCAGAGACTCCCGCGACCCCGGCCGGCACCATGGTCACCGGCTCCGAGATTGCCCGGCTGGCGGGCGTCACGCGAGCCGCTGTCTCCAACTGGAGACGACGGTATGACGACTTTCCCGCGCCCGTCGGTGGCAGTGTGAACAGCCCTCTCTTCGCTCTGGCCGACGTACAGGCGTGGTTGAACAAGCAGCGGAAGGGCCAGGACCTCTCGCAGGAGGTGCAGCTCTGGCAGGCGTTGCGGGGCGTGTACGGCGATGACATGGTCCGGGGGCTCGCGGCGGTCGCGCAGGCCCTCGCCGCCGACGACGGTGTGCCGGACGATCACGCGATGCCGGAAGAGGCCGTCCGCCTGGCGCGTGTACTCGCCGAGAGCGGATCGGCCGGAGAGGTGGTGGAGGCCCTTGCGGAGAGGTTCACGGATTCCGTGCGCAGGGCGGGATCGGACCAGGTCACCTCGCCCCGCATCGTCCGCGCATTGCGGTACTTCGCGGGCCCGGTGACGCCCGAAGCCACGGTCTTCGATCCGGCATGCGGCATCGGCACCCTGCTGCTCGCCCTCGGCCCGGACCGCGGGCCGAGACGGCGCGGTCAGGAGACCGATATCCGCAGCGCCCGGTTCGCCCAACTGCGCGCGGACCTGACGGGGCGCGCCGGTGTGGAGATTGTCGCCGCAGACTCCCTGCGGGAGGACAAGTGGCCGAGCCTCAAGGCGGACCTCGTGGTCTGCGACCCCCCGGTGGGAGACGCGGACTGGGGACGGGAGGAGCTGCTTCTCGACTCCCGCTGGGAACTGGGCACACCCTCGCGCGCCGAAGGAGAGCTCGCCTGGCTCCAGCACGCCTACGCGCACACCCTCCCCGGCGGCCGGGTCGTCATGGTCATGTCGGCCTCGGTCGCCTACCGCAAGGCCGGCCGGCGCATCCGCGCCGAGCTGGTACGGCGCGGCATCCTCACCCAGGTCATCGCCCTGCCGGCCGGCAGTGCCGCCTCGCACGCCCTTCCCGTGCACCTATGGCACCTGCGCCGCCCGTCTTCCGTGGGCGACGCCGCGACGAGCGTCCGCATGATCGACCTGACGGCGAACGACCCGGACGGAGAGCTGCGGCCCGCACCCGAGCAGATCGCGGACGTCCCCCTCATCGACCTCCTCGACGACACGGTCGACCTCACGCCCGGTCGTCACGTCGAGGAGTCGCACCGCGACTATGCGACCGAGTACCGGGCCATTCGCAAGGAGCTGGTTGAACAGGTGGGCAGGCTGGCCGAGTTGCTGCCGGAACTGGTCGCGGGCGAGGGCCCCGGTGCCCTGGACGGTTCGTCGGTGAGCGTGGCCGACCTCGCACGCGCCGGGCTGGTCGAGTACGCGGACACGGAACCCGTCTCGACCAGTGACCAGCTCGACACGGACTTCCTGCGGGGCTTCCTGCGCAGCGCGTCCAACACCCGTCGCTCCACGAGCGCCAGCGGCACCTTCCGGCTGGATGGCAAGGGAGCCCGCATCCCGCAGATGGACATCGCCGAGCAGCGCCGCTATGGCACCGCTTACCGCAGGCTGCGGGAGTTCGAGGAACGTGCGCGCCGGATCGCCGAGCTGACCAGGCAGGCGACCGAGCTGGCCCGCGACGGCATCGGAAACGGGGCGCTACGGCCGCGGGAATGACTCACCACCACGACCGTCACGCGGCATCCGGTATGAATTGACTGCCCGCCCCGCTCCAGGAAACGGCCAGAGCCTCGCGCGCCCTGGTGCAGGCGACGAACAAGAGGCAGCGTTCCCGCAACAGGTCGGAGTCGTGCTGCAACGCGTCCACGGCAGCCGGAGTCACCTCGCGGGTGAACGGCACCGCCCCGGCCGTCACTCCGAGCACGGCGACGCAGCGGAACTCCAGCCCCTTCATGGCGTGCATCGTGGCCAGACGCACACCGTCTACACCGGGCCCCGGATTGTCCCTGACCCGCGCCACCGGCACCCCGGCCCCGCTCAGCCTGTCGTACGCCTTGTCCAGCAGCACGTTGAACCGGGCGCACACGCCGACCTCGGAAGGGCTGATGCCCTGCGCGATCCACCCCTGGACCCGCTCGACGAGCGCGGCGACCTCCGCGTGCTCCGAACCGTGCCCCTCCACCTGCGGCCTGCGCCCGTGCAGCAGCGAACGGTACCCGGCGAGGGTGTCGCTGCCCTCACCACCCAGGTCGTCGACGGACACCGGGCTGAGGATGCCCGTCGACCAGGCGAGGATCTCCTCCGTGCTGCGGTAGTTGATACGCAGCCGGTGGGTGCGTCCGGCCACCGCGATACCGAGGGAGCCGAGCGAGACCTTCGAGTCGTAGATCCGCTGGTGCGGATCCCCCGTGAGGAACAGGTCGTCACTGCCGGGCGCCACCGCGCCGCGCAGTACCCGCCACTGGGCGGGATGTAGGTCCTGCGCCTCGTCGACCACGACATGGTCGTGCGTCGGCGCAGACGCGGCCAGGAGCTCGGCGGCCCGAGCGCACACCTTCAGATGCGTGGTCGACCGCTGCTCGCGCAGCATCGACTCGAACAGCTCGACGGCGGGCCACAGTAGCTCCCGCCGGGCCGGTGACAGCGCGCTGCCACGCCCGCGCCGGGACGCGGCACGGTACGCGTCCAGGGTGCGCAGGTCCTGGGCGAGGACGACGTGCCGATACTCCTGCGCCAGGAACTGCTCCGTCCACGGCAGCCCGAGCTTCTTGACGACCCGCTGCCACACCTGCCGCTCCTCCCGGTCGCCGATGAGGGAGGGCACCTTGCCGTCGATACGGGTCACGACACCGTGCGCGTACGCGTTGACGGTGGTCACCTCGACCCGGTCGAGCAGCGCCGCGTCACCGTCCAGGAGGAGGCCGAGGCTCTCGCGCAGCGAGGCGGCCAGCGCGTTCGTGTACGTGGTGAGGAGGACCCGCGCTTCAGGCGACCGGGTCAGCAGGTGCTTGACCCGGTGCAGGGCGGCGACCGTCTTGCCGGTCCCGGGGCCGCCGGTGACCTGCACCGGACCGCCGTACGACACCCGGTAGGCGACCCGGCGCTGCGAGGGGTGCAGGAAGACCCGCCAGGCCGAGAACGGCTTCTCCAGGATGTCGGCGAGTTCGTCCGGCCCGCTGACGAGCGTGATCCGGCTGGTGGTGTTGGCGATGGCGGTGGCGAGGGTCTCGTCCGGGTCGGGACCGGCGTCGACGGGACGGCGTACGGCGACCACGTCCCGGTACACATCCTCGGGCGGGAACCCCTCGGCGAGGTACTGCAACGCCTCGAACTGGTCCTCCGGCAACAGCGTCCCGAAGGCCTCGAGCTGAGCCTTGTCGATGATCGTCCGCACCGCGCGCAGTACCTGGTCGTCGATGCCCAGCTCACGGAGCACGGTGTTCGAGTACGAGGTGAACAGCAGCGATTCGGCCGCGGCGGCCGCCTTCTCCAGCTGCGGGGTCAGCTGCTCGATCGCCCGTACGTTGCGGACCTCCAGGGCGCGCGTCGCGGAGTTCGTGGTGTACAGCCGCTTGGCGGCCCAGGTGTAGGCGTCGTCATGCGCCACCACGTTGACCAGCAGGAACACATCACTGCCGTCGTCCGGTGCGAGTACGACGCCCCGCCAGAAGTCGTTGATGCGGATGGTACGCATGCGGCGGTCGGCGGCCTTCTCGACCGATTCCAGATGCAGCCCCTTGTCCTGCTGCAGCTCCGGCACGGTGAGTTGCTGGAACTTCTGCATCGCCTTGCGAACGCCGTTCCTGACCGGCTTCTCGAGAGCGTCGTAGCTCTCCCAGAAGCTGTTGGCAAACGCAAGCTGCGGCACGACGCGTACTCCCCACCCCGGACTGTCACTGCCCGGCCGATCATACGGGCGCGGTACCGGCGCCGACCCGGCGCCGTCGCGTCAGCCGCGCCCCATCCGCCGCGCGACCTGAGCGACGTCGGCGAGCAGACCCGCCGGCCCCTGGTCCAGGTCGAGCGCGTGCTGATGGATCAGGATGCCGGCGTGACGGACCCGGTGGGCGGTGTGCGAGCCGTTGCCCTTCGCGTAGACCAGGTGCCCTTCCGGCAGGCCGAGGGCGGTGCAGTACGCGAGCATCTGGTACAGGTCGGCGTCCGGATAGCCGCCCCGCTTCTCCGCCTTGTACTTGGCGTCCGCCACCGCGCACGGGGCGCCGTCCGGTCCGTACAGCACGAAGTCCGGACGCATGCGGATCGCCGAAGCCTCATCGAGGTGATGACTGTCCTGGAGCCGGGCCACCAGGCCCGAACCGTTCAGGGCCTCGCGCAGGGCGACGGTCACGAAGTCCTCGAAGAGCTGGTTCATGTCGAACAGGAACCCGTCGATGCGGAGCCCGCCGGGAGCGTGCTCGACCGAGCCACCGCCGAGGAGGACCTCGGCGAGCCGCAGGGCGCTCTGGTACCGGGCGTTGAGACGGGTCGGCTGCCAGCGGGGCATCCGCTGTCCCCGTACGACGGGCGTGACGTCGGCGAGCCGGGCACGCTGGTGCAGCAGTCCCCGCCGGACGTCGCGCGGTACGCCGGGCAGCCGCAGCAGACGCTCGACGGCCGTGCGCAGGACCCGGTTCTCGGCGATGTCGATGGTGAACTCGTCGTACACCACCTCCACCGGCAGCATCGCGCCGAACCGCCGCCGGATCTGCTCGGCCTCCGTGATCCGGCCGCGGATGACCAGGGAGCTCTCCTCCGCCGCTCGGTAGCCCTGCAGCAGCCCGTGGCGCAGCGCGCGGTCGATCTGCCGCTCCACGGCATGGGCGAGGGCGGGCACCACGTTCCGGTGTCCGGCCACGTCCACCTCCCTGTCCCGCCAGCCGCCCTTGGGGTCGAGGCTGTAGCCGAGCAGGAAGAAGAGCCGGGCGATGGGCACCTTGGGGCTCACCCGTACGGTGAACGGTTCCCGCACGCCCGGTACGGCGATGCTCATCGCCCCGACCTTGCTGCCGGCCCGCACCGTCCAGCGGCCGGGCGTGTACGGGTCGGGTGCCGCGTCGACGACGTCTGTGGCGGCCAGCGCACGCCCCACGCCGGCGGGCAGGGCGAGGCCGGTGGCGGCCGCGTACTCGGCCAGTTCGATGCCGGTCAGGACCGTCGCCGCCGCCACCTCCGCTGTCGCGGGCCCCGGGTCGGCACCGTCTCCGGCGGACGTCATCCCAGTGACTCGCGCAGCGCGGCCAGCCCGTACCGCGCCTCGATGTCCACACCCTCGCCGTAGTGGTGCTCCTCCAGCAGCGGCAGGATCTTCGTCCGCCAGGTCCGCTCCAGGCCGCCCTCCCGGAAGACGCCCTTCTTCATCAGATACGACGGCCCGATACGGAAGTCCGGATCGTCGATACGGGAGTTGAGCGCGTCGAGCAGGTCGGCGGGCTCGCGCTCCCTGCTCTCCCGTTCCAGCCACCTGCGCAGCAGCCCGCTCGTCGGCTCGGTACGCGGCGACAGCTCCACGAACGCGAACCGCCGCCGCATGGCCGCGTCGACGAGGGCGATCGACCGGTCCGCGGTGTTCATCGTGCCGATGATGAACAGGTTGGGCGGCAGCGCGAAGTCGTCACCGGAGTACGTCAGGCGTACCGACTTGTTGCGGTACTCCAGCAGGAAGTACAGCTCGCCGAAGACCTTGGCCAGGTTTGCCCGGTTGATCTCGTCGATGATCAGGAAGTGCGGGATGTGCCGGTTGCCCTCACGAGAGGCGAGGTCGGCGAGTTCGCGCAGCGGGCCGGCGGTGAGCCGGAAGGCCACCTGTCGGGTCTCCGCGTCCTCCTGCGGCCGGAACCCCTCGAAGAAGTCCTCGTAGGCGTACGACGGATGGAACTGCACCAGCTTGACCTGCTCAGGACCGCCGCCCAGGAACTCGGCGAGCTTCAGCGCCAGGAAGGTCTTGCCGGTGCCGGGAGGACCGTAGAGGACCAGCTGCCGGTCGTCGGCCAGCAGGTCACGCACCTCGCGCAGCCACGCCGCGTCGTGCACGAGCAGCTCGCCGGCCAGCTCGGCCGTGGGCTCGGGCAACTCGGGGTCGCGGCGGGCGACGATCGCCGGCACCTCGGTGGTGGGGTCCCGGTCCTCCGCCTCGGCCTCCTCGGCCAGTTCCTCGTCGCTTCGCCCGAGCCCATCGACGAGCGGGAGTACGGAGGTGAGATCCACGACGTCGTGCTGCACGGACAGCTTCTGCTGCAGTGCCTCCGGCAACTCGTCGTAGGGCACGTCCCGCTGCCAGGCCACCTTCCGGCGCAGGTTGGTGAGCCCGTCCTCGGATTCGACCTGCTCAGCCGCGCTGTCGACGAGTCCGACGTGGAGGCGTCCGCCGGAGATGGTGCAGACGGTGTCGCCGGTGCGCATCTGCGTGAGGAAGCAGTGCAGTTCGTCGACTATCACCCGCTTCTGGCTGTAGGAGGCGCTGGCGTCGTAGCCGTCCTGGACATACCGGCGCAGGGCACTCTTGGTGGGGTCGTCCGCTTCGACCGGTGGCAGGTGCGTCGCCGCGAGCGTGACCAGCCCGTCGGGCAGCCACAGCCGCCGCACCAGGTCGCGACCCGCCACGTTCGACCCGCGGACCAGCCAGGCCTTGCGAGGCGCGCGCCAGGAGCGGCCGAGATAGTCCACCAGTGGGAAGTTCTTCTCCGTACGCCACTCGGTCAGGGCGTCCGAACCGCGCCCGGACACGATCGAGGCGGCGGCCGACGGCGAGTTGCATTCGACGTCCCGAGCTGCCTCCAAGTAGCCGGGCCACTGCTCCGACTCCCGGAGGGCGCCCTCCTCGATCAACGCCTCCCGCTGCGCCGCCGCGTACGGACCCGCACCCGGCAGGGTTTCCCGCCGCACCGGCGAACCGGCCAGCACCAGGAACTGCGGGCTGCCGTTCATCCCCTTCGAGGGCAGCACCCGCCCGCGCGCGTACGGTCCACCGTTCGGCAGCCGCAGCCGGAACTCCGGGTATTCGTCGGCCATGAGCCCCCCACCTGCTGGTCTGATCCTTCTGGCAGCGTACTGGCAGTCACCGACAGCGGGTTCCGCCCGCCTCTGGTCGGTCATGTCAGTGTGTTGGACAGGTGAGGCCCGATGTATCCCACGTAAATGCCGTGTTCGACGCAGGCCCCGTCGAAGTAGTGCAGGCGCGGTGCGATCGTGTTGCCGCCGCCGACGCGGACGTGTGCGCCCATGAACACTTTCCGTATGGAGTCGATGTGTTCCGGCACCGGGAACGTGCGCTGACGACGCCAGCTCGAGTTGGCCTTCACGGACTTGGACTCGTCACGCACTATCTTCCGCGGGGAGATCGTGCGGGCACCGCCGGGAGCGTCGGCGCACCACTGCTTGAAGTCGCGACCGGCACGACCGGAGGCGGCCGCTTCGGCGAAGTCCCGCAGGGCCAGCAGCGCGTCCCAGGTCATGCGAACCCATGACGACCCGTGCGCCTGTGCGTCGAGTTCGAGAGTCACCTTGCGGGAGCCGGTGAAATGCAGCCCGGGCAGGTCGGCGATGCGGCCAAGGAGCTCCTCGAAGGACTGCGGTTCGTCGTCCGGCGCGGAGAAGTAGGCGTAGGCGGCGGCGCCGGCGCCCAAGTCCACCATCTGCTTCCGCAGAACCTGCAGCCGCGCTCGGGCGGTGTGCAGTTCCCGGTACTGCTCGTCGTACTCGGCGATCAGCAGGGTCTCGTTGTCCTCGGCCTTGCGCAGCTCGTGTTTGAGATCGCGGATCTCGTCGGCCCGCACGCGCTGTTCCCGCCCCGCCTCCTCCAGAATCTCGTGCAGGACCTCGTTCTCCACACGCAGTCGTTCCAGCTCGGGTGCGGCGGAGTCGCCCAGCGTGCGGGTCCGCATGACCGGCACCGAGTCGAGTTCGGCGGGCAGCGGCGCTCGGGCGGCCAGCCGCTGGGGCAGTTGGGCGATGATCCTGCGGGCTTGGGAGGGCCGCTCGGTTATCAGCCGACGGGACATCACCCGGTGCCGCTGCCCGTCCGCGGGCCAGGCCGGATCGACCCAGGGAAGGTAGGTGCGTACTCCGCCGCCGTACACCTGGTGGTACTCCAGAGCGCGGTTGAAACGGAGTTCCGCTTCCGGGGACAGAAGGTAGAGGATGGCGAGACCGGCCAGGGGCCGGACCAAGGGGTCTACCGTGTCTTCCAGCCAGGTGTCGAAGTCGACACCGTACGGCGTGCTCGCCACGACGATCGGCATCCGCCGGGTCTCGTCGCACAGCTCATCGATGACGGCGTCCACGTCCTCCGCCTCGACCACCTGGGGTTGGGCCGTGACGTCGGCGATGCCGTCGCGCGCACGGATGACACCGAGAAGACTGCGTGCGAGCCGGGGAGTTTTGGCCGGTACGGGCACCACCTCGGGATCGTCCGGAAGGTGTTCGACATCCAGCTGGACCCGGGTGGGACCGCCGCCCTCCTGACGGATCAGCACAGTGGTCTGCCAGGTTCCGCCGGGCAGCGTCTCGCGCAGTCGCCATCGCCCGTACGCCCCGGAGGTGCCGGTGGCGGAGTCGTGGTCGAGGGTGACGCCGCGGGCTATCTCGTTGCGACCCTCGGCGAACGCCGCGACGTCGTAGGCCTTCGGGGGCTCCTTGAGCCACAGGCGCAGCTGGCCGTCGACCTTCGCGCCCGTGTTGACGTAGTCCAGACCGCTGGCGACGACCATGCGGTAGCGGCGGTTGTCCAATGCGAATTCTCCGTTCCGGGGCCGTTCGGGTGTGTGCGCTCATTGGTGTCTGGGCTCAGCTGCCCTGCGGGCGCAGGGCCACCAGGAGGGCGTCGACCTCGTGCAGCCGGGCGTGGATTTCCGCCGGGCTCGGAGGCAGGTGCAGGTCGTAGGCGCGGTGGTGGCGTGTGGCACTGAGCGCCGCCCAGATGGCCCGGCGCCGGCGTGGCGTGTGAGCAGGAGGCTGCGCAGCGAGTGGGAGGCCTCGGTCGCTGACGTGAAGCCGGGATCGGGCGAAGTGTGCGGCTGCTCGGGCACGTTCTGCTTCCTTGGGGCATGGCTGCGTCAACCAGCATCGACAGATAGATGTCATGTTGGCGCTACGAGCATGCCTGGAACCTGTTAGCGACGTCAACGTGCTGCGTGAGTTCCTGCTATTCGAGTTTGTGAACGAAACTCGAGTGTCTGCTTCTGGGTACCGGCTCGTGAACCTTGGTGCGCACGGCTCTCCTGACTGGCACGATGGCACCCCGTATGCGTGCTCAGGCTGTCGGACGCCGTGGCTGAGGAGGGGGAACGGTGGAGGACTGGATCTATATCCTCAACCCGCACAAGGACACCCTGGACGGGGAGCCTTCCACCAGCGAGACCATTCGCCGCCTCGCCCGGGAGGAACCCGAGCTCGACCTCTGGCTGAGTCGGCGCAACCGCATGAACAAGGGCGACCGCCTGTGGTTCTTCTTCACTCACCCCGTGTCGGCGGTCGCCGCCGTGGCCGGTGTTGACGACGTTCCCTATGAGGACCCCGAAGGCCCGGAGTTCGGCTACCGCGTCGACGTGACTCTGCTGTCCAAGCCGACGCAGGCGCTGTTCGGCAATCCGGTGCTGCGGGAGGACCTGCGCCTCGGCCAGGTGAGATCGGTGCAGAAGGTGAAGCCGGATGCGCTGCCACTGCTGCTGGCACGGGCGGGACTGTGAGTACGTAGCGCCGGCACTGCGACAGCGCACGGCTTGCCGTCTCGAGCTGCGGAATGTGTTGGAGGTGTCGCCCGAGGCGGTGGCTACACACCCCCAACCCTGCTGCGCTCGAGCAATCCTGTAAGTGCCCTGACGGTCTTCAAGGCCGACGCGGACGGCTGGTCTCCGGCTATGAGACGGCCGTCCTCATGGCCGAGTCGTCGTGATCGGTTACGACAGACGGCACGGTGCTCGCCGACTGGTGTGACCGTTCGACCCATACGGTCTTGCCGCCTGACGGATAGGGTTCAGTGCCCCGGCGGTCGGCGAGCGCGGTGACGATCAGCAGGCCGCGACCCGACTCGCTGTGCAGCGGCGTCGGGAAGCCCGTCAGAGGGGATGGGAGGCGGTCCTCGCGGGACTCTGTCACGGCGATCCGGAGGACGTCGGCGGCCGGGTCGTGTGTGAGGAGGAGACATAAGTCGCGTCCCTGAACACGGCCGTGCAGCGCCGCGTTGGCCGCAGCTCCGCCACGATCTGCTCCGTGCGAACGGTGACGTCGGCAGGGGCCTGCCAGGTGCGCGGCTGCTCGTAGGCGAGCAGCCGCGCAAGGCGGGCGCCGCGACGCGTGGACGAGAACTGCTGTGTGAACGTTCGCACGGCGGCGGGAGACTGGGGCGTGGTCGTACTCATGGGACCACGGTGACGGGCGCGTGATGGCGCGCTCCAGGGGACGGGTCCGTACCATCCGCAGGTGGAGCGTAGATGTGGCGGCGGGCGTCCCAACCTCAGTCGAGAGGCCTACCGCTGGAGGCGGTCGGCGACAGTCCCGGCCACTTCCTCGAGCCACCGTCGGACACCGAGCCCCGAGGGGGGTGACACGTCCATGCCCAGCAGTGAGACGGCCCGCTTCAGGTCCTTGTCCGTGGCAGCCATGGCGAGCAGTCCCGAGATGTCTCGCCCAAGCTGGTCCAGGTCTGTGCCCGACGCCCCCGACAAGTAGTCGTCGATAGCCTCAGCGTGAGACGTGTACTCATCGGAGAAGTCCTGATGGAAGTGCGCACCAAGGAACTGGTTCAATTCGGGGAAGCGTTCCCTGCACTCCCATTTGTTCTGCGGCAAGGTCCGGGACTGCGGTGCGGGGCTTCCGAGGTGGCGGACCAGATGTTCGCGGATAATGCGCAGACAATCTTCGACCCCATGCCCCGACGGCGGCTCGATCTTTGGGAACAGTTCGATGTCGTCCGCGATCTCAGGGGAGAACAGGCCGGCCCGGAGAATGCCATCGAGTTGATGTACCGCGGTGATCGCCCTCTGCGGGTCCGTGGAGACGATCCTCAGGTACGCGGACAGCGCGGGCCCAGGAGCCTCGGGAGTGTCAGTGAACGTGTAGTCGTGCGCTGCGTACGCCTCCAGCAGCTCCTGGACCTCGTAGAACCGGAATCCGGGGCCGGGGGAGAGTGTCATGCGGCTGCTCCATCGTGGTCATGACTCAAGGAGCGGGGTACGAGGTCAGGATCCGAAAGCCTGAGGGGGCAAGCACCAGGCGGCGTAGCGCAGCAGGGAGCCCAGGGTGTCACCGTCGTGGCGCTCGGAGGCCAGCAGTACGCCCGGCACGGTGCGCTTGCCGTGGTGCAGTCGGCGCGCGTCGACTGCCATGGCCACACCGAGACATACCAGAGGCGCTGCCCACGCCTTCGCGTCCAGCGTCTCGAGCCACTCCCGGGCTTGCTCACCATGCTCCTGGGCAACGTAATTGTTGAGCATGTGATGTGCGGAAGCCATCAGAAGAGGAAGTGCCGCGAACAGACGCCTCCAGCCCCGAGTCTGCCACAGCAGACCGACTCCCAGACCCGCGACGGCCGTCCCCACCAGATGCGTGAACGTCTCAGTCCCCAACGGGCCGCTCGAAGCCGTCTGCCCGAAGGGGGCCGGGAGCCAAGAAGTGATCACTTGACCCGGTCCGGGTACGTAGGGCGGGAAGATGCTGTCCGGGATGACCCAGCCGCCGTTCCGCGTGATCGCCCGGTCCGCGTCCAGGCCGAAGCGCAGCACTGCTTCCAGTAGCCCGAAACCCCCGCCCAACGCGGCGCCCAGCACCACGAAGTCAGTCAGTCCCCACTGACTTCGGACCTTGAGGCTCAGCCCCGCCAGCAGCAGAGGCGAGATCTTGACCAGTTCCTCGACCCAGGGAGCCACCGTATAGCTGGTGCTGTTGACCACCTCCACCAGCGACAAGCCGGAGTGGTCCGCGTAAAGACGCGTGTAGGTCAGCTGCAGCACGGCCGTAGCCACACCGCATCCGTATGCACCCACCGCGATCGCCAGCAGTACGGTCGACAGGCGGACCGAACGCGTCGGCCACGACACGGCGAACAACTGCAGCACACCCCAGACGGCCGCAGCCGCCATCACCAGCACCATGCCCCCGCCGCCTCCCCTGCTGCCACACTATTTCGTGGAGCAAAGACACGCTAGGTAGTCAACATGCCTTAAAGCAAGATGCTTTAGGAACCTGATGCGGAGCTCAGTTCCTATTAGGAAACGAGTGGCGGAAGCCCGCCAGGGGGCGGGGAGCCGGTCGCCACGGACGTCCGTGACCGCGATGCGGAGCATGTCGGCGGTCGAGGTACGGATGAGGCCGACGCAGAAGTGGGGGCCCTGGGTATGGCCATGCGGCACCGCGTTGGTGGCGAGTGCCACGACGATTCTGTTCGGCGCGGTCGGTTACGTCGGATGACGTCTGCCAGGTATGCAACTGCTCACGGGTGAGCAGGCGGGTGAGCCGGGCGCCGCGACGCCTGGACAAGCTGTGTGAACGTCCGCACGGCGAGGGAAGGCTGGGGCATGATTGTGCTCATGGGACCAGGGTGATGGGCGCGCGCAGTGCCACCTTCCAGGAGATCGGTCCGTACGACAGTCAGGGTACGGGCACTCTGCGTGCATCGTATGCGGGTCGGATGTCACCTCGGGTGCGCATCAGTGGCGGCGGGACGTGGCGTGTAAGGGTGGGCCGTTCCGTGTGTGGTGCGTGCGTCACGTTTCGATGGCGGACCGCGCGCTCGTCCGCCGACGCACCCCACCACGGAGCGGCTGCGGCGATCACTCCGTTCAAGAGGTCACTGCGCCGCCAGATCCCCGGTCAGTTCGCTGCGCCAGTTCTCGATGAGCCTGTGGTGCAGGATGGTCGCTGCGGCGACGAGTAGCTGCCAGGCCTGGAAGTCCTCCCGGGCGACAGGAAGTTTGGGCGCCTCACGCTCTCGCCGCCAGGACGGTTCCAGTGCCGGCCGGGCCGCTGCGGCTTCGGCTTCGGCCGCGATCCTGCGCAACCGCAGGTCCGTTGTGCTGTCTTCGGCAAGCGGGCGGCCGCAGCCCTGCCCCGGCTCAGCGGGGCGTGTTCCGAGAGCCAGGCATCGATGCGCGCCCAGGAGTCCTCCCCGGTCGGAGGACCGTACGAATCAGAGTGGGCCATCTGGGCTCCCGGTGGGGGAGTTGGCCCGTGTGCACTTGGAAATGACCCTAGGGTGACGGGCGGTCAGGACGGGGCACTCCCCCTGACGTCCCACACGTTGGCACCGTGCTGCTCGTGCCCGGCTTCATCCCCAACGTGGAACGCCCTACCGAGACGGCCCGCGCCCTGAGCACCTTCTGGCAGCGGACCCGAGCGCGGAAGCGTATGCCAGGAACTCCTTCCGGGCTTCCGGTGGGAGGGCGAAACGGGGGCTGAATCACGGGCAGTCGGCAACCGGCCCCGACACCGCTCCTACGCATTCTCCTCCCGGGCGGCATCTCGTCCTGAGGTGAGCGACTCGTCGGCGGGGCCATCTCCCGACGCGGTGCGGTCAGAGTTCCCACACTTGGTCCGGGTCGTCCAGTGCCGCCCGGACCTGGGAAAGGTCTCCGATGTCCGCGAGCGGCGAGCTTTTGGCGATGTCGACGATGCCTCGGACGACACTGTGAAGCACTTCGCCGTTGCCCTCGTCGAGCGCTCTGTCCAGCCTGGCGAACATTTCCTCGAAGAGGTTGCGCCGTTCCGCGAACGCCTGTGTGAAGTAGTCCTTGAGGATGGCTTCAGCGGCCCGGATCCGAGCAACCTCTGTGGCCTCGTAGGCCTCCAGCCGGGCTCTCTTGGTGCTCTCGACCTCATGGATGTGGACGCACTCACGGGCGGCTTCGACAATCTGGTTCAGCGCAGCGAAGCCGTCCACCGCCTGGACGGATCCCTTGGCCGCCTTGAAGACCTTGCCGACATGCACCTTGGTCTGGTCCGGCACGTCAATTCTCCTCTGTCAAAGGTCTGTACTTGATGGTGAGGTTGGAGCTGCGCTCGTCCAACTCTCCTTCGGCGTCGACGATCCGAGCCGTCGCCACGTCACGGACCGCCATGACCAGTGTCATGGCCCGCTGAAAGCGTTCGGCGTGACTCAACGGGTCGAACGGCTCGGACTCCAGGGAGTCCAGCGCCTCGAGTCCTCGGAAGGTGAGGTCAGCGAGCAACTCGTGCAGCTCCTCAACGCGCGCGTCGACGCCCTTCAGGCGGGTGTCCGTCTCGTCGAGTTCAGCGACGGCCACGGCGACCTTCGCCTCGAACTCCCTTGCCTGGGTGATCGCCTTCTGGCCTCGGCCCTTGACGACGAGTCCACCGACGAGCAGCGCGGGACCGATGGTGACGAAGTTGAGCGCCGTGGCTCCCAGGGCCATCCCGCCACCGCCCGACGCGAGCGCCCCACCTCCTAGGAAGGCAAGGGCCGCGTCCCTCTGCCGGGTGCGACGGAAGGGGCCACGCATGCTGCTACGTCATGTTGGCACTTCAAGCATGACCGCGCTCTGTTAATCCTGTCAACGAGTTCCCGAATGTCGAGCATTCGGGTCTCCGTGCGTGCCGGACGAACTCGTCGGGCCGGGCCCGCATGCGGACACCCTCCTTTCCCAGATGTGCTCTCCTCCGCCGAGGGCGTCCCGAAGATCAGCCGGTGGCCGTTCATCCGCGCGGGCACCATCTTGCTGCCGGAGCGGACCCCCCCCGGACCAGGGTGAGCCCGTACACCACTTCACTGGACCGCAACCGGGATACGCCGATGCCTCCCCGTGGATCCCCGTGCCCGTGGACTCAAGGTTTCGGGCCACTGGACATGTATTTCCACACCGCGTGCTCCAACCCTCCGCGATCGTGGCCCAGACGGTCGGCGGTCTCCTCGTACACCCGGCGAAGCCCTTGATAGGTGGTTGTCCCCACGCCGGCCTGCTGGGCGAAGGCGCGCAGATGCACGTCCACCGCCACATGGGATCCTCCGACCAGGGCGCCCAGATAGTCGACCGTCTTGGGCCCCACGCCGTGGATGGCGAGAAGCAGGGAGCGATGGGCATCCTCCTTCAGCCAGAACCTCAGGTCTTGGCGCGTCTCCACCCTGCTCGCGGCGAGGAGATCAGCGATTGCAGCAATGGCGGCAAGCTTCCTCTGGTGGGTTGTCCGAAGGACTGCACCGAGCTCACCTTCGGTCACGCGCGCACGGAACCGGGTCACCGTGTCCGCGTCGGGCCAGCTCTTCCGTAGCTCTTCGACGCGCGGCCGTCCCCATCGTTCGTAGTGCCTGGCCTGCTGGAGGATCGCGTCACAGATCACCGCACCCATATGGTGCCAACCACCGGCGGGCAGGAAGGGACCGTTCCCGAGGGCGGCTTCCACATGGGCCGCGAGCTTGGCGACGTTTTCTTCGATGGTCACGACCACATGATGAGGGCCCGTCGTCCCTTCGTCGATGGCTCACCGGGTTCATGCGCGGGGCTGTAGCCGGAACGGTTCGCCGGAGTGCCGCGCCGCGATCCCAGCCGGAAGCCGCGGCTCTGGACACGGCCGTGCAGCGCGGCGTTGCTGGCGAGCTCCGTGACGATCCGCTCCGTGCGGTCGGTGACGTCAAGTGGCGTCCGCCAGGTGTGCAGCTGCCCGTACGCGAGGAGTCGAGCGGGGCGAGCGCCCCGGCGGGTGGACGAGAACTGATGGGTGAACATCCGTACGTCGGCCGGAGCTGGGGCGTGGTCGCGTTCACGGGTCCACGGTGACGGGCGGACGTGGCCGAGTTGCGGGAGCACGCCGCGTACGCAGCGTCAGCGTACGAGGGGAATCCGCGGACGGTACGGCCCTTCTTCGGCACGCCGTGTGGTGCCGATGGATGACGCGGCTGCGCGTCATGACTACCGGATCTCCGTCGAGACGGGGGTGAGGAAGAAGAGGCACTGCTTCGCGTTGAATGCGCCGACCTCGGCGACGAAGCGGAACTTGTCGCCTTCGCCGACGGTGGCGGGGATCTCCTTACCGGTCAGATTCAGGTCGGAGATGTTGACGTCGTCGAACTTGAAGGCGGGGCCGACCGTCGTCTGCGGTCCCTCGTCGCCTGTGCCCAGGAGGATGCCGTAGCCGGTGGAGTAGCGCGCCATGTGCCGGATCGAGCCGTTGAACGCGACCGTCCGACCCTGATACCTGGTCGCGAAGGCCAGGTTCGCTTCGTCGCACGTGTCCTCTGTGAGCAGCAGCGCCGCGAACTCCGGGTTGTTCTCACGCGTGATCACTTCAGCGGCAGTCGACTCGACCGCGGTCGGAGTCGGCGTAGCGGAAGGCTTGTCGCTCGCAGCGGCCATCGGCCTGCCCGACTCGTCCTTCTCCTCACCTCCGTCGCCGAGCGCAGAGCCGACGCCGATGACGATGGCCAGGATCACGAGGACGGCGGCTGCCGAGCCGATCAGAAGCCAGGGCTGCGGCTTCTTCGGCCGGCGGAAGTCGAGGGTGGAGCGAAGCGCGCCCTGGGCCCGTTCCACGAGCTCCCAGCCATTCTTCTGCATCTTCGAGATCACCAAGCCGTCGGTGCCGCGAACCGTCTGCACCGTCTTGTACTCGTACTTGATCTCGTCGGCCATGAGGCTCCGAGCCCCCTCAATAGAATGTTCATTTCAACTGTCGCGCGAGCATATGGGACTCCGCCAGGAACTCGGCATCACCGATGTCACCCGCGGCCCCGAGCTCGCGATTCGGACCGAAGAGCACTCGGCCGGAGGCGAGTCGGCTCGCCAGGTGGAACGCTGAGCCAGCCGGAGATCGACGCGCGGGTATCACCACGCGGCCATGGGGTGTGCGCCCGGCAGGAGCTGGGGGCCGGCCGGCGCACGGCTGGGGAAGTGGTCAGGAGTGCCAGCGGTCGCGGCCGTCCGAGCCGGGGCCGCAGACCATGGGCGTTCCCTTCTTGGTGACTCCGGTCGCCCCGGGCGGGGAGCAGTACGAGCCCGGGTGCACGACGCCGGCATCGCTGCCGCCGGTGGAGCCGTCGGACGACGAGGAGTTGTCGTCCGCCGAGCCGCCGACCCCGGTGGTGCCGTTGTCGGCACTGTCGTCGTGGGCGGGGTCGTTGGCGGGAATCCTGTACGTCGTGCCCTTCGCCGGCGGGCACTTCTGGACGAGGTCGGCGTCGGTCCACTGGCCCAGGTCGAGGCGGACGGTGGCCGAGGAGGTGACCTTGGTGTCTTCGTCGGGGGTCTGGAAGCACACCCGCCACTCGTCGCCTTCCTCGGCGGCCTCTTCGGCCGTGGGGGTGTCGGTGTCGAGGTACACGTCGTCGAGGGTGACGCGGTCGAGGCCGATGCCGGCCTGGTCCAGCTCCTCGACCGCGGTGTTGTAGGTATCGCCGACGAGGTCCGGCATCACCGGCCACGGGAGTGGGCCGCCGTCCTTCTCCGGGCAGGGCTCGCCGGTCTTGACCGCGGCGAGGTCGACGGTCTTCGCCGCGGTGTCGGCCTTCTGGAAGCACACCGTCCATCCGGACCGCATGATGATCGTACGGTCCTCCTCGGCGGCGTCATGACGACCGGGGGTGAGTCCCGCCGAACGTGCCTCCTTCTCGGCCTTGTCCAGTGGCATGCCCGTGTAGTCGGCGATCTCGGGAGCTTTGGCGGCGGCAGGGGACGGTGACTGTTCAGCGTCGGCGCCGTTCGCGTGCTGTGCCTCGGGTTTGTCCGCACCGGTCTCGTCGAGTTGGCCGCTCATGCCCGCGCTGATCAGCATGAGGAAGAAGGCGCCGACCGTGGCGCCGAGCCTGGCGTACCAGCGCCATGCGGGCAGGACCCACACCGCCACCATGGCGGCGACCATCACGAGAAAGCCGAGCCCGAGGCTGAGCGCACTGAGCAGGGCGACCAGGGCCAGGAGGCCGAGCAGAGCGGGGGTGGTCCTCCACCAGGGCCGGGACGGGGGCGGAGTGATGTTGTACGGGTTCACGGGCTGCTCTTGTTCTCTGTGTGGGTCGGGCTGGTCCCGGACCTCGTGTGAAGTGGGCAAGACGTTCAACAGCCGCTGCTTCGCCGCCGTTACGCGAGCCGAAGCGATGCGCTTACGGTCCTGGCAGAGGGGTGGCAGTGATGTGCCACCTGGCCCGTCTCGGCGGGGCCGCACGGCCGTACGCTCCAGCCGCCGGATGACGGTGTTTCACAGTGGCAGCGTGATCTGTTCGCCCCCGGCCTCCTGCGGGATGCGGTGGGGGATTCCACGTGCTGTGAGAAGGGACTTCACCGCGGCCAGATGTCCGTCGCTCAGCGCGAGCGCAACGAGTCGCCGGGCTCGCGTGACGCCGACGTAGAGGACGCGCAGTGCCTCTGGTGTTCCAGGGGCGCACCCTGCCGTGGCACCTGTCGTCCACGCCTCGATCAGGCGGTCCGAGCGGTCGTCCTCCTTGTCCTTGCCAAGAGGCGGGACGACGATCAGGACGGCGTCGTCCTCCTGCCCCTTCACCCCGTGGATCGTGCCGGCCCGGCCGAGGGCGACCTGTGGGGACTCGGGGTCGCCGAATCCCACGAGCTGCCAAGCCGCCTCTTTGGAACCGCCCGCACGGGAAGACGCGGGTGGTCTTCGGTGCGATGCCGAGCAGGGCGGCCTCCTCCCGTATCAGCTCGCACGCTGAGCGGCTCCAGTCGCGGGGCGGAACACTCAGCGGCGGGAACTTCCTGACCAGGGATCGCTGGACGATCTGCAGTTCGAGGTCGGTGAGGTTGTGCCGGGCGAGCCCGACCGGTTCCGGCTCATCGGGCGGTGCCCCGTGCCAGTGGTCAAGGACCGTCTCGCGCAGCCACCTTCCCGCGAGTTCCTGCTGTCGTATGGACGCGCCCGGCGACCGCAGCACGGCTGTCGCCCAGACGAGCCGGTCGAGCTTGGCCGTCGGTACGGTCCTGGTTCCGGTCATCTTCTTCGGCAGTACGGAGTTGGCGTGGGCCAGGACCATCCGGTTCCGCGCGGGGATGCCGAGACGCTCCGCCTCCCGGCCGAACTCACCGATCCACGCGGCCTCCCTGCGGTGAGCGGTGGGAATGAGCAGGACCGGAGTGGTCTCGGCACGGCAGGGGCCCGTGGCGGTGTCCGGGGCCGCGTCGGAGGTGCGCAGGGTGTGGGACAGGTCGCAGATGACCTGCGTACTGCGCCAGTTGTGACGCAGACGATGGGCCGGCGCGCCGTCGAAGGGCGTCGAAGGACGATCACGGCTGTCGAGCCGGCGGCTGTCGCGAAACCCGTAGATGCTCTGATCGGGATCTCCGACCAGCAGCAAGGGAACGCCCGCCTCGCGGATCAGGTCCACGAGCCGGAGGTCCTCCGAGGAGCAGTCCTGCGCCTCGTCGATGACGATCTCCGCGAACCGCGTGCTCAGGACCCTGGCGATGCGTTCGCCACGTTCACTCCTGGTCAGCAGGGACAGCGCCATGTCCCGCAGCTGGTCACCGGAGAGATACCCGGCCTCCCACAGCTCCCTCATGGTGCGGCCCGCCCAGGCGGTCAGACGCCCGACCGCTTCCTGGTCCGGTGAAGCCTGCGCGGCAGTCTGCCGGGTCTGAGCTCGGGGCCTGTGACGCGTGCCCCGTACCGGTCCGCGTACGCGAAACGGAAGTCGTCCAGGGTCACGCCCTCGCGACGGCCCCTGGGGTGATCGCCCCAGGACTCCAGACGGTGCCAGCTCTTCCGGAGACCGGTCTCGCCCTCGTCGACGCGGCGACCGGCTCGCAGGACTGGACCGAGCCCGACGGCGAGGGCTGGACGGTGCACCAGGACGGGCCCCTGCGTCTGTGGGACCAGGTCGAGGACGCGCTCGACACGTGGCAGGAGGCGGGCTCGCCCGGCCAGACCGTGTTCGGCATGACCGTCACCGAGTGGGATCAGGTCGTCTGGCTGGGCGATCCGGACGGCCCCTGCTGGCGGCTACCGAGCTGAGAAGGCCCTCCCGGGACCGGACCCGCTCGGTCCATACGCTGAGTCAGCGTACGGACACGCTCGGTGGACTGTGCGAATTCGTTCTGGCCACGCTGGCGTTCACCGGGAGAGGGACCTGGCGTGTGAGCACCTGGAGGTGGGCCGCGAATGACGACCGACCATGTGGAATCGGCGGTGCCGGGCGGGGAGTGCGAGCGGGAGCCGGATCCGTCAGACAGTCTGCGGACGTTCGGGGCCGTCGTGCAGGCCTTGCGGGAGCATGCGGGGCTGAGCCGGGTGCAGTTCGGGGAGCTGGTCCGGTACTCCAAGCACACCGTGGAGTCGGTGGAGTTGGAGCGGCGGATGCCGGACGCGTCCTTCGTGGAGCGGGCGGAGGAGGCGCTGGGCAACACGGGGGCGCTGCGGCACTCTGCGCGGTTTCTTACGCGGAGAAGGCGGGGTTGGCGGCTTGGTTCCGGCAGTGGGCGAAGCTGGAGCGGCTGGCGGTGAGCTTGTGCACGTATGAGTGCCGGTTGGTTCCCGGGCTGTTGCAGTCGGAGGGCTACATGCGGGCTCTTTGCGAGAACGACATCCCGCCCATGGCCGACGATGACTTGGAGGCCACGGTCCAAGCGCGCTTGGAACGCCAACACCTACTCAAGGAACGGCCCAACACGACGTTCGATTTCATCGTGGAAGAGTCCGTGTTCCTGCGGCGTTTTGGCGGTATCGAGGTGACGCGTGAGCTGATCGACTACGTGCTGGAGCTCGTTGCGCCCAGGAACGTCACGCTACAGGTCATGCCGGTGGACAGTGAGTATCACGCTTGCATGGCTGGGCCGATCCAACTGTTGGAAACCCCGGATGCTATCTGGCGCGCCTATGCGGAAGGCCAGGAGAACGGCCGCCTGATCGCCGACCCGAAACAGGTCAGCAAGCTCCACATGCGCTATGCGAGACTGCGCTCGCAGGCCCTCACCCCGAAGGACTCCAGGGGCCTGCTGGAGCGGATGCGAGGAGCGCTATGAGCACGTCTGAACTCGACTGGTACAAATCCAGCTACAGCAGTGCACAGGGTGACAGCTGCATCGAGGTGGCCATCACCGAGCAGACCATCCACGTGCGGGACTCCAAGGATGTGTCGCGCCCGCCATTCACCATGACGCGTGAGAGCTGGGCGTACTTCGTGGTCTTCGTGGCGGCGCGGGGCTGACGGAGGTCCGGCGTGGGGCGGGCGGTCGACGGCCCGCCCCCGCAGTGCGGCAGGCCGGGGCTTCACTCAGCCTGTCTCGTTGCGTTCCTTCTCATCCCCGCGCAAGCGGCGCGCTCGCTCGGCGATCCCGCTGGAGAGCTTCTCCTTGACGGAGCCGGCCCGGTTGAGGGTCTCATTGCGGAGGTTTCTGGCGGCGCCGACGCCCTTCGCTCCGGTCTCGAGAGCCTTGTCCTTCGCTTCCGTAGCCGCCTCCACCCATCGCCTCGCCTCCGACGACTGGCCTCCGGGCTCCATCCCGAGCCGCCTGTGGAAGTCGTGAACGCTGGTTGTGACGTGGTTACTCGACTGGACCAGAGCCGGTGACTTGGAGGGGTGCAGCAGCACCTTCTCGTTGGCCGTATCCGCGGCCGCGTTCATCCGGGCCAACAGACGTTCGGTGCACCGGGAGATGTGGCTCAGCCGGTCCTGCCTGGCAGCCTTCAGCCCGAGACGATGCCCGTCCAGCTCCTCCGGAGAAGAGTCCAGCACCCGGTCGAGTTCGAGTACAGCGATCGCGTCCTGCAGTTGGAAGCAGCGAGCCAGGACCGCGAGCCACTCCCGAACCTTGGGTTCAGTCTCCCTGATCACCATGGTGAGATCGCCGATCTTGGACTTGCGTTCCATCTTCTCGGCGAGGTCCTCCAGTTGACGCAGCGCGTAAGCCTGGGTCTCTCCGACCGTCGTCGGTGTGTTCTGCACCTTCGACCACGTGACCTCGTCGACCCTGCCCCTGCTTTCTCGAATCGTCATGGATTCCTCGATGACGAAGCCCACCCCGATCATGCGGGCGTACACAGCGTCCTTCTGCGCGCGCAGGATGTCGTCGACCTTCTCGTCGATCGCGGCGAGATAGTCAGTGATCTCCTCCATGGACTGCTGCATTGCCAGCTGTGCCATGATCCCCGCTGCACCAGACAGACGTGCAGGGTTGGTCAGGAACGAGCCAGCTCCCTTATCGACCTGCAGCCATGACTTGATTGAGCCAGGCTTCCCCAGCATCGCGTGGGTGACGCCTGGCGTCTTGCCTTCCATCAGCCCGAACTTCTTGACGCGCTCCGCGGACTCCTGGGTCAGCTTCAGCCAGCGGCCGGAGTTGGCGGCAATATCCGAACCCGCCTGCGCGACCCCGGCGCCGGTACAGAAGACGGACTTGAGCCGTTGCAGCCCGAGGTCCCTCGACGGCAGTCCCTCCGAGACGAGGAAACGGTCGACATCCGCCGCATTCCCGATGACTGCCAGTCCATCACCATCGCTGATCAGCTGGATCTCGTTGTCCATCGCATGCTCCTGGAGTGGCTTATCGCAGTTAGAAGTAGTCGGGGCGCGCGGCGGTCATCAGGCCGTCTGGTGACCGCCGTCTGGGCCTTGTGAGTGTCTTATGAAGATGCGGCATCGGCGCCCCGGGAGAGGGGTCCGGTCAGGTGAAATGGCGAGGGCCGTGGCCCGGGTGCGGGGTGAGAGGGGATGTGTAGGTCTCGCCGTCGACGAGGGGGTTCTCAAGGGTGAGGCCGACCCGTGCCATGCGGTTGTACTCGGTGAGGACAAACCGCTTGGTGCGGTACTCGCCGTACTTGGCGATCTCGTTGTTCTTCAGGCCGCCCGCCCGACTCCGACTGGAAGGCCCCGTGCCATCCGGATCAGGCTCGCCCGGTCGGCGGGGCGGGTGAGCATCAGCTCCAACATCACGTAGTTGGTGAGCAGGATGTCCGGCGGGTTGTCGCGGATCTCCCGGCGCTTCTCGTCGTCCTCCTGGCCCGTGTAGCGGGCGAAGGTGACCGGCTCCCTGCCGGCGCCGTACCCGTCGCGCAGGTACTTCTCCAGCTCGCGCAGCACCTTGTCGACGATCGGGACGATGTAGGAGAGCGACTTGCCCGAGCCGGTGCCGGTCGTCAGGACGTACGAGGCTCCCGAGGCGGCCGCGTCGATGGCGTCGCGCTGGTGGCGGTGGAGGGTGAGGGGGCGTCCGTCGCAGACGGTGCCTCCCTCGGTCTTCTTCGCCTGGAAGATGCGGGCGCACTCGGCGTGCAGCACCTTCTCCTGGGCGAGTTCGACCACGGTGCCGCCGCCCTGGAAGAACGGGTTGAGCGACAGCCAGGGGTCGGGCCACTGCGACTTGCCGTCGAGGTCCTTCTCCACGAAACCGGCGATGCGGTCGTCACGGATGACGGTGCCGCCCTCGGTGAAGGAGCGGTAGTCCTTGATGAGTGCCTTGTGGACGCCGAAGACGTCCATGACCGCGCCGGGGGACGCCGGCTGCGCGGTGGCCTCCTCCGGGTCGGCCGGGGCCACGGACGCCGGGGCCGGCGCGGCCTCGCGCAGGGGCGCCGTCGGGTCGAGCGCGCCCCAGTGCGGCAGCAGGCCCTCGGCTTCGGACACGGCGAGGGGCAGCAGGGCGTCCCGCACGGTCACCGCGTCGGCGGGGCGGTCGGCGGGGTCCTTGGCCAGGAGGCGCTCCACGAGCCGGGCGAGTTCCACGGGGATCTCGGCGCGGATCACCCGGACGGGAGCGGGCTGCTGGTTGACGTGCCGGTCGGCCAGCTCGTACGCGGATTCGTTGGCGAACGGCGGAACACCGACCAGCATCTCGTACAGCACGCAGCCCAGGGCGTAGAGGTCGGCGGCCTGCGTCACCTGCTTGGCCAGGCACTGCTCCGGCGCCATGTAGCGGGCGGTGCCCACGCTGACGCCGGTGCTGGTCAGCCGGGTCTGGTCCGGGTCGTCGACGATGATGCCCATGCCGAAGTCCAGGACCTTGACCGTGCCGCCCTGCGTGAGCATCACGTTGGCGGGCTTCAAGTCGCGGTGCACGATGCCCGCGGCGTGCGCGGTGGCGAGCCCGGCGGCGACCTGGGCGCCGATGGCCGCGGCCCAGGAGACCGGCAACTGCGCCTCCTCCTCGACGAGGTCGCGCAGGGTCTCGCCGTCCAGGAACTCCATGGCCAGGTAGGGCAGGCTCCCGGAGGTGCCGGGGTCCTCGTCGATGCCACCGGCCACGAGCCGGGTGAGGTTGGGATGCAGCAGCCGGCGCATGATCCGGACCTCGCGGTTGAACCGCTGCACGGCCTTCGCGTCGCCGCCGGTGTCGATCTGCGTGCCGGTGCGGCGTCGCAGGATCGTCTTGACGGCGACTGTGCGCTCCGACGACCCCTCCGGGGCGTGCAGGTCCTCCGCCTGGTGGACCTCCCCCATGTTGCCTCTGCCGATGACGCGTCCGACGCGGAATCTGCCGTCGACCAGCCCGTGGGTCACTGCCGCTCCTTCGCCCCTCGCCCGCGTTCCCGCGCCGCATGATCGCGCGGATCCACTGGAACGCCCCAATATCTGGCGACGCCCCCGTTCACTGTGGCAGAGAGCCGAGTGCGCCAGTGCCCACCGTACACGAACTGCCCCGCGTGCGACAGGAGTTCCTCTGTTGACATCATCAACGCATTGAGTCTAGCGTTCCCTGTGAAAGGTTGGGGGGTGTACGCAATGACTCAGCCGGTTGCCGCCGGAAACGGGTCGTCCGGCCTGCGCGCGGCCGTCGCGGAGCTGCTCGTGCGGCTCCGGCACGCGGCGGTGGACGGAGTCGTCCCGGAGCTCGTCTTCGACGAGAACGTACGGACGCTCGCGCTGGGGGACGGCGAGCGGGAGCGGTTGCGTCACGAGCTGGCCCGGCTGGGGCTGCCCGTGCGGGACTTGCACGTGCACACAGAAGGCGACAGCCGTGACCGTGAAAAGGTTGCACGGAATCGTGGAGAGAATGTGATGCCTCGGCTGCGCCCGGTGCGGAACCTGCTTGCCCGGTACGCGGACGCCGACGGTCATGTCACCTCCCGTGCCCTGGACGGTGTGGCCCGGCTTGCCGGGCTCGACGCGCGCGAGGCCGCGCAGCTGCGCGAAGGGGTGCTGGTGCGGGGCCCGGAGGGGGCGCCGTCCAGCGAGGACGAACCGGGAGAGTCCGTACCGTCCGGCACGCCGCCGGACGCGGCCGCTTCCGGCGATCCGGGCGAGCTGGGCCCGCAGGACCCGCAGGAGTCGGGAGACGGCCTTGCTGTGGACGCGGCGCCCGCCGACCTCGCCGAAGCGCTGGCCGCCGCCCACGCCGTACTCGAGGTCGACCGGCGCGAGCGACGCCCGGGCAGCCGACTGCTGAGTGCGCAGGCCGAGGTGGGGCTGGCCGTCATGGTGCGGGGCGGGGCGGAGGCGATCGCGCGCGAACCGGACGATGAAGAACTGAAGGTGTTGCCACCGGACGACCTCAGGATCCGAGCCCGTGACTGCCTTGTCGTGCACAATCAGCGGCTGGTGCACTCTTTGGTCCGGCCGTACCTGGAACAGGGCCTCGACTACGACGACCTGCTCCAGCACGGCTTGCTCGGTCTGCTGAGGGCCGCCCGGAAGTTCGACCCCACCAAGGGGTTCAAGTTCTCCACCTACGCCACCTGGTGGATCCGGCAGTCCATCACCCGGGCCATCGCCGACGAGGGCGCCCTGATCCGGATCCCGGTCCACATGCACGAGCAGATGCGCAAGGTGGCCAGGGCGGAACGGACCCTGATGAGTCAGGGCCGTCCGGCGAGCGCTGCCGACGTGGCGGTGGCGTGCGACATGACCCTGGGAAAGGTGGAGGAGGTCCGGCGTCTCACCCGCCGTACCGACTCCCTGGACCGTGTCATCGGTGACGGTGCGACCCTGGCGGACTTCGTGGCCGAGACACATCTGCTGCCGTCGGTCGACACGCAGGTGATCGGTGCCCTGCACATCGCGGAAGTCCTGGCCGTGGTGGACACGTTCACCGAGCGGGAGGCGCGGATCCTCGTGCGGCGGCTCGGGCTGGACGGTGACCCGCCCTCGACGCTGGACGATCTCGGACGCGAGTTCGGCGTCACGCGGGAGCGCATCCGGCAGATCGAGGGCAAGGTGCGGCCCGCGTTGCGGGAGCGGGTGCGCACGGCGGGCCTCGTCGGTCTGGACGCCGCGTGCGAGAAGGCCGAGCGTGCGGCGGAGCAGGCGGCCGAGGCCAAGAGGGCGGAGCGGTTCGCCCGCGCCACCCACGCGGCCCGGACCGCCCGGGCCCGACTCGCACTCCGCAAGGCCAGGGCCGAGCGCCTCGCCCGGGCCACCCGGGAGCAGGAGCAGGAGCAGGAGAACGGGCAGGTGGCTGCGGCATCGGTGCGGAACCCAGTGGCGGGGGAGAGGGAGGAGGACGGCCACGCGCCGATCGCCGACGCCGTGGCGGCTCCGGCTCCGGCTCCGGAGCCGGAGCCGGAGCCCGCGAGGGTGGACGTCTCTGGGGAGAGCGCCCCGGACGAGGCGGTCGCGGACGTCGGCGAGGCTGTCGGCACCGGGGCTTCGAGCGTGGTCGCCGCCGACTGGGAGCACGCCTGTCGGCTGGCGCGAGCGCCCGTTGACCAGGTCTCGTGGCTCGCGCGATACATACGGACAGCAGTCGGGGACACCGCTCTTGCCGCGCTGCTGGGGCAGCCGGCTGCGGATGCGGTGGCGCGGTACGCCGGGGACGGCGCGCTCCTTCCGCGGCCGGTGCTGACGGCACTGGAGGTGCTGCGTCGCGTCTTCGACACCGTAGCGGTGGTCGAGCAGCGGCCGGAGGACTTCTTGGACCGCCCCGCCGAGGCACTGCGTGGGGCGACACCCCGCGCGTACCTCGGGGACAGCCCTTTGGTGAACGGCGAGTCGCGACTGGCCGTGCGCGATGCGTTGCGGGAGTTCCTCGCCGCCGCGACTGCGGGTGCGGAGCCTGAGCCCTTGTCGGAAGACCGGGAGGCGGAGCAGCAGGCCGAGGGGCGGGCCGAGGACCGGACAGTGGAGCGGGAGTCGGAAGCGTCGGACGGAACACCGCAGACCACCGCCGACTGGGACAGGGCCCGGGCGCTGACGCAGCCGCCGATGGGCGGAGGAGTGGCCTGGCTCGCCGAGTACGCGCTGCTGGCCCTGGGGCACCCGCAACTGTCGGTGCTGCTCGGATCGTCCGTCACGGACGCGGTGGTGCGGGCGGCACGGCAGCGAGGGATGCTGGACCGGCCCGTGGTCGAGGCACTCGAAGTCCTCAAGAGGGTTCTCGACGCCGTCAGGGCCGCGGGGCTGCGGCCCGAGCACTTCTTCGAAAGGCCCGCCGGGGCGCTGACCGGGGCGACCCCCCGGGCGTACCTGGCAACGAGGCCGCTGGTGGGTGCCGCGTCGCGACTCGCCGTCCGTGACGCCTTGCGGGAGTTCGTAGCGGCACGCCCGGCGCGAGCGGTGCCCGCTTCCGGGAACGGTGGGGACGGGACGAGCACGGCCGGGGAGCCGGCTGCCGTCGCGGGGGACGAGCGCTCCGCGCCGGCCATCGTGGAAACCGCTCCGGTCGAGCAGCCGCCGGCCGACGCCGAGGAACTGCTCGCCGCGGCACGGGCTCGACACGAAGCCGAACTCGCCCTGCGGGAAAGAGAACACGAGCGTCGGCTGTCCGAGGTGCGCGGCGCCGCCGACGAGCGGGTCGCGGCCGTCCGGGCGGAGGCCGAGCGCCGGCTCGACGCGCTCGAAGCGGAGCTGCTGCACCGTACGGACCGGGCCCTGGACCGGCGCGAGAGGCATGTCCGGCACCAGGCCGAGGAGCACCTCGCGCACCTGAAGGAACAGCACCGCGAGGCGTACGCGGCCTTGCTGCGCAGGGCCGAACACGCCGAGGAGGCCGGCCGGCAGACGACCGGCGCCGAGGAGCGGGCACACGAGCTGGAGCAGAGGCTGCACGAGTACCGTGAGGGCTCCGAGGCCCGCATCCGAGAGCTCGAGTCACGGCTGAGGGCGGCTCAGGCGGCTGCCGCCGACCGCGAAAGTGCCGCCGATGAGCGCGTCGCCGAGCTGGAGGCCAGGTTGCGCACGGCGGAGGAAGCCGCCGCCGAGCGGGAGCGGGCCGCGGCGTCGGCCCGGGAGGAACACCGCCAGGGTGTGCGGGTGCGGGTCGCCGAGATGGAGGCACGGCTGCGGGAGACCGAGGCCGCCGTCGCCCAGCGGGACCTGTTCGTCGAGGCGGCCCGCCGAAGCGCCGAGGAGACCGAGCAGCAGGCGGCACAGCGCATCGCGCAGAGCGAGCACGACGCCTGGCTACGCATCACCGATCTGCAGACGCGGCTCAGCGCCGTCCAGGCGGAACTGGCCGCCGCGCAGGAAGCGGCAGCCGCACAGAGCCGCACCTCGCTCCGGGACCGCTGGCGCCGCTCATGAGTCACGCGTCCGCCGAACCCGCCAGTCCGTCCGAGCACGTCACGGCCCCGACCACCAGGAACACCATGGATCCCCGGCAGGAACTCGTCGCCTACCTCCGACGGCAGCTCGTCGGCCCGGTCGAAGGCGAACACGAAACGCTCGACGCCCCGCCCGACCGGCAGTACCTCATGGGCACCCTGTACCCGCAGGAGGCCGACCTCCAGCGCCAGTTGGACGCGGCCGCCGAGGAGCTGGAGGGCGCCGGCACCGAGGGGCGTGCCGAGGACACCGCGCCCGCCACCGACCCGGTTCCCGAGTCCAACTCCTGGCTGCCCTCCTCCCTCGGGTTCAGCTTCTACACCGACGCGGACACCGTGGAGATCGGCTGCTCCGCCGCCCGCTACGAAACCCGCGCCGGCACGAGTGAGAGAGGCCGGAGCTGGCAGCGGATTCCCCTGCCCGCCGAGACACACCGGCTCGATCCGGAGCGCGATCAGGTCACGGTCCTCGATGGCCGTGCCGAACTCCGCGTCCGCCGACGCGTCTTCGGCACCGGACGGCTCGTCACCGTCGCTCTGGTCAACGCCGCCCGCCACGAGCCCGAACTCGGCCGGACCGCCCACTGGGACCGGATGCTGTTCCAGGTGGAGCTGCGCGCCCGGCCCGTGGACGGCAGGGTGCTCCAGTACCCGAGCGTCCGCCTGGCCAGCCGCGACCCTGAGGAGCAGGAACTCCGCCTTCAGTACCGGCACATCCGCACACACGCCGTCGGCCACGGATGCGCCGTCGCGGAACGGTACGACGACGCCGGTGAACAGGTGACCGAGCTGAGCGCCGCCGTCATGCCGGAGGCCGAGGTCACCGGCGTACGGGCCGCGGGGCTCAGTGGCTCACCGGTACTCAACCTCCTCCACCTTGCCGACCCGGACGTATCGGTCGAGCAACTGCGGGAAGAGCTGGCGGAGTTCGCCGCGGACTACCGGGCGTGGTACGTCGGGCAGCTGAACCAGGTGGTTCCCGCATGGGGGCGCGAAGCCGCCGAACGCGTCCTCGGCCGCATCGGCACCGCCGTCACCCGCATCGAGTGCGGTGTACGCACGCTCTGCGACCCGGACCGACCCGAGCTGCTGCACGCCTTCCGCGCCGCCAACCGTGCGATGGCCCTGCAGATGCGCCACTCCGCGCCCGACCTGGCCGGCACCCGGCGTTCCCGCGGGGAGGCCGCACCGCTCGATCCGGAGCCGTACCCGGGAGCCACCTGGCGCCCCTTCCAGCTGGCGTTCTTCCTGCTCGCCGTGGACGGTACGGCCGACCCGCGGCACGCGGACCGGGAAGTGACGGACCTGATCTGGTTCCCGACCGGCGGTGGCAAGACCGAGGCGTATCTGCTGCTGGCCGCCTTCGCCATGGTGCTGCGGCGGCGGGAACCGGACGGCGGCGGCACGGCCGTACTGAGCCGGTACACCCTCAGCCTGCTCACCACCCAGCAGTTCCAGCGCGCCGCCACCACCGTCTGCGCCCTGGAGGCGCTGCGCCGCGCCGACCCGGCGGTGTACGGCACCGAGCCGTTCTCCATCGGCCTGTGGGTCGGCGAGACCACCACCCCGAACACGTACGACAAGGCCCGCACGGCCTTCGAGAACGCCCGCCAGGCCGCCCAGCCCGAGGACGTCTTCATCCTCGACCGCTGCCCCTGGTGCGGCACGCGCATCCTGCCCGCCCACAAGTCCCCCGACATCGGTGACTACGGCGTGCGTGCCACGGCCGACTCCTTCGCCTTCTTCTGCCCCGGGCAGGAGTGCGTCTTCCACGACGAACTGCCCGTCGCCGTCGTGGACGAACACCTCTACGACCGGCCGCCGACGTTCGTCCTCGGGACCGCGGACAAGTTCGCCCGGCTCGCCTGGGAGCCGCGCGCGGGCCGCCTGTTCGGCGCGGGGAGCGCGGCAGGCGCGGGCGGGGCGGAGGCCGTCGGCGGCGCGGGCAACCGGCCGCCGTCGCTCGTCATCCAGGACGAGCTGCACCTGCTCACCGGCCCGCTCGGCACCACCGTCGGCCTGTACGAGTCCGCCGTCCTCGGCCTGTGCGCCGGCCCCGACGGCACCGGACCGAAGGTGGTGGCGTCCACGGCGACCATCCGCCGCTCCGGGGAGCAGGTCCGCGCGCTGTACGGCGGAGGCGTCCAGCTCTTCCCGCCGGCCGGACTCGACGCCCGCCACTCCTACTTCGCGGAACCCGACACCTCCAAGCCCGGCCGCCGCTACCTCGGAGTCATGGCCCAGGGCCATACGGCGGGCCGCGCTGCCGTTGCCACTGCCGCCGCCCTGCTCCAGGGAGCGTGGGAACTGCCCGAGGAACACCGGGACGCCTACTGGACGCTGGTCGGCTACCACCACAGCCTGCGCGAGCTCGGCCGTACGGTCACGGCCGCGGCCGACGACATCCCCGCCCAGCTCGCCGGGCTCGACGCGGGCAGCGGCGTACGGACCCTGGCGGACCACCAGGTGCAGGAACTGACCAGCAACCTGCCGCGTGCCGAACAGCCCGTACTGCTCGACCGGTTGGAGAAGGGCTGGGCCGACCCGCAGTCGGTGTCCTTCCTGCCCTGCACGAACATGCTGTCCGTGGGGGTCGACGTCAAGCGGCTCGCGCTGATGCTGATGCAGGGGCAGCCCAAGACGACCGCCGAGTACATCCAGGCCACCAGCCGGGTCGGCCGGCACACCGTCCCCGGTCTCGTCGTGACCTTCTTCAACGCCACGCGTCCCAGGGACCGTTCGCACTACGAGACCTTCGACGTGTACCACCGGTCCCTGTACCGGCACGTCGAACCCACCAGCGTCACCCCCTGGTCCGTGCCGTCCCGGCGGCGCGCCCTGCACGCCGCGCTCGTCGTCCTCGTACGGCACCGGCTCGCTCTCGCCGCCGAGAATCAGGCCGGGCACGTGCTGGACCGCCTCCCCGAGGTGGAGGCGGTCGCCGAGGCACTGGCCGCGCGTGCCGAGACCGCCGAACCCGGCGTCGGCGACGAGGTCCGCAAGGAGATCGCGGGACTGATCGCCGACTGGGAGGACGCGGCGCGCGAGGCCCGCAAGGACGGCCGCGAGCTGTACTACCGCAGCCAGGGCAAGGGCCAGTCCAACCTGATCAAGAGCTTCGAGCAGAAGTACGGCCTGTGGGAGACACCGAACTCCATGCGCAACGTGGACCGGGAATGCCAGGTGACGGTGAAGGGAGCCGACCTGTGAGCCGCACACTGCGGGTACGCCAGTCGCAGACGGTGCTGCCGTTCGGCGTAGGAGCCGTCTTCGACATCCAGGGCGAGTCCTTCGTCGCCACGGGCGTCGGAGACTGGCCGGCCAGGGGCAGGCAGCGGGTCGAGTCCGCCCGTCTCGCCTCCCGGCTCGACGTCACCGGCTTCTACGCCGCCCCGGCGACCGCGAACGACCGCTTCGACGTCCCCGACGCGCCCGGAGCGCCGTACATCCGCTTCCCGTCCTGGCTGTTCTGCGGTTCCTGCCGCCGGATGAAGCGCTGGCGGATCGCCGACGAGAAACCCGGGCAGCCGCCGCGCTGTCCGTCGTGTTCACCGGCGCGGACCCTGGCGCCGATGCGGTTCGTGCAGATCTGCCACGCCGGGCACCTCAGCGACGTCGACTGGTGGTTCTGGGCGCACTCGCGGCGCGACGCCGGTGAACGACGGCGCTGCGAGGACCGCGACAGGCTGCGCTTCCTGGTCTCCGAGCGGGCCTCCGGCCTCGAGGCGCTCTCCGTCGCCTGCACTGCCAAGGGCTGTGGCGCGTCCCGGAACCTGCTCGACATCCTCGGCACCCACGGCATGCGCTGTTCGGGACGCAACCCGTGGCAGCGGGCGAACGAGCGGGTGGAGTGCCCCCGGCCCGTGCAGATCGTGCAGCGCACGGCCGGCAACCTGTACTACCCGATCGTCCACTCGGCACTCGACATCCCCGAGACCGACGCACCGGCCGCCCACGAAGACGAGGCGCTTGCCGCCCAGGTGCGCGAACACGACCTGTGGGTGTCCCTGTGCCGGGTGGCCGCCACCCCGCGCGCCACGGTGTTCCGGACAATGATCCAGGAGGACACCGGTGCGGACGACGCCCTCCTAGACGCGCTGATCGCCGAGGAGACCGGGCAGGACCACCCCTCCCCGGGTACACCGGCGCCCGACGCGCAGGCGGGGCCCGCCCGCCCGGACCTCAGCCGTGAGGAGTGGGCCGCCTTCACCGCGCCCACTGCGCCCGCCACCCGGGACTTCGCGTTGCGGGAGACCACCCTCGGCCTGGCCGGGGAGAGCGCCGACCCGTGGGCCGGGCTCGGCCGCCGTTTCGGCAGGGTCGTCCTGGCCGACCGGCTTCGCGAGGTCCGCGCCCTGTCCGGCTTCACCCGGGTCTCCCCGGACGCCACCGTCGTACCGGCCGACACCGCACGCCGTCTCAAGTGGCTGCCGGCCGTGGAGGTGTTCGGCGAGGGCGTCTTCCTCACCCTGGATCGGGCCGAACTCGCGAGCTGGGAGGCGGACGGCGACGTACGCGAGCGCGTCAACGGTATGCGGGCCGATCTGGACCGCTCCTTCCAGAGGGACCGCCTCAAGGCCCTCACCGGTCCGGAACTCGCCCCCCGCTTCGTCCTCCTCCACACGCTCGCGCACCTGCTGATCCGCCAGCTCTCATTCGAGTCCGGATACACCACCGCGAGCCTGCGCGAGCGTGTCTACGCCCGCCCCGAGCAGGACCAGTACGGCGTCCTCGTCTACACCGCCGCAGGAGACGCCGAGGGCACCCTCGGCGGACTCGTCCGGCAGGGCGAGCCCCCGCGGCTCGCGGAGACACTGCTGCGGATGACGGAAGCCGCCGCCTGGTGCTCGGCCGACCCGCTCTGCGCCGAACACACGGGCCAGGGCTTCGGCAACCTCAACCGTGCCGCCTGTCACGCCTGCGCGCTGCTGCCCGAGACCAGCTGCGAGACGGGGAACACCCTCCTGGACCGGGCCCTCGTCGTCGGCGGCGAGCACGTACCCGGCTACCTGGAGTCGATCGTCACCGCCGCACGGGCCGCCGCCGCCGACGCTCTGGAGGCGTCATGACCCTCACCTACCTCGACCTCACCCCCGAGCAGCGGACCAGCCTCGACGACCTCCCCTTCGACGGCAACCACCTGGTCAGCGGCCCGCCGGGCAGCGGCAAGAGCCTCCTGGCGGCCCAGCGTGCCGTCATGCTCGCCCTCACCGGCACCCCGGTCGCCCTGCTCACCCGCTCCAACCTGCTGCGGCAGTCGCTGGCCGCGACGGTCCACCCCCTGGCCCCCGCCGACCGCGGCGTGCGCGTCTCGACCGCACACGCCTGGCTCGCCCAGTGGTACGGCGGCACGGCTCCGAGCGGCGCGGACGGCTGGTACGACTGGCACGCGCTGTTCGACCGGGCAGCCGACACCGGCCCGGTCCCGGGCCTCACCCTGGTCGTCGACGAGGGCCAGGACCTGCCGCCCGAGTTCTACCTGCTGTGCCGCCTGCTCGGGGCCCGGACGACGGTCTTCGCCGACGAGTGCCAGCGGCTCACCGACACGCACTCCACCCTCGCCGAGATCCCCAGGAACCTCGGCCGCTGCGCCCGTCACGAACTCGACGGGAACCACCGCAACACCGAACAGATCGCGTCCTTCGCCGCCCACTTCCGCACGGGGCCCGGCACGCCGGTCCTGCCCGAACGGCAGGGCCCACCGCCACGGCTCCACCGCTTCCCCGAGCGGGGCGCCGCCGACCTGGTGACGGTGCTCGCGGAGCGGCACCCCGGCGAGACCATCGGCGTGATCGTCAACTCCAGGCACACCCAGTTCTCCGTGCTGGGCAGTCTGTCGCACCGGGCACCACGGCTGAAGCCCCAGCTGTACACCTCGGACGCCAAAGGAGGCCGGTACCGCAACCTCGACCTCCGCCGCCCCGGCGTCGTCATCGTCCACCGGGCCAGCGCCAAGGGGCTCGGCTTCGACACGGTGGTCGTTCCGGACACCCACACGGACGCGGCCATCGACCCCACCTCGGCGGCCCTGCGCATGACCTACTACGTCCTCGCGACCCGTGCCCGGCGCGAACTCCACCTCGGCTACGAAGGCGAATCGGAACCCCCGCTGCTGGCCCAGGTGGGGAAAGGCGACCTGATGCGGGGCTGACCGGGGCGGTGGGTGCCGGCAAGGGGTATGTCGATCGCCGGATTCCGGTTAATGCGTACGATGTGCAAGTGCGCGACAGTGACTACAGCCTCAGGACAGCAACCCCCGCCGACCTCGACGGTGCCCGCTCCGTCATGCTCGACACCGTCTACCGCGACTTCGGCACCGGGTACGTCCCGCGCTGGCACGGTGACATCGTCGACCCGGCCGGCGCGTACCTGACCCCGGACCGGCACACCCTCCTCGTCGCGGTCGACGGGACCGGTGAGGTCGTCGCCACCGGTGCTCTCGACTCCCGCGGTCCCGCGCACCCGCCGAACCCGCGCCACGTCGCCGAGCGCTACCCCTCCGGCGTGACCGCGCAGCTGCGCCGCGTGTACGTGCGGCCCGAGCACCGGCGGCGCGGGCTGGCGCGGCGGCTCGTCGACGAGCTGCTCGCGTTCGCCGCCGCGGACGGCGGATACCGGGCCGTGTACCTGCACACCGACCCGGCCGTCACCGGTGCCGAGCCGTTCTGGCGGTCGCTCGCCAAGGTCGTCCACGACGAGCGGGAGGACGCGGGCGGCGGGCAGGGCATCGTGCACTTCGACGTGCCGATGGAGCGAGGGGCGACGGAACTCGGGGCGGCAGGGTAATGGAAACGGTTGCCAGGTAGGCTCCTGCTCGCTGCCGCCTTCGCCCTGCCCGCCCCGCCCGCTCGCACACACCCGATCGATCCGAGGACCATGCGCTCCCACCGCCGCTCCCGGCTGCTCGCCCCGCTCCTGCTCATACCGCTGATATCCAGTTGCTTTGCCTCGGGCGGCAGCGACGACTCCGGCTCCGGCTCCGACGACAACGCCGACGGCTCCCGCCTGCGCGTGGCCCTCGCCTTCCCGCCCGCCGAGAACCTCTCCCCGTACGGCGCCGACGCCACCCTCCTCAGCCGCCTCGGCGTCACCGAAGGCCTCACCGCGCTGGACGCCAACGGCTCCGCCGCCCCCGCACTCGCCGAGTCCTGGCGGCGGGACGGCGAGAAGGCCTGGGAGTTCACCCTCCGCGACGCCACCTTCCAGGACGGCACCGACGTCACCCCGGCCGCCGTCGCCGACTCCCTCACCCACGCCACCGGCGCCAGGCCCGCCCCCGCCGCCCTGGCCGGCGTCACCCTCACCGCCGAGGCCGAAGGGGAGCGGGCGGTGCGGATCACGACCTCCGAACCCGATCCCGTACTGCCCCTGCGGCTCTCCAGCCCCAGCCTCGCCGTGCTGTCCGCCAAGGCCTACGACGACAAGGACCGGGTCGACCCCGTCGGCACCGCCACCGGCCCCTTCGAGCTGACCAAGGTCAACGGCGCCACCTCCGCCTCCCTCGACCGGTTCGACGACTACTGGGGCGGCCGCGCCCAGGCCTCCGGCGTCGACGCCCGCTTCATCGCCGACGGCACCGCCCGCGCCAACGCCCTGCGGACCGGCGAGCTCGACATCGCCGAGGCCGTCCCCGTCTCCCAGGCGGCGACCCTCGACGAGGACACCCGGCGCGACACCGCCACCACGCGCACGACCAGCCTGCTGTTCAACGCCTCGTCCGGGCCCTTCCAGGACGCCGGGCTGCGGGCCGCCGCCCGCGGCGCCGTCGACACCTCCGTGTTCGCCAAGGACGTGTACGAGGGGTACGCCGACCCCGGCGCCGGCATCTACGGGCCCGCCGTGACCTGGGCGGAGGGGAAGCGGACCGCGCCCGTCGGACGCGCGCCGGCCGCGAAGCCCGGCGGTGCCACCATCAACCTCGCCACCTACGACAACCGGCCCGAGCTGCCCGAGGTCGCCCAGGTGGTCAAGCAGCAGCTGGAGAAGGCCGGGTTCAAGGTGAAGCTCACCGTCCGCGAGTACTCGCGGCTGGAGAGCGACGCGCTGGAGGGGAAGTTCGACGCCTTCGTACTCGCCCGCAACACCCTCCTCGACACCGGTGACCCCGTCGCCGTCCTCGCCGGCGACTACACCTGCGACGGCGGCTTCAACATCGCCCAGCTGTGCGACAAGGACGTCGACCGCGCCGTCGCCGAGGCGGAGAAGATCGCCGACACCGCGAAGCGGCAGGACGCCGCCATGGCCGCCGAGGCACGCATCCTCGGCAGCGACGCCGTCGTGCCGCTCGTGCACCAGCGGGTCATCACCGGCGCCGCCGACTCCGTACAGGGCGTGATCCTCGACCCGTACGAGCGCACCCTCGTCGGCACCGGCACGCGGCGCTGAGCCGTGCGGCAGCAGGTGGCCACCGCGGTGTGGCGGGTCGCTCTCGCGGCGGGGCTCGTGTGCGGGATCGGGCTGCTGCCGTGGCTCACGCGGACCGATCCGGCGTACACCGTCCTCAAGGCGCGGTCGGCCGAGCGAGCGCCCACGCCCGAGGTGCTCGCGGACATCCGGGAGCAGCTGGGACTCGACGGGGGCCCGCTGCACGTGCTCACGCGGTGGCTCGGCGGGCTCGTGCGCGGTGACGCCGGGCAGTCGTGGATCTCCGGGGGCGACGTCCTGCCCGACGTGCTCCAGGCGCTCGGGGCCTCCCTGCTGCTCATGACCGCCGCGCTCGTCGTCGCCGCCGTCACCGCCGGGCTCATCTGCGCCCGCACACTGCGGCTGGGCGCCCGGCGGCGGCTCGGCGGGCGGCGGCGTGGCGGTACCGCGTCCGCCGTGATCGCCTCGCTGCCCGAGTTCCTCGTCGCCTCTGTACTCGCCACCGTCGTCGGGGTGCAGCTGGGGTGGCTGCCCGCGCTGGGGTGGTACGGGCTCCAGTGGACGATCCTGCCCGCGCTCGCCCTCGGCCTGCCCGCCGGGGCCGTGCTGGGGCGGCTGCTCGACGACCTGCTGCCCGGCGCGTTCGGTGAACCCTGGGCCCTGGCCGCCGCCGCCCGGGGGCTGACCGGGCGGCGCGTCGCACGGCAGGCGCTGCGGCGGTGCGTGCCCGCGCTGCTGCCCAACCTCGGGCTGTTCGTCGTGGGCCTCACCGGCGGTGCCGTCGCGGTCGAGCAGGTCTTCGACATCCCCGGCCTGGGCCGCACCACCCTCCAGGCCGCCCTCGCCCAGGACCTGCCCGTCCTCCAGGCCGGCGTCCTCGCCCTCGTCCTGCTCGCCGCTCTCGCGACCGGTGCGACCCGTGTCGCCGCCCACCTGCTCACCGGACCCGCACTGCGCGACGGCGCCCTGTCCTCCCTGCACCGGCCCGCCCCGCCCGCCGGCGGGCCGCTGCCCCTCCTCTACGGGGCCGTCCTGCTCGCCGTCGTCGGGCTCGGGCTGACCCGTGATCCGCTCGCCCTCGACACGGGGGAGCGGCTGCGGGCGCCCTCCCTCGACCATCCCTTCGGCACCGACGCCCTCGGACGCGACCTGCTGGCCCGGGTCGGTCACGGGGCTCTGGACACGCTGCTCCTCGCCTTGGCCATCAGTGCCGCCGCGCTGCTCGCGGGCGTACTGCTGGGGCTCGTGCCCCGGGTGTCCGCGCCGCTCGTCGACACCGTCAACGCCGTACCGCCCGTACTCGCGGCCCTCCTCGTCACCGCCGTCGCGGGCGGCGGGGCGGCGACGCCCGCGCTCGCCGTGGGTGCCGTGGCGTGGGCGCCGCTCGCCGCCCACACGTCGGCGCTGCTGCGCCAGGAACGCGCCACCCTGCACATCACGGCCACCCGGGGCCTGGGCGCGGGCCGGTGGTACCTGCTGCGCCGCGAACTGCTGCCGGCCGTGCTGCCGCCCGTCCTGCGCCACGCCCTGCTGCGGCTGCCCGGTATCGCCCTCGCGCTCGCCTCGCTCGGCTTTCTCGGCCTGGGCGCCCAGCCGCCGTCCCCCGAGTGGGGTCTGCTCCTCGCCGAGAACCAGCCCTACGCCGAGCGCGCCCCCTGGGCCGTCCTCGCTCCCGCCGCCGTCCTCGCCCTGCTCGGCGCGCTGGCCGTCACCGCGGCGGGCGGAGTGCGCCGGCCGCGGCGCTCGCGCCGTACGCCGCGGGTCGTCAGTCAAAAGGCCGTCGAAGAGAAGGAACCGGTCGGAGCCCGATGACCTCGCTGTCCCCCGGCCGGCTGGTGAAGAGGTCCGGCCGCGGCGCCCCGCTCTCCCCGCTGCTCCGGCTGCTCATCCTCACCCAGCTCGCCTTCAACATCGGCTTCTTCGCGGTCCTGCCCTTCCTCTCCGAGCACCTGGGCGGGGCCATCGGGATGGCGGGGTGGCTGGTCGGGTTCGTGCTCGGGCTGCGGACCTTCAGCCAGCAGGGCCTGTTCGTGGTCGGCGGGGCGCTGGCCGACCGGTACGGCATCCGGCCCGTCGTGCTCGCCGGGTGCGTGCTGCGGATCGCCGGGTTCGCGTGGCTCGGGTTCGCCGAGCGGACCTGGGCGGTCGTCGGGGCGGTGCTGCTGATCGGGTTCGCCGCCGCGCTCTTCTCCCCGGCCGTCGAGTCCGAGGTCGCCCGGCAGGCCGTCCTCCGGGAGGAGGAGGGCGGCGGGGACCGGACCAGGGTGCTCGCGCTGTTCACCGTCGCCGGGCAGGCGGGGGCGTTCGTCGGGCCGCTGCTCGGCGCGCTGCTGCTGGCCGTCGACTTCCGTACCGCGTGCCTCGCCGGGGCCGGTGTCTTCGTGCTCGTCCTCGCCGGGCACGCGTGGCTGCTGCCGCAGCGCATACCAGGGCCTGCCCAGGTACGGGTCAGAGGCGGGGTGCGGCTGCTGCTGCGCAACCGGCGGTTCCTCGCGCTGTGCTGCGCGTACGGTGCCTACCTGCTCGCCTACAACCAGCTCTACCTGGCGCTTCCCGCCGAGGTGGAGCGGGCCGCCGGTTCACAGGCGCCGCTGGCCTGGATGTTCGCGCTGTCCTCGCTGCTGGTGGTGACCGCGCAGCTGCCGGTGACCCGGTGGGCGGGGGAGCGGCTGGAGCCGCGCCGGTCGATGGTGGCCGGGCTGGCGCTGATCGCGGCCGGCTTCGCCGGCGTCGCGCTCGCCCGGCCCGCCGGATGGACGGGGACGGGCGGGCTGGTGCCCGCCGCCGGGTTCGTCGTGCTGCTCACCCTCGGGCAGATGCTCGTCGCGCCCGTCGCCCGGGCCTGGGTGCCGGACCTCGCCGAGGAGGGGCGGCTCGGGCTGTACACGGGGGCCCTGTCCTCGGTCTCCGGGCTCATCGTGCTGGCCGGCAGTTCCGCGACCGGCCTGCTGCTGGACAGCGGGCTGCCGGCCGCCGTGCCGTGGCTGGTCCTGGCCGCCGTACCGCTGGCGGCGGTGGGGTTGCTGCCCCGGCGGCACTGAGGCCTTCGCTGTTCGCCCGGCTCTGGCGGGCCGCGCCGTGCCGACGCGGCCCGCAGACGGCGACGCGCAGCCGCCCTGTGGTGGTGCCGCGTCGACGGGCGGCCGTGGTGGTGCCGCGTCGACGGGCGGCCGTGGTGGTGCCGCTTCGACGGGCCACGTGTGCGACCGGACGTGCGGCGTCGGTCCGCGGGCGCCGGCGCCGACTGCCCGACTTCACCGCTGAGGGACGAGGCGCCGCGCCACCGCTGCCGGGGCTTCCCCCACCCGCGACGTCCGCCGCCACAGCCACCGGACATCCCGCCCGAACGACCACACCAGCAGCACCAGCGCCAGCAGCACCACCCCGGCGTTCGCCGTCCGGGTCAGCAGGTCCGCGCCCGCCAGCAGCAGCAGCACGCCCTGCAGCGCGGCCACCGTCTTGCGGGCCGTGCTCGGCGGCAGCGGAGCGGTCAGCCACGGCCACACCCGGGCGGCGGCGACGAACACGTAGCGCATGCCGCCGATCAGCAGCACCCACGGGCCCAGGTCCGACGCGACGTACACGCTGAGCACCAGGATCAGGAACGCGTCGACCTCCATGTCGAAGCGGGCGCCCAGCGGCGACGACGTGCCCGTGAGGCGGGCGACCCTGCCGTCCACGCCGTCCAGGATCAGGGCCACGGCCGTCAGACCGACGAGGAGGGAGACGGGCGGCGCGCTGCGGAAGGAGTCCGCGACCAGGGCAGTGACCCCGCCGACCAGGGTGGCCCGGCCGAGGGTGACCCGGTTGGCCGGGCCGAACGACGGCAGCCGGGAGCGGCGCAGGGCGCGGGAGAGCATCGCCCAGGTCGCGAACGCGAACGCCAGGCCGGTCAGCCGGCCCGCCGTGCCCATGCCGATCGCCGAAGCGAGCAGCGACAGCAGCAGGACCTGCGCGCCCGCCCCCACCGCGGTCTCCTGCTGAACGGGCCTCGCGTCGTACGTGTTGTTCAGGGCCACCGAACACCCTCCGGCCGAGTGACAGAGTCGATCAACGCCGCTACCTTGTGCGCGGCTCGTGCATCCCTCGGTACGTGGGCGGCCATCCGATCGTTCAGGAGGACATCCGATGACAGGCACCGCACGCGCGTTCTGGCTCGACTCGCCCGGCCGGGGCGTGATCCGCGAGGTGCGGCTGCCCGAGCCGGGGGCGGACGAAGTGCTCGTGCGTACGCTCTGCAGCGGCGTGAGCCGGGGCACGGAGACGCTCGTCTTCCGCGGCGGGGTGCCCGAGAACCAGTACGCGGCCATGCGCGCGCCGTTCCAGGAGGGTGACTTCCCGGGGCCGGTGAAGTACGGCTACCTCAATGTCGGAGTGGTGGAGGAGGGGCCCAGGGACCTCGTCGGACGTACCGTCTTCTGCCTCTATCCGCACCAGACCCGGTACGTCGTCCCGGCCGCCGCCGTCACGCCCGTGCCCGCACGCGTCCCCGCCGAGCGGGCCGTGCTCGCCGGCACCGTCGAGACCGCCGTCAACGCCCTGTGGGACGCGGCGCCCCTGGTCGGCGACCGGATCGCCGTGGTCGGCGGCGGCATGGTCGGCTGCTCGGTGGCCGCCCTCCTGGCCCGCTTCCCCGGCGTCCGCGTCCAGCTGGTCGACGCCGACCCGGCCCGGCGCAAGGTCGCCGAGGCACTCGGCGTCGGCTTCGCGTCCCCCGCCGACGCCGCCGGTGACCTCGACCTCGTCATCCACGCCAGTGCGACGGAGGCGGGCCTCGCCCGGTCACTGGAGCTCCTGCGACCCGAGGGCACCGTCATCGAACTGAGCTGGTACGGCGACCGGCGCGTCGCCCTCCCGCTCGGTGAGGCCTTCCACTCGCGGCGCCTGACCCTGCGCAGCAGCCAGGTCGGCACCGTCTCCCCGGCGCGCGGCGGCACCCGCACGTACGCCGACCGGCTCGCCCTCGCCCTCGACCTGCTCGCCGACCCGGCGCTCGACGCGCTCGTCACCGGCGAGTCCGCGTTCACCGAACTGCCGGACGTGCTGCCGGGGCTGGCCTCCGGTGAGATCCCCGCCCTGTGCCACCGGATCCGGTACGCCGACGAGGACCACGGCGACTGACCGTTCGCCCGACCCCGGACGACAGCGGTGCCTGACCTTGCGAAAAGACGTACGGGCCGCTGAACGAGGGAAGGCACCGAGCCGTAATAGACGGCACCCCGCGCAGCGACCGGCGGGGGACCAGACGTGCCACACCTGGAGGGTCGTCCGTTGTTCAGCATCACCGTCCGCGATCACATCATGATCGCCCACAGCTTCCGCGGCGACGTCTTCGGGCCCGCGCAGCGCCTGCACGGAGCGACGTTCCTGGTGGACGCCACCTTCCGGCGCGAGCAGCTGGACGAGGACGACATCGTGGTCGACATCGGCCTGGCCGCCCGGGAACTGGGCTCCGTCGTCAGCGAGTTGAACTACCGCAACCTCGACAACGAACCCGACTTCGCCGGCGTCAACACCTCCACCGAGTTCCTGGCGAAGGTCGTCGCCGACCGGCTCGCCGAACGCGTGCACAAGGGCGGGCTCGGGGAAGCGGCCAGGGGTCTGGCCGGCCTCACCGTCACCCTGCACGAGTCGCACGTCGCCTGGGCGAGTTACGAGCGTGCGCTGTGACCGGCACCTTCGTCGAGACGGCGGCCGGACGGCCCCGGCCCGCCCACGTCCCCGCGCAGACGTCCGTCCCGGCGGCCGATCAGGCATACGCGCAGGCGTATACGCCGACGATCGCGCAGGCATTCGCTCAGACTTTCGCACAGACTTCGCCCCCGAGGAACGAGGGGATCGTCCCCATGTCCCTGCGCTCCGCGTACTTCGTCATGCCGGGCGGAGTCGACGACCCGGCCGCGCCGAGCGGTGGCAACGCCTACGACCGGCGTGTGCGGCTCGACCTGCCCGGCTTCGGCTGGCGGGTGCGGGGACTGCCCGTGGCCGGCGACTGGCCCCGGCCGGACGGCGTCGCCCGCGCGGAACTCGCCCGCGTGCTGCGCCGGTTGCCGGACGGCGCCGTCGTCCTCCTCGACGGGCTGGTCGCCTGCGGGGTCCCGGACGTGGTCGTTCCGGAGGCGGGGAGGTTGCGCATGGCCGTCCTCGTCCACCTCCCGCTCGGCGACGAGACCGGCCTCGACCCCGCCGTCGCCGCCGGACTGGACGCCCGTGAACGCGCGGTACTGCGCGCCGTCCCGGCTGTCGTCGCCACCAGCGACTGGGCGGTCCGTCGCCTCGTCTCCCACCACGGACTCGACCCGGGCCGTGTCCACGTCGCCGCCCCCGGCGCCGACATCGCGCCCCTCGCGCCCGGCACCGACGGCGTCTCCCGGCTGCTGTGCGTCGCCGCCGTGACGCCCCGCAAGGGCCAGCACCGGCTGGTCGAGGCCCTCGCGACGGTCACCGACCTGCCGTGGAGCTGCGTGTGCGTCGGCGGGCTCGGCCATGACCCGGAGTACGTCGGCCGGCTGCGGGAGCTGATCGCGCGGCACGGGCTCAAGGACCGGCTGGTACTGGCGGGGCCGCGGGCCGGCGTCGAACTGGACGCCACCTACTCCACCGCCGACCTGATGGTCCTCACCTCGTACGCCGAGACGTACGGCATGGTGGTGACGGAGGCCCTCGCGCGCGGCATCCCCGTGCTGGCCACGGACGTCGGCGGCCTTCCGGAGGCGGTCGGGCGCGCTCCCGACGGTGGGGTACCCGGCATCCTCGTCCCGCCGGAGGACTCCGCCGCCCTCGCCGCCGAACTGCGCGGCTGGTTCGGGGAAGCGGACGTACGGCGCCGGCTGAAGGCCGCGGCACGCGGTCGCCGCGCCGCCCTGAACGGCTGGGCGGCCACGGCCCGGAGCCTGGCCGGAGTACTGCACCGGCTGCCGGGCGAGCCCCGGAGGGCGGCATGAGGAAGACCACGGCACCGGCCCGGGGAGTGGTCCCGGCCCGGCCGGGCCCGCAGGACGCCCCCGAGCCGGCGAACGGCGTGATCCCCGGGGCGGGTCCGGCCGAGCCGCTCACCGACCGCGCCGGGCAGCCCTCCGCGGAGCGCGCCACCCTCCGCCTCCGCGATGCCCCGGAAGACCCCGACGAACCTCCGCGCTACGCGCCCCAGTGGCTGCGGCTCCGTGAGCCCGCCGATGCCGACGCGCGGGCGCACGACCTGCTCGGCCCGCTGCGGATCCGCCTCGCCGACCTGCGGGGGCGGGCGGACGGGCTGGTCGTGCACGACGTGGGCTGCGGCACCGGTTCGATGGGACGCTGGCTCGCGCCGCTGCTCGACGGCGCCCAGCACTGGGTGCTGCACGACCGCGACCCGTACCTCCTGCACCTCGCCGCCGTCGCCGCCCCGCGCTCGGCCGCCGACGGCAGCCGTGTCACCGTCGAGACGCGGCGCGGCGACATCGCCCGCATCACTCCGGACGCGCTGGCCGGCGCCGCGCTGGTGACGGCGTCCGCGCTGCTCGACGTCCTCACCGCCGACGAGGTCGGCACGCTCGCCGCCGCCTGTGCCTCGGCCGGCTGTCCGGCCCTGCTCACCCTCTCCGTCGCCGGGCGCGTCGACCTCACCCCCGCTCACCCCCTGGACGCCGAGATCACCGAGGCGTTCAACGACCACCAGCGGCGTACCGGCATGCTCGGTCCGGACGCGGTCACCGTGGCGGCGGAGGTCTTCGCCGAGCACGGCGCCACGGTACGGGCGCATCCCAGCCCCTGGCGGCTGGGCCCCGGCGAGGCCGCGCTCACCGCCCAGTGGCTGCGGGGGTGGGTCGGCGCGGCCGTCGAACAACGCCCGGAGCTGCGCGAACGGGCCGGCCGCTACCTGGACGAGCGACTCGCGGACCACGCCGCGGGGGAGTTGCGCGTCGTCGTCCACCACACCGACCTGCTGGCGCTGTGCCGGCCGACGGGCGGGGTCCCGTGAGCGCACCGACGGTACCGGCGAGGGCCTTGCCGGAAGCCCCACGCCAGGGCATCCCAGCCGGCGGCGAACGCCCCGCCGGCCCTCCCCGCCGCCGCGCTCTGCGCGCTCGCCTGGGCAGCCTCGCCGGCGCCGCCATCCTCGCCGTGCTCCTGTGGCGGACGGGGACCGGTGCCCTCCTGGACGGGCTGCGCCGGATCGACGGCCCCGCGCTGCTGGCCGCGCTCGGGATCGGGCTGGCCACCACGGTGTTCAGTGCCTGGCGCTGGGCCCTGGTGGCCCGGGGACTGCGCCTCCGGCTGCCCCTCGGACCGGCCGTCGCCGACTACTACCGCGCCCTGTTCCTCAACGCCGCCCTCCCCGGCGGTGTCCTCGGCGACGTGCACCGCGCGGTACGGCACGGACAGCGCGCCGGCGACCCGGGACGCGGCGTGCGGGCCGTCGTCCTCGAACGCGCTGCCGGGCAGCTGGCGTTGGGCTGCGTCGCGGTCGCGGTGCTGCTCACGATGCCGTCTCCCGTGCTGGCCGAGGCCCGGCACATCGCGCCGCTCGCCGGGACGGCCGTACTCGGCGCGCTCGCCGTCGTCCTCGCCCTGCGCATGAACCGGACGTCCGCACGCCCAGACCCGGTCCGCGGGGCCGGGGCCCTGCGGAGGACGCTCCACGAGGCGCGCGAGGGGCTGCTGTCCCGGCGCAACCTGCCGGGGGTCGCCGTGTCGTCCGTCGTCGTACTGGCCGGGCACCTCGCGATGTTCGTCCTGGCCGCCCGGGTGGCAGGCAGCGGTGCCTCCGTCGCCGTACTGACGCCGCTGGCCGTGCTGGCGCTGCTCGCCATGGCGCTGCCGTTGAACGTCGGCGGCTGGGGGCCCCGGGAGGGCGTCACCGCCTGGGCGTTCGGCGCGGCCGGGCTGGGCGCGGGCACCGGGCTGGGCGTGGCCGTGGTCTACGGAGTGCTCGGCCTGGTGGCGAGCCTGCCCGGCGCCGTCGTGCTCGTCGTCCGCTGGTACGGGGGGACGCGGGCCCGCGCCGAGCCGCTCGACGTGCCCGGCGGGCACTACCCGCGCTCTTGGTCCGGCACCGTGACCGTCACCGCCGTCAACAGTGCGAAACACATCCCGAAGGAATCCGCGAGGCCGGCCAGCAGTTCCTTCCCCTTTTCCGCCGAGCCCAGTGAAGGGCGCCCGATGACACCGGATTCGGTATAGCCGGACATACCGAGGGAGAGCAGATGACGCCGGTCGTCCGCGACGAAATCGGCGGCCTCGTAACCGGGCCGGACGTATTCGGGGTGCGTGTGCAGAAGAATGGAGGTCTCGATTTCTCCGGCGTGCATGTCGGTGAGCAGCGAAGTGGACACGCCCGCACGCTCCCGCGCCGCCTCCCAGTCCTCCGCGGCGGGGAACAGCGCCATCCGCTCGCCGCGGGCGGAGGCTTCCTGAACGACGTTGCCCAGTACGTAGTTTCCGCCGTGCCCGTTGACCACCACCAGGGCGTCGACGCCCGAGCGGCGCAGCGAGCCCGCTATGTCCCGTATCACCGCGTGGAGCGTCACCGAGGAGATGCTGACGGTCCCCGGCCAGTCCGCGTGCTCGTGCGAGCAGCCGATCGTCACCGGCGGGAGCAGGTGGACCGGGTACGCGGCGGCGATCTCCCGCGCGATGGCGCAGGCGACCAGCGTGTCGGTCGCCAGCGGCAGATACGGGCCGTGCTGCTCGAAACTCCCCACCGGCACCACCGCCACCTGCCGTGCAACCCCGGAGCCCCGCTCGCGCACGTCCTCCGTGGTGTCCGTCGGCACAAGTGAAACATCCATGTCCGCCCGGCCTTTCGTCTCTGTCGGCGATCAGTTGAGCGATCTGTTGAGCAATCCGTTGAGAGATCTCCGTCGAGAGATCTGTTGGAGCAATCTTGAGGAACGCGAGAATCATGACAGAAAAAGTCGGTGTATTCGGCAAGAAAGCATCGCGGCGTACGGACGTGGAACGCGTCGTGGTGACGCCCCTGCCCACCGTGTACGGCACATTCCGTGCGTTCGGCTATGCCGACCACGAGCGCGGTGACGAGCAGATGGCGCTCGTCCACGGCGACCTCGGCACCGACGGTGTGCTCACCCGGCTGCACTCGGAGTGCCTCACGGGCGACGCCTTCGGTTCCCGGCACTGCGAGTGCGGCGACCAACTGGCCTCCGCGCTGCGGGCGGTGGCCGTCGCGGGCAGCGGCGTCGTCGTGTACCTGCGCGGCCACGAGGGGCGCGGCATCGGGCTGCTCGGCAAGCTGCGCGCGATGGCGCTGCAGGCGGAGGGCCTGGACACGGTGGAGGCGAACCTCGCCCTGGGCCTGCCGGTGGACGCCCGGGACTACGGGGTCGCCGCCCGCATCCTGGAGGACCTCGGGGTGCGGTCCGTGCGGCTGATGTCCAACAACCCGCGCAAGCGGGAGGCGTTGGTGCGGCACGGCATCCAGGTTGCCGAGCAGGTGCCGCTGCTGATACCGCCGTGCGAGAGCAACATCACCTATCTGCGGACCAAGCGGGAGCGGCTCGACCACCACCTTCCCCACCTGGACGCGGTGGCGCACGTGTCGTCCTGACTCCATGGGTCCGGGAGGGGCCGGGTCAGTCCGTCACGGCCTCGTGCACGAGTCGCTTGAGGTCCCGGTGGACCGTGTGCGACGACTTCGGCCGCACCTGGGTCATGAACTGCACCGTCAGGTCGCGGCCCGGATCGACCCAGAAGGTGGTCGTCGCCGCCCCGCTCCAGCCGTACGTGCCGAGCCCCGATGGCGCCTGGGTGCGGCTCGGGTCGGTCACCACGGAGACCCCGAGGCCGAAGCCGACCCCGTCGTTGCCGGGCTCGTCGTGTGCCGGGCGGCTGCCGAAGGAACGCAGGTCGGCGCCGCCGGGCAGGTGGTTGCGGGTCATGAGGTCCACCGTCGCGGGGCGGAGCAGGCGGACGCCGTCCAGTTCACCCCGGCGCCGCAGCAGTTCCGCGAACCGGTGCACGTCGTACGCGGAGGAGACCAGACCGCCACTGCCCGACAGGAACCGCGGCCGGCCGCGCAGCGGCAGCCCGGGGACCGGTTCGATGCCACCCTGCTCCGTCTCGCCGTACAGCTCGGCCAGCCGGCCGGCCTGATCGTCGGTGACGTGGAATCCGGTGTCCGTCATGCCGAGCGGGCCGAAGATCCGCTCCGCACAGAACACGTCGAGCGGCTGCCCGGACACCACCTCCACGAGCCGCCCCAGAACGTTGCTGGCCACCGAGTAGTTCCACTGCGTGCCCGGCTCGAACTGCAACGGCAGGCTCGCGTAGAGGTCGACGGTCTCGGCCAGACCTGCCCCCGGCCGCACCGACGACTGCAGACCGGCCGCGCGGTACAGCTCGTCGACGGGGTGGGCGTGGTAGAAGCCGAACGTCAGCCCGGCGGTGTGGGTCATCAGCTGCCGGACGAGAACCGGTTCGGAGGCCGGCCGGGTGATGACGTCGTCGGCGAACCCTTCGACGTACACCCGCGGTTCGGCGAAGACCGGGAGGTACCGGTCCACCGGGGCGTCGAGCGACAGCCGTCCCTCCTCCGCCAGCATCAGCACGGCCACGGACGTGACCGGCTTGGTCATGGAGTAGATGCGCCACAGCGTGTCCGCCGCCACGGGCAGCCCGGCCGCGACGTCCCGCCGGCCGCGCACGGTCAGATGAGCGACGCGCCCCTCACGGGCGACGGCCACCAGGAACCCGGGCAGCCGCCCCTCGTCGACCTGCTGGGCGAAGTGCAGGTCGAGCCGGTCCAGCGCCCGCGGATCCAGCCCGGCCGCACCCGCGTCGGCCTCCTGCCGCAGCGGTGCCATCCCCATCGCCCTCCTTGGTCGTCCGTCCTGGCGGCCCGTGGTCGTCCGTGGCCGCCCTGGTCGTCCGTCGAGGTGTGTCCGGCCTTCCCCGCGTACCCGGTTTCAGGCGTCATGACCGCCGTGCGCGCCGGTACTACGCACCGGTGCGCACCGTCTCCGTCTCGGGCTGTGCCGCCTCCCGTCGGGTCCGCTCGCCGAGTTCCTCCGTCGGGACCCGGTGGGTCTCGCGGGCCGAGAGCGCGGCGATCACCGGCGGGACGCACAGCGCCGCCGTGAACAGCGCCACCGCCGACCAGTCGTCGCCGTCCGGGCCGGCGATCTGCGCGGCGAAGGTCACCGCGAACCCGGCCACCGCGAAGCCGATCTGGGTACCGATCGCCACCCCGGACAGCCGGACCCGGGTGGAGAACATCTCGCCGTAGAAGGCGGGCCACACGCCGTTCGCGGCGCTGTAGACGACGCCGAAGGCGACGATGCCCGTGAGGAACGTCAACGGGTAGGAGCCGGCCGAGATCGCCCACAGGTACAGGAACATCGTGACCGCGCTGCCCACCGCGCCGACCAGGAACACCGGACGCCGGCCGATGCGGTCGGACAGCGTCGCCCACAGCGGGATCGCGGCGAGCGCGACGACGTTGGCGAGGGCGCCCACCCACAGCATGGCGGTACGGGACATGCCGACCGAGTCGCTGGTGGCGTACGACAGCGCCCAGACCGTGAAGATCGTGCTGACCGAGGCGATGAGCGCGCCCGCGACCACCCGCAGTACGTCCGCCCAGTGGTCGCGCGCCAGCACGGCCAGCGGCATCTTCACGACGCCCTCCGTGGCGGTCTGCTGCGTGAAGGCCGGCGTCTCGTCCAGCTTGCGGCGGATGACGTAGCCGACGACGGCGACCACGACGCTCAGCCAGAACGGCACGCGCCAGCCCCAGGACAGCAGGTGTTCCTCGGGCAGCGCGGCGATGGGGAGGAAGACCAGGGTGGCGAGCAGCTGCCCGCCCTGGGTGCCGCTGAGGGTGAAACTGGTGAAGAAGCCGCGTTTGTGGGCCGGCGCGTGTTCCAGCGTCATGGAGTTGGCGCTGGCCTGTTCGCCGGCCGCCGATATGCCCTGCAGGACGCGGCAGAGGACCAGCAGGACGGGGGCGAGGGTACCGACCTGGTCGCGCGTGGGCAGACAGCCGATGAGGAACGTCGACACGCCCATGAGCATCAGCGTGAAGACCATGATCTTCTTGCGGCCCATGCGGTCGCCGATGTGGCCGAGGAAGAACGCGCCGACCGGGCGGGCGGCGTACGCGACACCGAACGTGGCCAGCGACAGCAGGGTCGCGGTGGCCGGGTCGGACTCGTCGAAGAAGACATCGGGGAAGATCAGCGCGGCGGCGCTGCCGTAGATGAAGAAGTCGTAGTACTCCAGAGCGCTGCCGATCCAGGCGGCGGTCGCGGCCTTCTTCGGCTGGCCGGGCGGGGCGGCTTCACGGGACGCGGGTGCGGGGACGGACACGGCGTGCTCCTTCGGGGGGCTCCACGGTAGGCGGAGTGAGCGGCGGGGAGAAGTGCCGATCGGCTAATTAACCCACTGGGTAGTTAGTCGCGGTTGGGAAGGGATGTTGCGCGCACGTTTCCCGTGTGTCAAGAGGTCCCGGCGACCCCGCCGTCGTGGTCAGTCCGCCGCGCGCTCCGCCGTCAGGTAGGCGATCACCATGTCGCCGAGCATGGTCCGGTAGTGCTCGCGCTGGTCGGGGGCGACCAGGTCGCGGCCGAACAGGGCGCCGAAGGTGTGCCGGTTGGCGACCCGGAAGAAGCAGAAGGAGCTGATCATCGCGTGCAGGTCGACGGCGTCGACGCCGGCCGTGAACAGGCCGGACCGCTGCCCGTCCTCCAGGATCCGGCGGATCACGTCGAGCGCCGGGGAGCCGATGCTGGCCAGCATCTCGGAGGACGCGATGTGCTCGGCGTCGTGGATGTTCTCGATGCTGACCAGGCGGATGAAGTCGGGGTGCCGCTCGTGGTGGTCGAAGGTCACCTCCGCGAGGCGCCTGATGGCCGCCACCGGGTCCAGGTGCTCGACGTCGAGCTGCTGCTCGGCCTCCCGGATCACGCCGTACGCCCGCTCCAGGACGGCCGTGAACAGCTGTTCCTTGCCGCCGAAGTAGTAATAGATCATCCGCTTCGTGGTGCGGGTGCGCGCGGCGATCTCGTCGACGCGGGCCCCGTCGTAGCCGGCCCGGGCGAACTCCCGCGTCGCCACGTCGAGGATCTCCGCCCGGGTGCGGGCGGCGTCGCGGGTGCGCGTGCCGGATCGTGCCGGTTCGTCGACGCTGGTCATCGGGTTCCTTCGGCTGCGGGGCGGTGCTGCGGGATGGGGCGTGCCGGTGATTCTAGAAGCCTCCGCCTTCCCACATCCCCCGCCCTGCTGCTATGACTAACGTACTGGTTCGTACATTGGTCGCTCGGGTGGGAAAGCCCGAGCCGCTCAGGAGGTCGTCCCCGGTGGCCAAGGACTCGTATCTCGTCGGACTGATCGGTTCCGGCATCGGCCCGTCGCTCAGCCCGGCACTGCACGAGCGGGAGGCCGGCCGTCAGGGTCTGCGCTACCTGTACCGGCTGATCGACATCGACACCCTCCATGTCCCGCCCGAGGCGGTGGGCGACCTGCTGCGCGCGGCCCGGGACCTGGGCTTCGACGGGCTGAACATCACACACCCGTGCAAGCAGCTCGTCATCGAGCACCTGGACGCCCTCGCCCCGCAGGCGGAGGCGCTCGGCGCGGTCAACACCGTCGTCTTCGACACGGCCGGCCGGGCCACCGGACACAACACCGACGTCACCGGATTCGCGGCCTCCTTCGCCCGCGGACTGCCCGACGCGCCGCTGGAGCGGATCGTGCAGCTCGGCGCCGGAGGCGCGGGCGCGGCCGTCGCTCATGCCACGCTCACCCTGGGCGCCGGACGGATCACCGTCGTCGACGCGCTGCCCGAGCGGGCCGCCGCCCTCGCCGCCCAGCTGAACCGGCACTTCGGTGACGGCCGCGCCGTCCACGCCACTTCGGACCGGCTGCCCGGGCTGCTGACCACGGCCGACGGCATCGTGCACGCCACTCCCACCGGCATGGCCGCCCACCCCGGGCTGCCGCTGCCCGCCGAGCTGCTCCACCCCGGGCTGTGGGTCGCCGAAGTCGTCTACCGCCCGCTGGAGACCGAGCTGCTGCGCGCCGCCCGCACGCTGGGCTGCGCCACCCTCGACGGCGGCGGCATGGCCGTCTTCCAGGCCGTGGACGCGTTCCGGCTGTTCACCGGGCGGGAACCCGACGCCGCGGCGATGCTCGCCGACATCACCGACCTGGCGGGCGCCTCCCGGAGCCCCGCGGCAGGAAAGAGGTAACCCACGTGCGTACGTCCATCGCCACCGTCTCCCTCAGCGGATCGCTCACCGAGAAGCTGTCGGCCGCCTCCTCGGCCGGCTTCGACGGCGTGGAGATCTTCGAGAACGACCTGCTGGCCGGCCCCCTGGCCCCCGAGGAGATCCGCGCCCGCTGCGCCGACCTGGGACTCGGCATCGACCTCTACCAGCCCATGCGGGACATGGAGGCGCTGCCCGAGGAGGAGTTCGCCCGCGCGCTGCGCCGCGCCCGGCACAAGTTCGAGCTGATGGGCAGGCTCGGCGCGGACACCGTCCTGGTCTGCTCCAGCGTCTCCCCGTACGCCGTGGACGACGACGACCTCGCCGCCGAGCAGCTGAGCCGGCTCGCCGACCTGGCCCAAGACCACGGCGTCCGCGTCGCCTACGAGGCGCTCGCCTGGGGCCGGCACGTCAACACCTACGACCACGCCTGGCGCGTCGTCGAGAGCGCCGGGCACCCCGCGCTCGGCACCTGCCTGGACAGCTTCCACATCCTCTCGCGCGGCAGCGATCCCCAGGGCATCGAGGCCATCCCCGGCGAGAAGATCTTCTTCCTCCAGCTCGCCGACGCCCCGCTGCTCGCGATGGACGTCCTCCAGTGGAGCCGCCACTACCGCTGCTTCCCCGGCCAGGGCGGCTTCGACGTCGCGGGGCTGCTGCGGCACGTCCTGCGCGCCGGGTACGACGGCCCGCTGTCCCTCGAGGTCTTCAACGACGTCTTCCGGCAGTCCGAGGCCGGCCCCACGGCGGTGGACGCCCAGCGTTCCCTGCTGATGCTCCAGGAGACGGTCGGCCTGGCCGCGCCGCCCGCCCCCGTCCCGCCCACCGGCGTCGCCTTCGCCGAGCTGGTCACGCCCGACGCCGCACCCGTCTCCGCCGTGCTCGGCGCGCTGGGCTTCGCCCGGACCGCACGGCACCGGGGGAAACCCGTGGAGCTGTGGCAGCGGGGCGACGCCCGCGTCCTGGTCAACACCGGACCGGCCGAACGCCGCGACGGCACCCGGCTGGCGGCCGTCGGCCTGGAGTCGCCCGACCCCGCCGGGGCGGCCCGCCGCGCCGAGGCGCTGCTGGCACCGGTGCTGCCGCGCCGCCGCGCCCCCGGGGACGCCCCGCTGGAGGCGGTCGCCGCGCCCGACGGCACGGAGCTGTTCTTCTGCGCCACCCGCCGCCCCGGACTGCCCGACTGGCGGGCGGACTTCGCGGACACCGGGACCGCGGCCGAGCCCGGCCCGGGCTGGCGCGTCGACCACCTCTCCCTCACCCAGCCCTGGCACCAGTTCGACGAGGCGGCGCTCTTCCACCGCGGGGTGCTCGGGCTGCGCCCGCAGGAGAGCGTGGACGTCGCCGACCCCTACGGCCTGCTGCGCAGCCGCGTCGTCAGCACCGAGGACGGCGGGGTCCGCATCGCCCTGACCGTCGGCGCGGCACCCACCGACGACACCGCGCACGCCCAGCACATCGCCCTCGCCACCGACGACGTGGTCGCCGCCGCCCGCCGCTACCGAACCGCGGGCGGCCAGCTGCTGCCGATCCCCGGCAACTACTACGACGACCTCGCCGCCCGCTTCGAGTTCGCCGACGGCGAGCTGGAGACGTACCGGGAGCTAGGCATCCTGTACGACCGCGACGCGCACGGCACCTTCCGGCACTGCTACACGCACACCGTCGGCCGGGTCTTCTTCGAACTCGTCCAGCGCGACGGCGGCTACCGCGGCTACGGCGCGGCCAACGCCCCGGTCCGGCTGGCCGCGCAGCACGCGGTGCGGGAGTTCACCTGATTCTTGCGAGGACGCTCCGGCGTTCACGCCGGGGAGGATTCAATGGCGGCTGACGGTGCGGGTCAAGCCGGTGATCACCGTGGTGGCCAGGATCCAGCCCGTGATGATCAGTACGTAGGAGAACGTCTGGTACCAGCCCTCGGGGCCGAAGGCGCTCTCCTGGCCGAAGGAGATCACCGGCAGCAGCAGGTCCAGCGTGTAGAAGACCGGGTTGAAGTCGGGGGACTCGGCGGGCTTGAGCGGCGGCGGGTGGTCCAGCCCGTACGCGACCGAGCCGACCGCGAGCAGCGACAGCAGCCAGCCGCCCGCGCGCAGCGGCCGGAAGCCGTACCCGACCGTGACGTCCTGGAGATGCCCCCACAGCCGGCCGTACCAGGGAAGAGTGCGCCGGCGCCGCCGCTGCTTGGCGAGCTGGACCAGCCGGGCCGCGTCGTCGTCGCCGATCCGGCGGTAGGCGGCGGTCAGCTGCTCGTAGGTGAAGGGCAGGTAGCTGTCGCCCTTCTCCAGCATCGGCAGCCGTCTTGCGGCGGGCTCGTGCGGGACGAGCGACGTGTAGGTGAGGTCGTTCAGCTGGACCCGTTCCGGCACCGCCTCCGGTTCGACGAACAGCACGTCCACCTGGGCGCGGCGCAGGTTCAGGGCGCCCTCCACCCTCGGTCCCTGGCGCAGCCACAGTTCACCGATCACGGAGCTGCTCGCGCGCAACGCGGTCCCCTCGGGGTTGGCCAGGCGCGCGTGCGAGAGGTCGAGCCGGCCGGGTATGCGCGCGCCGCGCAGCTCCAGACGGCCCCGCACCTCGGCGTGCCGCATCACCACGTCGGCCTCGGCCGCGAGCGTCTCGGCCTGCAGGGCGGTGCCGCCGGGACGGTCCAGCACCGAGTCGGTGAGGTTGACCGCCCCGGCCACCCGTGCGCCGGTGAGCCGCACCTCGCCCCGGGCGCGCAGCCCCGGCGCCCACAGGTCGGCACCGAGGACCGCCTGGTTCAGCTGGAGCACCGGCCCCTCGGTGTCCGGAGCGTGGATCTGCGTGCTCTCCAGGTAGAGGCTCCCGGTGACCTCCGCCCCGCCGAGCCGCACCATCCCGCCGAACCGCGCGCGGGTCAGCCGCAGCACGCCCTCCACCCGGACCGCGTGCGCGATCAGCCCGGGCAGCACGGACTCGCTCAGGTTCACCTCGCGCAGCCGCCCCGCGTACAGCCTCGGCACCTCGTCGAAGTGGCAGTGCCGCAGCCGCACGGGGTGGTCCACCGTCGCGTACTGCAACTCCAGCGGGCCGGTGACGCGCGCCCCCGCCAGACTGAGCGCGGCCACCTCGCCGTCCTCCCGAGGGCCGTCCAGGAGCAGCGCCCTCAGCACGCTCCCCCGTACGCTCCGTTCGGGACCCCAGGTGCCGCCGTCGGCCGGGTCCTCGTCGTCCGCGGCGCGGAAGTCCACGGCGGTTCCCGTGGCGAAGGCCCGCCAGACGCGCGCCTCGGCCGGTGTCAGGTCGTTGATCTCCATCAGTGAGGGACTCTGACCCGAACCGGCCGATCACGTCAACGGGCTGTCACCGCAGCCTACTTCTTGACGGACTCCACGGCGTGGCCGCCGAACTGGTTGCGCAGCGCGGCGATCATCTTCATCTGCGGCGAGTCGTCCTGCCGGGACGCGAACCGCGCGAAGAGGGAAGCCGTGATCGCGGGCAGCGGCACGGCGTTGTCGATGGCCGCCTCGACGGTCCAGCGGCCCTCGCCGGAGTCCTCCGCGTAACCGCGCAGATTGTCCAGGTGGTGGTCTTCGTCGAGGGCGTTGACGGCCAGGTCGAGGAGCCAGGAGCGGATGACGGTGCCCTCCTGCCAGGAACGGAAGACCTCGCGGACGTTGTCCACGGAGTCGACCTTCTCCAGCAGCTCCCAGCCCTCGGCGTACGCCTGCATCATGGCGTACTCGATGCCGTTGTGGACCATCTTGGAGAAGTGCCCGGCACCGACCTTGCCGGCGTGGACGTAGCCGTAGGGGCCCTCGGGCTTCAGCGCGTCGAAGATCGGCTTGAGGTCGTCGACGTGTTCCTTCTCGCCGCCGACCATCAGGGCGTAGCCGTTCTTCAGGCCCCACACCCCGCCGGAGACGCCCGCGTCGACGAAGTTGATGCCGCGCTTGCCGAGCTCCTCCGCGTGCTTCTCGTCGTCCGTCCAGCGGGAGTTGCCGCCGTCGATGACGGTGTCGCCGGGCTTGAGCAGCGTCGCCAGCTGGTCGATGACGTGCTGGGTGGCGTCGCCGGCCGGGACCATCACCCAGACCGCGCGCGGCCGCTCCAGCTGGTCGACGAGGTCGACGAGGCTGTTGACGTCGGCCTTCTCCGGATTGGTGTCGTATCCGACGACGGTGTGGCCGGCGTTGCGCAGACGCTCGCGCATGTTGCCGCCCATCTTGCCGAGACCAACGAGACCGATCTGCATGTCAGTGCACTTCCTTCAGTTCACGGTAGGCGGCCACCAGCGCGGCCGTGGACGGATCGAGACCGGGCACGTCAGCGCCCTCGGTGAGGGCGGGTTCGACACGCTTGGCCAGCACCTTGCCGAGCTCGACGCCCCACTGGTCGAAGGAGTCGATGTTCCAGACCGCGCCCTGTACGAACACCTTGTGCTCGTACAGCGCGATCAGCTGGCCGAGGACGGAGGGAGTCAGCTCACCCGCCAGGACGGTGGTCGTCGGGTGGTTGCCCCGGAAGGTGCGGTGCGGCACCTGCTCCTCGGGCACGCCCTCCGCCCGGACCTCGTCGGCGCTCTTGCCGAAGGCCAGCGCCTGTCCCTGGGCGAACAGGTTGGCCATCAGCAGGTCGTGCTGGGCCTTCAGCTCGTCGCTCAGCTCGGCGACGGGCCGGGCGAAGCCGATCAGGTCGGCCGGGATCAGCTTGGTGCCCTGGTGGATCAGCTGGTAGTAGGCGTGCTGCCCGTTGGTGCCGGGCGTGCCCCAGACCACCGGGCCGGTCTCCCACTCCACCGGATGCCCGTCGCGGTCGACGGACTTGCCGTTGGACTCCATGTCGAGCTGCTGGAGGTACGCCGTGAACTTCGACAGGTAGTGGCTGTACGGCAGGACCGCGTGCGACTGGGCGCCGAAGAAGTTGCCGTACCAGACGCCCAGCAGGCCCAGGATCAGCGGGGCGTTGGCCGGGGCCTCGGCGTTCTGGAAGTGCTCGTCGACGATGCGGAAGCCGTCGAGCATCTCCCGGAAGCGGTCCGGGCCGATGGCGATCATCAGGGAGAGGCCGATCGCCGAGTCGAACGAGTACCGGCCGCCGACCCAGTCCCAGAACTCGAACATGTTGGCCGTGTCGATGCCGAAGCCGGCGACCTTCTCGGCGTTCGTCGACAGCGCGACGAAGTGCCGGGCGACCGCCTTCTCTCCCCCGCTCTCGGCTTCGCTCGAGCGGGTGGGGCCCCCATCGTCCAGCCCCGCCAGCAGCCAGGAGCGTGCCGACGTGGCGTTCGTGATCGTCTCGATCGTGGTGAACGTCTTGGACGCCACGATGAACAGCGTCTCGGCGGGGTCCAGGTCCCGGACCGCCTCGTGCAGGTCGGCGCCGTCCACGTTCGACACGAACCGGAAGGTGAGCGAGCGGTCGGTGAAGGCGCGCAGCGCCTCGTACGCCATCGCCGGACCGAGGTCCGAGCCGCCGATGCCGATGTTGACGACGTTGCGGATGCGCTTGCCGGTGTACCCGGTCCACTCGCCGGAACGGACCCGGTCCGCGAAGGCGGTCATCTTGTCGAGCACGGCGTGCACCTTCGGCACGACGTTCTCGCCGTCGACCTCGATCACCGCGTCCCGCGGGGCGCGCAGCGCGGTGTGCAGCACCGCCCGGTCCTCGGTGATGTTGATCCGCTCGCCGCGGAACATGGCGTCGCGCAGGTCGGACACGCCGGTGGCCGAGGCCAGGTCCCGCAGCAGGGCCAGCGTGTCGTCGGTGACCAGGTTCTTGGAGTAGTCGATGCGCAGGTCGCCGACGCGCACGACGTACCGCTCGGCCCGCCCGGGGTCCGCGGCGAACAGTTCGCGCAGGTCCGGTCGCGGCAGCGCGTCCTTGCGGTGGTCCGCCAGCGCGGTCCACTCCGGCCGCCGGTCGAGCTTCGGGGTGTCAGACATGGGCAGGGGTCTCCTTGCCGGCCTCGCCGCGCAGGGCGACGGCGTACATCTCGTCCGCGTCGAGGCGCCTGAGCTCCTCGGCGATGAGTTCGGAGGTGGGGCGCACCTTCAGTGCGAGGGAGCGCGGGGGCTGGTCGGGCAGGGTCATCGTGGCGAGCGGGCCCTCCGGCCGGTCGATGACGATCTCGCCGTTCGCGGTGCCCAGGCGCACGGCCGTGACGACCGGCCCGTCGGTGATCACCCGGTCGACCCGGACGTGCAGCCGGGCCTCCAGCCAGCGGGCCAGCAGTTCGGCGGCCGGGTTGTCGGCCTCGGCCTCGACGGTCGCCGAGGTCACCGGCACCCGGGCCTGGTCGAGCGCGGCGGCCAGCATGGAGCGCCACAGGGTCAGACGGGTCCAGGCGAGGTCGGTGTCGCCGGGCGCGTAGGAGCGGACCCGCCGCTCCAGGACCTCCATGGGCCGCTCGACCGCGTACAGGTCGGTGATGCGGCGCTGCGCCAGCATGCCCAGCGGGTCCCGCGCCGGGTTGTCGGGCGCCTCCACCGGCCACCAGACCACGACCGGGGCGTCCGGCAGCAGCAGCGGCAGCACGACCGAGTCGGCGTGCTCGGACACCTCGCCGTACATGCGCAGGACGACCGTCTCGCCGGTGCCGGCCTCGGAGCCCACCCGTACCTCGGCGTCGAGGTGCGAGCGGGTGCGGTCGCGCAGGTTGCGGGCGTGCCGCTTGATGACGACCAGGGTGCGCGAGGGGTGCTCGTGCGAGGCCTCCTCGGCGGCCTTGATCGCGTCGTAGGCGTTCTCCTCGTCCGTGACGATCACCATCGTCAGGACCATGCCCACGGCCGGGGTGCCGATGGCCCGGCGGCCCTGCACCAGCGCCTTGTTGATCTTGCTTGCCGTGGTGTCGGTCAGGTCGATCCTCATGGCCTGCGCCAGCTCCGTCCGTCTCGTGCGAGCATCTCTTCGGCTTCCCGCGGTCCCCAGCTGCCCGAGGCGTACTGCGCGGGCCGCTCGTGCGTGGCCCAGTACTCCTCGATCGGGTCGAGGATCCGCCAGGACTCCTCCACTTCCTGGTGGCGGGGGAACAGGTTGGCGTCGCCCAGCAGGACGTCCAGGATCAGCCGTTCGTACGCCTCCGGGCTGGACTCCGTGAAGGACTCGCCGTACGCGAAGTCCATGGACACGTCCCGGATCTCCATCGACGTGCCCGGCACCTTGGAGCCGAACCGCACCGTCATGCCCTCGTCGGGCTGGACGCGGATGACGATGGCGTTCTCGCCCAGCTCCTCCGTCGCGGTGGAGTCGAACGGGGAGTGCGGGGCCCGCTGGAAGACGACCGCGATCTCGGTGACCCGGCGGCCCAGGCGCTTGCCGGTGCGCAGGTAGAAGGGGACGCCCGCCCAGCGGCGGTTGTCGATGCCCAGCTTGATCGCCGCGTAGGTGTCGGTCGTGGAGGCCGGGTCGATGCCCTCCTCCTCCAGGTAGCCGGGGACCTGCGCGCCGCCCTGCCAGCCGCCCGCGTACTGTCCGCGCACGGTGTGCTCGCCGAGTTCGTCCGGCAGCCGCACCGCCCGCAGCACCTTGAGCTTCTCGGTGAGCAGCGACGCGGCGTCGAAGGAGGCGGGCTCCTCCATGGCGGTGAGGGCCATCAGCTGGAGCAGGTGGTTCTGGATGACGTCACGGGCGGCACCGATGCCGTCGTAGTAGCCGGCCCGGCCGCCGATGCCGATGTCCTCGGCCATGGTGATCTGCACGTGGTCGACGTAGGAACGGTTCCAGATCGGCTCGTACATCTGGTTGGCGAAGCGCAGGGCCAGGATGTTCTGGACGGTCTCCTTGCCCAGGTAGTGGTCGATGCGGAAGACCTGCTCCGGGTCGAAGACCTCGTGCACCAGCGCGTTCAGGTCGCGGGCGCTGCCCAGGTCGTGTCCGAACGGCTTCTCGATCACCGCGCGGCGCCAGGAGCCGTCCGGGGCGTCGGTCAGCCCGTGCTTCTTCAGCTGCTGCACGACCTTCGGGAAGAACTTCGGCGGCACCGAGAGGTAGAAGGCGTAGTTGCCGCTGGTCCCGCGGGAGGCGTCCAGCTCCTCGACGGCCATGCGCAGCTGGTCGAACGCGTCGTCGTCGTCGAAGTCGCCGGGGATGAAGCGCATGCCCTCCGCGAGCTGCTGCCACACTTCCTCGCGGAACGGCGTGCGCGCGTGCTCCTTGACGGCGTCGTGCACGACCTCGGCGAAGTCCTGGTTCTCCCAGTCCCGGCGGGCGAAGCCGACCAGGGAGAAGCCCGGCGGGAGCAGGCCGCGGTTGGCCAGGTCGTAGACGGCCGGCATCAGCTTGCGGCGGGACAGGTCACCGGTCACACCGAAGATGACCAGTCCGGACGGGCCCGCGATGCGGGGGAGGCGGCGGTCCTGGGGATCGCGCAGGGGGTTGCTCCAGTCGAGCGGCGCGACGGGCGCGACGGCCTTCCCGTCCGCGTCCGCCCCCTTCGCAGTCTTGGCGGCGCCGGCCGCGCGGGGCTTCCTGGCGGTCCGGGCGGCCCCGGCCCCCTTCGGCGCCTTCGGCGTCCCGGCGGTACGGGACTCCCCGGCCTCCTCGGCGCGCGGCGGTCCCGCGGCCTCCTGGGCCGTCAGCGCCTCCTTGGCCTCCTTCGTCGCCTTGGTCTCGTGGACCGTCGTAGCGGGAAGGTCCTCGCTCATTCCCCGTCAACTCCCTTGCTGTCGAGGGACTTCGTCACGGCGTCGAGCAGGTCCTGCCAGGCCACCTCGAACTTGGCCACGCCTTCCTGCTCCAGCTGCTGCACCACCTCGTCGTACGAGATGCCGAGCCGCTCCACGGCCGCGAGGTCGGCCCGGGCCTGGGCGTAACCACCGGTGACCGTGTCGCCCCGTACGTCGCCGTGATCGGCGGCGGCGTCCAGGGTGGCCTCCGGCATCGTGTTCACGGTGCCGGGAGCGACCAGCTCCTCCACGTACAGGGTGTCCCGGAATGCCGGGTCCTTCACCCCGGTGGATGCCCACAGGGGACGCTGGGCGTTGGCGCGGGCGCCTGCCAGGGCGGTGAACCGGTCACCCGGCCGCGTCGAACCGCCGGCCGAGCCGAACACGCCTTCGTACGCCTCGTAGGCCAGTCGCGCGTTGGCCAGCGCCGCCTTCCCCTTCAGGGCGAGAGCCTCGTCCGTGCCCAGCAGCGTCAGGCGCTTGTCGATCTCGCTGTCGACGCGGGAGACGAAGAAGGAGGCGACGGAGTGGATGCCCGCCAGGTCGAACCCGGCCGCCCGCGCCGTCTCCAGGCCGGCGAGGTAGGCGTCCATGACCTCGCGGTAGCGCTCCAGGGAGAAGATCAGCGTGACGTTGACGCTGATGCCGGCGCCGACGACCTCGGTGATCGCCGGGAGTCCGGCCTTCGTCGCCGGAATCTTGATCATCACGTTGGGGCGGTCGACCAGCCAGGCCAGCTGACGTGCCTCGGCGATCGTGGCCCGCGTGTCGTGGGCGAGCCGCGGGTCGACCTCGATGGAGACCCGGCCGTCCCGGCCGCCGGTGGCGTCGTACACGGGGCGCAGCACGTCGGCGGCGGCGCGGACGTCGGCGGTGGTCATCATGCGGACCGCCTCGTCGACGGTGACGCCCCGGGTCGCCAGGTCCGCGAGCTGCTCCTCGTACCCCTCGCCGGAGCCGATGGCGGCCTGGAAGATCGACGGGTTGGTGGTGACGCCGACGACGTTCTTCGTCTCGATCAGTTCGGCGAGGTTGCCGGACTCGATCCGCCGCCGCGACAGGTCGTCCAGCCAGATGGAGACGCCCGCCTCGGACAGGCGTCGCAGTGCTCCCGCGGTCGCGGTTGCTTCGGTCACAGTGATCATCTTCTCTTTCCTGCGGTCGGTTCCGTCCGCGGCAGATCCGGTCGGATCAGCCGCGGACGGCGGCCAGGGATTCCCTGGCGGCGGCGGCGACGTGCTCGGCGGTGAAGCCGAACTCGGTGAACAGGGTCTTGGCGTCGGCGGAGGCGCCGAAGTGCTCCAGGGAGACGATGCGGCCCGCATCCCCGGTGAACCGGTGCCAGGTCAGGCCGATGCCGGCCTCCACGGCCACCCGGGCCCGCACGGACGGCGGCAGCACGCTCTCGCGGTACTCGCGCGGCTGCTCCTCGAACCACTCCACGGACGGCATCGACACCACGCGCGTGGGCGTGCCCTCCGCCTCCAGCGCCTCCCGCGCGGCCACGGCGAGCTGCACCTCGGAGCCGGTGGCGATCAGGACGACGTCCGGTGCGCCGGTGGAGGCGTCGGCGAGGACGTAGCCGCCGCGTGCCGCGTCCGGGTTCGGCTCGTAGGTCGGTACGCCCTGACGGGTGAGGACGAGGCCGTGCGGGGCCGGGCTGGTCGAGTGGCGCCTGAGGATCTCGGCCCAGGCGGTGGCGGTCTCGTTGGCGTCGGCCGGGCGGACGACGTTGAGGCCGGGGACGGCGCGCAGGGCGGCGAGGTGCTCGACGGGCTGGTGGGTCGGACCGTCCTCACCGAGGCCGATGGAGTCGTGGGTCCACACGTACGTCACCGGCAGCTGCATCAGCGCCGACATGCGCACCGCGTTGCGCATGTAGTCGGAGAAGACGAGGAACGTGCCGCCGTAGATGCGGGTGTTGCCGTGCAGGGCGATGCCGTTCATCTCCGCGGCCATCGAGAACTCGCGGATGCCGAAGTGCACGGTGCGGCCGTACGGGTCGGCCTCCGGCAGCGGGTTGCCCGCCGGGAGGAAGGAGGACGTCTTGTCGATGGTCGTGTTGTTCGAGCCGGCCAGGTCGGCGGAGCCGCCCCACAGCTCGGGCAGCACGGGGCCGAGGGCCTGGAGGACCTTCCCGGAGGCGGCTCGGGTGGCGACGGCCTTGCCGGTCTCGAACACCGGCAGGGTGTCCTCCCAGCCCTCGGGCAGCCGGCCGGCGACCACGCGGTCGTACAGCCCGGCGCGCTCCGGCTGGTCGCCGCGCCACGTGGCTATCCGCTTGGCCCACGCGGCGTGCGCCTCGGCACCCCGGTCCAGTGCCTCGCGGGTGTGGGCGAGGACCTCGTCCGCGACCTCGAAGGACCGTTCGGGGTCGAAGCCGAGGACGCGCTTGGTGGCGGCGACCTCGTCCTCGCCGAGGGCGGAGCCGTGGGAGGCCTCGGTGTTCCGGGCGTTCGGCGCGGGCCAGGCGATGATCGTGCGCATGGCGATGATGGAGGGGCGGCCGGGCTCGGCCTTCGCCGCCGTCAGGGCCGCGTACAGCGCGTGCACGTCGACGTCGCCGTTCTCGGCGGGCTCGACACGCTGCACGTGCCAGCCGTAGGCCTCGTAGCGCTTCAGTACGTCCTCGGAGAACGCGGTCGCGGTGTCGCCCTCGATGGAGATGTGGTTGTCGTCGTAGAGGAGGACGAGGTTGCCGAGCTTCTGGTGGCCGGCCATCGACGACGCCTCGGCGGAGACACCCTCCTGGAGGTCGCCGTCGGAGACGATCGCCCAGACGGTGTGGTCGAAGGGGGACTCGCCCGCCGGCGCCTGAGGGTCGAACAGGCCGCGCTCGTAGCGGGCCGCCATCGCCATGCCGACCGCGTTGGCGACGCCCTGGCCGAGCGGGCCGGTGGTGGTCTCCACGCCGGCGGTGTGCCCGTACTCGGGGTGGCCGGGCGTCTTGGAGCCGTGTGTGCGGAAGGCCTTCAGGTCGTCCAGCTCCAGCTCGTACCCGGCGAGGTAGAGCTGGGTGTAGAGGGTCAGCGAGGTGTGACCGGGGGAGAGGACGAAGCGGTCACGGCCGGTCCACTCCGGATCGGCGGGGTCGTGCCGCATCAGCTTCTGAAAGATCGTGTAGGCCGCCGGGGCGAGGGCCATCGCCGTGCCGGGGTGGCCGTTGCCGACCCGCTGCACGGCATCGGCCGCGAGAACCCGGGCGGTGTCGACGGCACGCCGGTCGAGTTCGGTCCATTCGAAGCGGTCCGCGCTGTCCACTGTGTGCGTGCTCATCTTCAAGAAATCCTCGATCGGAGCGTAGAAGCCGGTCTGACGTGTTCAAACTTAAAAGTCTGACTTTTGAGAGTGAAGGTCGTGGTGTGCCAGCCTGTGGTGAAACTGGGACACGCCCCGGCGCCGGGGCGTACGGGCGGAACGGCACGAGAAGGACATGGCGGACGAAAACAATCGAAACGTCGGCGAAGGCGTCGGTGGCGACGGCGGCCGGCTCGGCGACGGGATCAGAACCTTTCCCTTCCCGGTCGATCTCAGCCTCCTCGGCGTCGGTATGCAGGTCGGCCCCATGGGTGCCGGCCGCACCTGGCACGCGCAGGCCCCGCTGCACCGCGTGCACCGCATCGACTTCCACGTCGTCATGCTCTTCACCGGCGGCCCGGTCCGCCACATGATCGACTTCGCCGAGTACGAGGCGACGGCCGGCGATCTGCTGTGGATCCGGCCCGGACAGGTCCACCGCTTCTCGCCGGACAGCGAGTACCGCGGAACGGTGCTGACCATGCAGCCCGGCTTCCTGCCCCGCTCCACCGTGGAGGCCACCGGCCTCTACCGCTACGACCTGCCGCCCCTGCTCCGTCCCGACGAGGCGCGGCTCGCCGGGCTGACGGCCTCCCTCGACCAGCTCCGGCGCGAGTACGAGGACGCCACCACCCTGCCCCTGAGCCTGCACACCGCCGTCCTGCGCCACACGCTGTCGGCGTTCCTGCTGCGCCTGGCGCATCTCGCGGTCAGCTCCGCCGAGGCGGCGCGCCAGGGGCGGGCGGACACGCCGGGGGACACCACCTTCACCCTCTTCCGGGACGCGGTCGAACGGGGCTTCGCCACCAACCACAGCGTGAGCGCCTACGCCGACGCGCTCGGCTACTCCCGCCGCACCCTCGTCCGCGCGGTGCGCGCCGCCACCGGCGAGACGCCCAAGGGGTTCATCGACAAACGCGTCGTACTGGAGGCCAAGCGCCTCCTCGCCCACACCGACATGCCGATCGGCCGGGTCGGTGCGGCGGTCGGCTTCCAGGACGCGGCGAACTTCTCCAAGTTCTTCCAGCAGCACACGGAACAGACACCGGCGGCGTTCCGGGCGGAGCTGCGCTGAGATCCTCGGACACCTGCCGTCGGCCCTCCCGACTCCCTATGATCGAGGAGCGCTTGTCACTGGGACGTCGGTTCGGGGGTCTGATGGATCCGGCCAGCATCGGTACGACCGCGCGCATCGCCTCGGCGGTGGCGCGGCCGATCATCGCCAGACTCTTCGTCCAGGAGGGGCCGGGCGCGGGCCTCGTGGACAAGCCGGTACGCGTTTCGCGGCTCATCGGGTGGGGCGGGGAGAAGCGCGGACTGAGCAACCTGGACATGTGGAAGATCGCGCGGGAGCTGGTGAAAGCGGCCATCGACGCCAACCCGCACGAGCCCCCGGTGAAGTCCGACGAACGCGAAGCCCTCGCCGACGCCCTCGCCGCGACCCTCAGTGCCCTCGGCGAGCTGGAGATGGACGACGTACAGGCGGTCCGGCTCGGCCGGGCGGAGCTGGCGCGACGTCTGACGGCCGCCCGCAAAGACGCCACCCGGAACCTGTCCGCCGACGCCACCGCTCTGTACGACAGCCTGCTCGACCTGAGCTGTCTGCACATCCTGCACTTCTTCACCCAGCGCTCGACCTTCGTGGCCCATGCCCAGGTGGCCCAGACCCGCATGCTCGACGAGACGCTGCGCCTGCTGGACGCGCTGGTGGACCGCATCCCCCGCCCCGGCAGCGCGGACCAGGAGTTCGAAACACGCTATCTCGCTCACCTGGAACGCAAGTACGGCAAGCTCAACATCTTCGGCCTCGACCTGAGCGATCCGGGTCAGGCCAACTGGCCCCTGGACACCGCCTACCTCAACCTGGAACTGGCTTCGCAGCGTGACGGCGGTTCGCCGTCGGCCAACCGCCGACGAGTCGAAGAGGCGTTCACCGGCTGCAACCGGGCGATGCTGCGGGGCATGGCCGGATCGGGCAAGACCACGCTGCTGCAGTGGCTGGCCGTCTCGGCGGCGCGGGACTCCTTCCCCGACGAACTGGCGGAGTTGCGCGGCCGGGTGCCGTTCGTGCTGCCGCTTCGCGCGCTGGCCCAGGCTCCACGGATGCCGGGCCCCGAGCGGTTCCTCCGCGCTGTGGGCAACATGCTGCACGGACTCCAGCCCGAACACTGGGCCGACCGGGTCCTGCACAGCGGTCGCGGCATGGTGCTCGTCGACGGCGTGGACGAGGTCTCCGAGAGTGAACGCCCCGTCGTGCGCCGGTGGCTGCTCGACCTCATCGAGCTCTACCCCAGGAACTTCTTCCTCGTCACCTCCCGTCCCTCCGCCGTGGACACCCACTGGCTGGAAGAGGTCGACTTCGCCGAGTTCAACCTGCTCCCGATGACCCGCCAGGACGTCGACCGGTTCGTCCACCGCTGGCACGACGCCGTCCTCACCACCGTCGGCGAACCCGAGGAACGGCAGGCGGTCGAACGCTGCCGCGAAGCCCTGCGGGCCAGCCTGCGGCAGAAGTACGACCTGTACCGGCTGGCCACCAATCCCCTGATGTGCGCGCTCATCTGCGCTCTGCACCGCGACCGGCTGACCCACCTCCCCGAGCGTCGCATGGAGTTGTACGCCGCCGCGCTCACCATGCTGCTGGTGCGCCGCGACAAGGAGCGTGAGATCCCGGCGCCCCGCGGCCTGGCGCCCACGGAGGAGGCACAGGTCCAGCTGCTCCAGCGGGTCGCCTACTGGCTGATCCGCAACGGGCGTTCCGAGGCGGCCCAGGCCACCGCCGTCCGCATCATCCGGGAGAAGCTGCCCGCCATGCCGCACCTGGCGACACCCGACCGGGCCCAGGACGTCTTCCGCTACCTGCTGCTGCGCAGCGGACTGCTGCGCGAACCCTCGGCGGGCATGGTCGACTTCATCCACCGCACGTTCCAGGACTACCTCGGGGCCAAGGCCGCCGTCGAGGCCGAGGATCTCGACCTCCTCGCGGAGTCCGGCCGTGACGACCAGTGGGACGACGTCGTCCGGCTCGCCGTCGGCCACGCCCGTGACGGCGAACGCGCCTACCTGCTGCGCAAGCTGGTCGCGCTGGGAGACCAGAGCGCCGACCCGAAGCTGCGCCGCCGCTATCACCTGCTCGCCGCCGCATGCCTCGAGCACGCCACCACCCTCGACCCGGCCGTCCGCGCCGCAGTGCTCCTGCGGGCCGGTGAGCTGATTCCCCCCGGCTCTGCGGCGGACGCCGAACAGCTCGCCACCGCCGGTGACATCGTCCTCGACCTGCTGCCGCGCCCCGAGGGCCTGCGACCGGAGCAGGCGCGGGCCACGGTGATGACCATCGCCCGGATCGGCGGTGAGGTGGCGCTGGATCAGATGGCCCGGTTCCGGAGCGTGCCCGACCGCATCGTTCGCCAGGAGGTGGCGGACTCCTGGCCGTACTTCGACGCACGGTCCTTCGCCGAGGACGTGCTGGCGGGCCTGCCGATGGACGACCTGACGCTGCCTCTGACCGTCCCGGAGCAGGTCGCCTGCCTCGAGGTGCTCGACCGGGTGCCCCACCTGTCCGTGCGGGGCCAGTTGCTGACCTCCGACCTCGTCGAGTCCCTGGTCCCCCTGCGGGTCCACTCCCTGTCGGTGGCGCTGTCCAGCGCCGTGTCGTTCGCCCTGCCCTCCCTGGCACCACTCGACGGACTGCGCCGGCTCGTCGTCGAGTCCTGCGACGTCGTCGCGGAGCTGACCGTCCTGGCCGAGAGTCCGGCGGAGGAGCTCACCCTGCACCGGCTGCCGAGCGGGGTGGACCTGGGTTTCCTGACCGGAGCCGGACAACTGAGATCCCTCACCCTGTCCTCGACGCACGGCGTCCCGCTCCCCACGGTGCCGCTGCCCCAGGTCACCAGCCTCACCGTCGACGGGGTCCTGACGGACGCGGGAGTACCGGAGTTCGCAGCGGTGCACCCCGCGCTCACCTCGCTGACCCTGCGACTGACCTGCCAGAGCTATCAGGCCGCCGTCGACCTGTCCCCGCTGCGCAACGTGCCGAGGGGAAAGATCGACGTCACCCTCGTGGACGCCGACAAGGTGCACGGTCTGGAGGCGTTGCCGACCGACCGGGTGGTCGTGCGCCACGAGGGCCGGCCCGGGGCCGACAGACGGCCCCGGACCGGCTTGCTGCGGCGCTTGTGGGTGTGAGCGGCGAGCGGTCAGCGGCCGAAGCCGAACCAGTTCACGTTCACGAAGTCGGCGGGCTGGCCGCTGGTGAAGGTCAGGTACACGTCGTGCGTGCCCGTCACCGCGCCGATGTTCGCCGGGATCGTCCGCCAGGACTGCCAGCCGCCGGTGTTGCCCACCGCGAAGCTGCCGATCGGCGTACTGGTGCGGCTGTCCAGGCGCACCTCCACCAGACCGCTGACCCCGGCCGGCGCACCGCTCGCCACCCGGGCCCTGAACTGCGTCGCCGGGCTCGAACCGAAGTTCACGCCCTTGTACTGCGCCCAGTCGCCGTTCGCGAGCGCGCCGAGGCTGCGGCCACCGCCCGAGTCCGAGGTGCCCTCGGTCATCGTGCCGGACTGGGTGTCGTACGACTCGGCCTCGACGGCGGCGTACGCGTCGCGGTCGCCGCCGGTCGGCGGAGGCGTGGTACCGCTCCCATCGGCCGACAGCACCTGGACGTAGTCCACGAGCATGGAGTGGCCGGGCTGGGTGCCGGCGTCCGGGCCGCCGCCGAAGGCGTCCGGGGGACCAGGGCGGGCACCTGTGCGTCCGCGTGCGGTACGACGACCGACACGGCGGCGGTCACCGTGCCGTCGGGACCCCGCACCGCAGCGGCCACCGACAGGGCGTCGTCCGTGACCTGACGGTCGCTCACCGCCGCACCGGTGCGCCGCACCTCGGCCAGGACGCGGCGCAGCCGTCCCGGGTCGGTGATCGTGTACGGGGTGAAGGCGTCGAGCGGGCCCGCGCGGTACGCCTCCTGGAACTCCGGTTCGCCGTGCGCGAGCAGGGCGAGGCCGACACCGGTGGCGTGCAGCGGCCAGCGGGCGCCGACGCGGATGTGCACGCCGACCGACGACCGCCCTGCCAGCCACTCGGTGTAGACGACCTCGCCACCGTCGCGCACCGCCAGCTGCACGTTCTCGTGCGTCGCCTCGTACAGGTCCTCCAGGTACGGCAGCGCGACCTGACGCAGCGCGAGACCGCGCGGGGCGAGCGCGGCGACCTCCCACAGCCGCAGTCCGACGTGGTAGACCCCCGACTCGTCCCGCTCCAGCGCGCCCCACTCGGTGAGTGCGCCCACCAGCCGGTGCGCGGTGGTCAGGCTCAGCCCGGCCCGGCGGCTGATGTCCGTCAGGCACAGCGCCGGGTGCGCGTGGTCGAACACGGCGAGCACGGACAGCAGCCGGTCGGGGGCGGTGGGGGCACCCCCGCGCGGGCGGAGCCGAGAGTGGGGGAGGGCGGTCATGGCAGGCATCCTCCTCATGGCGAGGCGAGGCGAGGCGAGGCGAGGCGGGGCGGGGCGAGGCGGGGCGGGGATCGTCGGGCCGAGGCGGGGGTCGTCGGGCCGAGCGTACGGCGCCCGCCGGGCCCGGCACAGAGGTCCGGCGGGCGGCCCGGACCGCCCGGGAGCGTGTCCCGAGGGCGGTGATCGCGGTGCGGCCCCTGCCCCTGTGGCCGACCGGTCCGTTGCCGGAGGCGGCGATGCGGCCTCCGGAGCGTGCCATGATCGGCGCCAGACGGAAGACGGGCCGGGTGACGGAAGGGTGCGGGCGTGAGGCTGACGATTCTGGGCGGCGGCGGATTCCGGGTGCCGCTCGTGTACGGGGCGCTCCTCGCGGACCGGGGCGAGGGACGCGTGACACATGTCGTGCTGCACGACCTGGAGGCGGCCCGGCTGTCCGCGGTCACCCGGGTACTGGCCGAGCAGGCCGCCGGGATGCCCGACGCGCCGGAGGTGACCGCCACCACCGACCTGGACGAGGCCCTGCGGGGCGCCGACTTCGTGTTCTCCGCGATCCGCGTCGGCGGCCTGGAAGGCAGGGCCGACGACGAACGGGTGGCGCTCGCCGAGGGCGTCCTCGGGCAGGAGACGGTCGGCGCGGGCGGCATCGCGTACGGACTGCGGACCGTTCCGGTCGCCGTCGACATCGCGCGCCGCGTGGCCCGGCTGGCGCCGGACGCCTGGGTCATCAACTTCACCAACCCGGCCGGTCTGGTCACCGAGGCCATGTCCCGGCACCTCGGCGACCGGGTCATCGGCATCTGCGACTCTCCGGTCGGCCTCGGCCGGCGCATCGCCCGCGTGCTGGGCGCCGACCCGGACCGGGCCTGGATCGACTACGTCGGTCTCAACCACCTCGGCTGGGTCCGCGGCCTGCGTGTCGCCGGCCGCGACGAACTCCCGCGGCTGCTCGCCGACCCGGCGCTGCTGGGCTCCTTCGAGGAGGGCCGGCTCTTCGGCCCCGAATGGCTGCGCTCCCTGGGCGCGATCCCCAACGAATACCTGCACTACTACTACTTCAACCGGGAAACCGTCCGCGCCTACCAGGAGGCGGACCGCACCCGCGGCGCCTTCCTGCGCGACCAGCAGGCCCGCTTCTACGACCGGATGCGGCACCCCGACGCCCCGGCGCTGGCCACCTGGGACCGCACCCGTGCCGAACGCGAGGCCACCTACATGGCCGAGAACCGGGAGACGGCGGGCGCGGGCGAACGCGAGGCCGACGACCTGTCCGGCGGCTACGAGAAGGTGGCCCTGGCACTGATGAGGGCCGTCGCCCGCGACGAGCGCACCACCCTGATCCTCAACGTCCGCAACCGCGGCACGCTGTCGGCCCTCGACCCCGACGCCGTGATCGAGGTGCCGTGCCTGGTCGACGCGAACGGCGCCCACCCCGTGGCCGTGGATCCACTGCCGGGCCACGCCACCGGCCTGGTCTGCGCGGTCAAGGCGGTCGAGCGCGAGGTCCTGTCGGCGGCCGACTCGGGCTCCCGTACGGCAGCGGTACGCGCCTTCGCCCTGCACCCCCTCGTCGACTCGGTCAACGTCGCCCACCGCCTGGTCGACGGCTACACGGCGGCCCACGCCGGCCTGGGGTACCTGAGGTAGGGCCGGCGGGAAGGGAGCCGTCGGTCGCGGGCGGCCGGCGCGGCCCCGCGCGGGGCCGCGCCGGGAACCGGGCGGGCGTCACAGGGCCACGTGCGCCGATCCATCCGGCCGGGCGTCCTGCGGTCCGAGCGACGCCGTTGCGGCTGTGCGTCCCCGCGCGTTCGGAGCGCGGCCCCGTGAGGTGCTGCGGGGAGGACCTGGTCCGGCGGGGCGAGCCGCCCTTGTGACCGGGGGCCGGGATGTGATCTCGTGGCGGCGAACGCGTGTCTGGAAGGGGTGCGGGATGACGTCGACGGTCGGCGGCCCGGGGCAGCTGTGGGCCATCAGCGACTTGCACATCGGCTACGCGGAGAACCGCGCCCTGGTCGAGGAGATGCGTCCCGGCTCCGACGACGACTGGCTCCTGGTGGCCGGCGACGTGGCGGAGACGGTCGCCGACATCCGCTGGGCCCTCGGTACCCTCGCGGCCCGCTTCCGCCGGGTCGTCTGGGCCCCCGGCAACCACGAACTGTGGACCCACCCGGGCGACCCCGTCACCCTCCGAGGGGTCGCCCGCTACGAGCACCTCGTCGAGATGTGCCGCGAACTGGGCGTGACGACACCCGAGGACCCGTACCCCGTGTGGGAGGGGGTCGGCGGTCCGGCGGTCGTCGCACCGCTGTTCCTGCTCTACGACTACTCGTTCCTGCCCGCCGGATGTGCGACCAAGGCCGAGGGACTGGCGTACGCCCACGGCACCGGCATCGTGTGCAGCGACGAGTTCCTGCTGCACCCCGACCCGTATCCCAGCCGCGAGGCATGGTGCCGGGCGCGGGTCGCCGAGACCGAACGCAGGCTCGCCGAGCTCCCCGCCGGGCTGCCGACGGTCCTCGTCAACCACTACCCGCTGGACCGGCACCCCATGGACGTCCTGTGGCACCCCGAGTTCGCCATGTGGTGCGGCACCCGCCTGACCGCCGACTGGCACCGCAGATTCCGGGTCGACACCATGGTCTACGGGCATCTGCACATCCCGCGGACCACCTGGCACGAGGGCGTCCGCTTCGAGGAGGTGTCGGTGGGCTACCCCCGCGAATGGCGCAAGCGGACGGGGCCGCCGGGACGGCTGCGCCGCATCCTGCCGTCGGCGTCGCGTGAGGAGGTGGCCCGGTGATCGAGGAGCTGCTGCCCGACACGGTCGTCACCGTGGAGGCCCACGGCCACGACGACACCGGACACCTGCCCCTCTACCCCGAGGAGGAGGCGATCGTGGCGCGGGCGGTCGCCAAGCGCCGCCGGGAGTTCACCGTCGTCCGGTCCTGTGCCCGCCGGGCCATGGAGAAGCTCGGTGTGCCCGCGCAGCCCGTACTGACCGGCGAACGCGGGGCGCCGTGCTGGCCGGACGGCTTGACCGGCAGCATGACCCACTGCGACGGCTACTGCGCCGCCGCCCTGGTCCGCGTCACCGACCTGGCCTCCCTCGGCATCGACGCCGAACCCGACGGGCCGCTCCCGGACGGCGTCCTGCCCACCGTGTCCCTGCCCGTGGAGGCACAGCGACTGCGCCGACTGGCCGAGGAGTGTCCGGGCGTCCACTGGGACCGGTTGCTGTTCAGCGCCAAGGAGTCCGTCTACAAGGCGTGGTTCCCCCTCACCGGGCAGTGGCTGGACTTCATGGAGGCCGACATCGAGATCTCCGTGGACCCCGTCGACCCGCGCCGCGGCACCCTGAGCGCCGCCCTCCTGGTGCCGGGACCGACCGTGGGCGGCCGGCGCCTGACCCACTTCCACGGTCGTTGGACCGCCCGGCAGGGCCTGGTCGCCACGGCGGTCACGGTCCCGCACACCTGAGCCGTCGGGCGCCGCGGCCCGCCTCGTCCGGCGGACGGGACCGCACGACCGAGCTCCCCCGCGCGCCCTGCGGCCCCTCCGCCCTCCCTCCCTCCCTGCCTGCCCGGCCCGCGTGCGGCGCGTGGACCGTCCGCCGGGCACCGCGTCACGGCCGGGGGCACCAGCTCCGCAGCAGCCGGAAGAACTCCTCCTCGTTCCCCGCCAGCCCCGCGGCATCGAGCGCCTGTTCCGCCTCGGCCAGGACGGAGGGCGGGACGACGGGCGGACGAGCGGCGTCGGCCGGCCCCGGCGCGGTGTCGAGACCGTCGAGACCCGCCCGCACGGTGTGCAGAAGCCGCAGGTAGGCCTGAACAGCGGTGCGCTCGTGGTCGGTCAGTACGGCGGTGGTCATCGGTCGGCTCTCCCCACAACGACGTCAGTGGTCACGCGCCCCCGCACGGCGGCGGCACACTCCCAGCTTGCCGCCCGCCACTGACAATCCCACCGAGCCGCGCCCGCCCGCCGCCCGGCATGAGCCGATCGAGCCATCAGCCCAGGTAGCCCAGCGACGCCCCGATCCGCCCGGCCAGGTGATCCCGCTGCACCGGTCCGCGCAGTGACGAACCGGCCAGCCAGGTCCGGCACTTACTGGCCAGCAGCAGCCCGAAGGCCTCCGCCTCCTTCTCGTCGGCGAGGTCGAAGCGGGAACGCGCGGCTACGGTGCGCACGGTCGCGCGCAGAGCCTCCTCGTCCCGGTCCGGGCCGTCCCCGTCGAGGAGCCGGGCCGCGACCGCGGCGCCCTCGACGTGGTGGCCGCAGTGCCCGGCCTTCATGTGCCACAGCTCGTGACCCAGGATCACCAACTGGTGATCGGGCGCGGTGCGTTCCTCGACGACGACCAGGTCCTGGTCGGTCATGTCCAGCCACAGGCCGCTGGCGGTCCCGGGGGGAAAGGCAGCCATGCGGAACAGCACCGGACGGCCCCTCCGTCTGCTCATCCCCTCGCACAGCGCGGCGTACAGCTCGGTGGGCCGCGCCGGGGCGGAAAGCGTCAGCTCCTCGACCAACTCGCCGCACAGGCGGCGCATCTCCTTACCGATGCCCACGTCTCTCCCCAGGCTCACGACTCGGGCCGCTTGACGTTCTCCAGGAGCATGTCCAGCCACTCGGCGACCTTGTCACGGTGCTGGTCGGTGGGCAGTTGAGCGGCCCGCCAGGCGATGCCGCGCACGCCGTGGTCCTGCAGCAGCCGCTCCAGCGGGTCACCGTCGGCGGCCGCCGCCTTCCGCTCCCGGTCGGCGAGCTGCTGCAACAGCTCCTGCTCGGTGTGGCGCAGGGCGCCCGCGAGCGCCTCGGGGTCCTCGGCGGTGAGGAACCCGGCGTGCACCCGGAAGAAACGCTGGATGGCGTCGCAGTGCTCCATGGTGGGCCGCCGGTCGCCGTTGATGAGGGCGCCCGCCTGCTGCCGGGACATGCCGGCGCCGTCGGCGATCTCCTGCTGGGTGTACTTGCGGCCGTTCGGCTTCACCCGGGTGCGGCGCAGCAGGTCCAGACGCTGCACGAACCGGGCCTGCACATCGGGTTCACCCGCCGGGCGGCCGGCCAGCAGGGCGCCCACCACGGGCCCGGGGACACCGGAGGCGGCGGACAGGCGGCCGACTTCGAAGACCTCGGCGTGCGGCACGCCGAGCCGGTCCGCGAGTGCGGTGACGCGGGCGACGACGGAGGGCAGCGCGGTTGTCGGCACGGCGCCCGGACCCTCGAAGCCACCCGCCACCGACAGCTCTTCTACGTCTTTCACAGGCCTCACAGGCTTCTCACAAGCGGTTGCCGTGAACTCCGGGAGAGTAGCCTGCCACTCGAACTCACATCCAGGTCTCGCCACAACTGTGGCCAATTTCAGCCGTCAACAGGCACGAAATGCCACGATAGTTGACACGCCTCCGTCGGGGCATCAGGATCGGGACGCCGCGAGAAGGCCGCATAGGCAAGAGGGGTGACCTCCCGATGGCATTTCAGGCAGGAGGGCAGCGGCCGGCGCCGCGGCCCGCCCCCGCGACCCCCGGGGCCCAGGCGTATCTCCAGGACTACACCGCGCTCCTGGAGGGCGTCCCCTTTCCGTCCCTGGTCGTCGACCACCGCTGGGACGTGGTGATCACCAACGGCGCCTTCCGGACACTCTTCCGGGGGGCCGGGCAGCATCCGACGGCCATGCCGGGGGACAACTTCCTCAGGTTCGTCCTCTTCCACCCGGAGGCGTCCGCGGTCCTCGGGGAGCACGAGTCGAGCTGGTGCCTGCCGATGCTGGCGCACTTCGCCGCCGCCCTGGAGCGGCACGGCCACGACCCCGGCCTGCAGGCCGTCCGGCGTGACATCGCCCAGGACCCGATCATGGAGGCCGCCTACCGCCAGGGCCTGCCGCACTGGGTCCGGGCCGTCGGCGCGGAGGCCGTCGAACACGACGGCGCCGTGCGGCCGCTGCACCACCCCGACCCGCGCTGGGGCGACACCGAGTGCCGGGTCGTGGTCGAAACCACCCGGGCGCTGGAGGAGCTGGGCTACACCCGGCTGACGCTGGTCCTGCGCGAGCCGCGCCGCACCCCGCCACGCCCCGTGCGCCCCCGCCGCACGGCCGCCCACCTGAGAGTGGTCCCCGCCCCCGAGTGACGACGCCCGGCCTCCCACGGCCCGTGTACCCGCCCCGGTGGAGGCGCGGGGCGGGCGTCGTCGGCGTACGCGACGTGGTCGCCGGTCAGTGAGGTGGCGGCACGTCCGTCTTGACCGGCTGGGGCACCCGGCGTTTCGCCGCCTGGATCTGCTCGTACACACGGGTGCGCAGCTCGGCGAAGCGCGGGGCCACCCGCGTGTGCACCTGGTCCCGTTCGGCCGGCAGGTCGACCTCGAGCTGCTCCCGTACGACGGTGGGGGAAGCGGACAGCACGACCACGCGTTCGCCGAGGTAGACGGCCTCGTCGATGTCATGGGTGACGAACAGGACGGTGATCCCGCGCTCCCGCCACAGCCGCCGTACCAGGTCCTCCAGGTCGGCACGGGTCTGCGCGTCGACCGCCGCGAACGGCTCGTCCATCAACAGCACTTCGGGCTCGTACGCCAGCGCCCGCGCGATCGCCACCCGCTGCTGCATGCCGCCGGACAGCTGCCACGGGTACGCCCCGGCGACGTCCGCCAGGCCGACCGAGGCGAGGGCATCGGCGACCAGCCCCCGTCGCCGCGCCTTGCTCAGGTCCTTGCGTCTCAGGGGCAGTCCGACGTTCTCGCCGACCCGCATCCAGGGGAACAGGCTCCGCCCGTACTCCTGGAAGACGAACGCCGTCCCGGGCGGCGGGCCGTGCACCTTCCGGCCGGCCAGGAACACCTCGCCGGCCGTCGGGGCGAGGAGTCCGCCCACGCACCTCAGCAGCGTCGTCTTGCCGCAGCCGGACGGGCCGACCAGGCAGACCAGTTCCCCGGCCGCCACGGTGAAGGTCAGGTCGCGCACCGCCTCGACGCGTCGCCCCGATCCCTCGTACACCTTCTTCAGGCCGCGTACCTCGAGCATGGACCGCCCTTTCAGGAGCTTCGACCGGGCCGCCGGGCGGCGGCGCGCAGGCCGTGGTACCAGGCGAGCGCCCGGCGCTCGACCAGCTGGAAGAGGACCGAGAGCACGAAGCCGAGCAGACCGAGCAGGAGGATGCCGGTCCACATGTCGGGGATGGCGAAGGAGCGCTGGAACTGCACGATGGTGAAACCGAGCCCGTTGCCGGCGGCGAACATCTCGCTGATCACCATCAGGATGATGCCGATCGACAGCGCCTGGCGCAGACCCGCGAAGATCTGCGGGCTCGCCGAGCGCAGCACCACGTGCCGCAGCCGCGCGACACCCGTGATGCCGTAGGAGCGGGCCGTCTCGGCCGTCACCGCGTCGACCGCCCGCACCCCCTCGACCGTGTTGAGCAGTACCGGCCACATACAGCCGGTGGCGATGACGACGATCCTCATCGTGTCGCCGATGCCCGCGAAGAGCATGATCACCGGCACGAGCACCGGCGGCGGCACCGCCCGCAGGAACTCCAGTACCGGCTCGCACACCGCCCGCACCCGCCGGTAGGAGCCGATGAGCGTGCCGAGCGCGACGCCGGCCACGGCCGCGAGCGCGTAGCCCGCCGCGAGTCTGAGCACGCTGGGCAGCACGTCACCGCGCCACCGTTCGCCGGTCCACACGTCCGGGAAGCTCTGCAGGATCGTGCGCAGCGGCGGCCAGTACACGTCCTTGCTGTCCGCCGACGCCGCCCACCAGACGGCCACCAGCACGGCGGGCAGCGCGAACGCGAACGCCGGCCGAAGCAGTACGCGCCTCACACCGCCACCTCCCCGCGCACCGACTGGTGCCAGGCCAGTGCCCGCCGCTCCACCGAACGCGCTCCGACGTTGATCAGCAGCCCCAGCAGACCGGCGACGACGATCAGCGCGTACATCTCGGGCACGGCCTGCGAGGTCTGCGCGACGGCGATCCGAGCACCCAGCCCCGGCGCCCCGATGACGAGTTCGGCGGTGATGGCGAGGATCAGCGCGACGGCCGCCGCGAGGCGCACCCCGGTCATGACGTACGGCAGCGCGGTCGGCCACAGCACGTGCCGGATGCGCGCCCAGGTGCCCAGACCGTACGACCGCGCCGTCTCCTCGGCGACCGGGTCGACGTCCTGGACGCCGTACAGGACCTGGATCAGCACCTGCCAGAAGGAGGCGTACACGACCAGGAGCAGTACCGACCGCAGCTCGGTGCCGTACAGCAGCACGGCCAGCGGGATCAGCGCGACCGACGGGATCGGGCGCAGGAACTCGATCGTGGACGCCGTCGCCTCGCGCAGGTACGGCACCACCGCGAGGAGCACGCCTACGGCGATGCCCGCGACGACCGCGAGCGCCAGGCCCAGCGCCCAGCCGGTGAGGGTGTCGCCGAGCGCGGTCCAGAAGGCGCCGTCCGCGGCCTCCGTGCCGAGCGCGTCGGCGATGCGGCTGGCCGGCGGGAAGTACTCCTCCTTGACCAGCCCGAGGCGCGGCACCGCCTCGCCCAGGGCGAGGAAGGCCGCGAGCCCGGCCGCGCCCAGCGCGGCGTTCTCCCCCTTCACGGCAGCAGGGCGTCCAGGTCGGGGAACCGCTTGAACAGGCCGTCCGCGTAACCGAGTTTGCCCAGCGCGTGGAGGGAGGAGCGGTCCGGTTCGGCCGGCCACTTCGGCAGGGTCACCTTCGCCAGCACGTCAGCCGGGATCTTGGTGTACGTGGTGATGATCTCGCGGACCTCGTCGGGGTGGGTGTCGGCGTACGCGAGAGACTCGGCGGTGGCCTCCTGGAACTTCTTCACCACATCCGGGTTCTCCTGCGCGTACCGCGTGGAGGTGAAGTACATGGCGACCGTCAGATTCGGATGGATGTCGACCATGGGGGAGGCGATCTCCCGGCCGCCCTGGTTCTTGACCGTGGCCAGTGCCGGTTCCACCACCATGGCCGCGTCGATCCGCCCGCCGTCGAGCGCGGCCGGCATCTGGTCGAAGGCCAGCTCGACGAAGTCCACCTTGTCGGGGTCGCCGCCCGCGGCGCCGACGGAGGCCCGTACCGCCGTCTCGTTGATGTTCTTCAGTGTGTTGATGGCGACCTTCTTGCCCTCCAGCTCCTTCGCCGACTTGATCGGGCTGTCGCCCTTGACGGTGAGGGCCTCGAAGTCCTTGCCGCGTACGCCGGTCGAGGCGATGCCGTTGGCCACCGCCTTGACGGGCACCTTGCTGGACTGGGCGATCATGAGGGAGGTCATGTTGCTGAAACCGAACTCGAACTGGCCGCTGACCACTCCGGGCACGATCGCCGCGCCGCCCTGCGCGCCGGAGAAGGACAGTTTCAGTCCGCGCTCGTCGAAGAAGCCCTTCTTCTGCCCCAGATACAGGGGGGCGACGTCGACGATGGGGATGAGGCCCACCTTGACCGCGGTGGTGCCGCCGGACGAACCGGCATCGTCCGGCCCCCCGGAATCGGACGAGCCGCACGCCGTCGCGGCGGCCAGAACGGACACGGCCGTGAGGCCGACGAACAGACGACGCATGAACTCCCCCTGTGGGACCGGACCAGGTACTCCGACAGGCTGTGCGCAGACAGTACGAGTGTGTTCAGCGGGAACGTGTTCAGCGGGAACGTGCTCACGGGAACGTAGAGCCCGCGCCGATGCCGGGTCAATGCCCGTGCGAATACGGGTCGTTGAGGCTCCGGCCCGGAGTCGTTGACAGTGCGGGACACGCACTCGTAGCGCCCGCACCGCGTACGGTCGTTCGTGCCGCACGTCCTGCCGTGAGGCCTTTGCCGGAGGCCAGATGCCCGATGCAGCCCGCGCACCGCACTTCGTGAGGTCCTTCGAACGGGGCCTCGCCGTCATCCGGGCCTTCGACGCCGACCACCCGGCGCTGACCCTGGGCGAGGTCGCCCGCGCCTGCGAGCTGACCCGCGCCGCGGCCCGCCGCTTCCTGCTCACCCTGGCCGACCTCGGCTACGTCCACACCGACGGCCGGCTCTTCCGCCTCACCCCGCGCGTGCTGGAACTCGGCTACTCCTACCTGGCCGGCTTCACGCTGCCGCAGATCGCCGAACCGCATCTGGAACAACTCGTGGCGCAGGTGAGGGAGTCGTCCTCGCTGTGCGTCCTGGACGGCGAGGACGTCGTGTACGTCGCCCGCGTCCCGACCAGTCGCATCATCCGCGTCGATCACCGTCGGCACCCGCTTCCCGGCGCACCTCACCTCCGTGGGCCGGGTCATCCTCGCCGGCCTGCCGGACGCCGAGATCGAGTCCCGGCTCGCCCGGGCCGACCTGTGCCCGCACACCGCCCGCACACTCACCTCGGCGGACGCCCTGCGCGCGGAACTGCGCCGGGTGCGGCGCCAGGGCTACGCGCTCGTCGACCTGGAACTGGAGGACGGCCTCCGATCCGTCGCCGCGCCGGTGCGGGACCGTGACGGCGAGGTGGTCGCCGGCCCTGAACATCGCGGTGCATGCCGGCCGCAACGACCTGGAGTCCGTGCGCCGGGACCTGCTGCCGCACCTCCTCGCCACCGTCACCCGGATCGACGCGGGCCTCAGGATCACCGGTCTGGGCATCACAGGTCCAGCACGAGCCGCCGGCCACGACAGCGGGACACGCAGATGAGCATGGTCTGTCCGGCGGCCCGTTCCTCGTCGGTGAGCACCGAGTCCCGGTGGTCCGGCTCGCCCTCGACGACGTCGGTCTCGCAGGTGCCGCAGGTGCCCTCCGCGCAGGAGTGGAGCACCTCGACGCCTGCTGAGCGGACGGCGTCCAGGACGGAGACGCCGGGCGGGACGACGACCGTGCGCCCGCCGCGCGCGAGGACGACCTCGAACTCCGTGTCCGGGCTCCTCGCCCCCGCCTCCTTCGGGCGGAACCGCTCCAGGCGCAGGATCCCGGCCGGGCAGCGCGCCTCGACGGCGTCCAGCAGCGGCGCGGGCCCACAGCAGTAGACGAGGGTGCCCTCGGGTACCTCGTCGAGCAGGGAGGCGAGGTCCAGCAGTCCCGACTCGTCCTCGGGGACGATCGTGACCCGGTCGCCGTACCGCTCCAACTCCCCGGTGAACGCCATGGAGTTCCGCGTCCGCCCGCCGTACAGCAGGCTCCACTCGGCGTCCGCCTCCTCGGCGGCGGCCAGCATGGGCAGGATCGGGGTGATGCCGATGCCGCCCGCGACGAAGCGGTACAGGGGAGCCGTCTCCAGCCGGAAGTGGTTGCGCGGTCCTCGTACGCGGACCTTGTCGCCGGTCCTCAGCCCGCCATGGACGTACGCCGATCCTCCCCGCCCCGCCGCCTCGCGGAGCACGGCGATCCGCCACACCGCGCGGTCGGCCGGGTCGCCGCACAGGGAGTACTGCCGCTCCAGGCCCGGCGCGAGGACGACGTCGATGTGGGCGCCCGGCTCCCAGGCGGGCAGCGGTTCGCCCAGCGGGTGGCGCAGGACGAGGGTGAGCACGCCGTCGGCCGCGGTGTCCCGGCGGTCGACGACGAGTTCGGCTTCGTACAGGGTCATGAGTCGTTTCCCCGGTGCTTTCCCTGCGGATGTCCCTGTGGGGTTCCTTGCGGGTGTCCTTGCGGGTGGGCGAGCATCCAGTCCCACATTGCCACGGGGTCATCGGCGGTGTGCTCGGCGCCGCAATGGCAGGTGCCGTGCAGGACGTCGGTGCCCGGAAGCCAGTCGATGCGGTAGACCTCGCCGGTGCGCCCGTTCATCGAGCCGTCCGTTCCACGGGCTTGTCGCCCTCCTCGGCCAGCCGGGCGAGGATGCGGCGGGCGGCCAGGCCGCCGGTGTCGATGTTGATGCTCAGCTCCTGGTAACCGGTGCGCTCGGTGCCGAGCGTGCGCTGGAGCAGGTTGAGCGCGTCGACGTCCTGCATGACGACCGTGCGGTTGTTCTCCCGCAGGAACTCGGTGATCTCGGCGTTGTCCGTCGCCCAGTCCCGCGAGACCGCCCAGAAGTCGTACACCCTGCCGTCGCCGGACGGTGTGATGGCGTACGTGATCTCGGTGTGGAAGCCGTTCGGATCGCTGCCGTCCGCCTCGGGCGCCACACCGGTCGGGGCGATGCGGCTGTGCAGGACGTACAGACAGGGCGCGTGGTACTCGATGTCCTGCCACCGGTCGATGCGCCCCCTGATGCCGGTGGACTCGGCGTAGAACGGCGGGCACTCGGCGTCGCCCATGCGCCGGCTCACCCGGACGATGCCGGCGCCCTCGTCGACCTCCGTGGTGATCGGAGTCTCGGCGACCTCGGGCGTGCCGATGTGACCGCCGTGCAGATACGTCTCGTGGGAGAGGTCGAGGAGGTTGTCGACCAGCAGCCCGTAGTCGGCGTCGATCGGCTCCATGCCCCGGACCGTGACCCAGCCGGGGGAGTCCAGGTGCCGGGCCCGGGGCACGGCCCCGGCGTCGGCCGGTGCCGGGTCGCCGATCCACACCCACACCAGGGAGTCCCGCTCCACCACCGGGTAGGAGGCGACGCGGGCGGTGCGCGGGACGCGTTTCTGGCCCGGCACGTACACGCAGGTGCCGGTCGTGTCGTACGTGAACCCGTGGTATCCGCACACGATCCGGTCGCCGTCCAGCCGGGTCGGCGCCTCGGACAGCGGGTAGCGGCGGTGCACGCAGCGGTCGTGCAGGACGACCGGCGTCCCGTCCCCTTCGGTGCGGTAGAGGACGAGCGGCTCACCGAGGATCGTGCGTCCCAGCAGCTCACGGCCGACCTCGTGGCTGTAGGCGGCGACGTACCACTGGTTCCTGGCGAAGGCGGTCATGTGCGGCATCGTTGCGGCTCCCGTCCGTCGTGGGTGGTGGCATCGTCGGGGAGGACGTCGCGGGCGGGCAACGCTTCTTCCGCCTCACGGAAGGGGGCTCCACCGGGGGACTGTCGGTGGGTGCCCCTAGTCTTTCGCCAACGTCACAGCGGGGCGGGCCGATTGGGGCCGCCTCGGGCGCTGTGTCGTGTTCCGAGTGGTGGGAGAGGCGAAGAACCTATGGGTTGGCTGGCAGCGGGCGGCACCTACGAAGTCGCGCTCGTGGAGGGACGGGTGGCGGCCCGGCTCGCGTCGGGAACGACGCCGGCCGGGCAGGAGGGCGAGCAGCAGCGAAGTCTGCCGGCGGAGATCCGGGACCGCCCCGAAGTCGTCGAACTCCAGCGCTTCGCCGAGTGGCTGGACCGGCACGCGGCCGAGTGCGCGGCACAGGTCACCGACTGGATGGTGTCCTCCCTGCCGGTGCCGACCGGCCTGCTGGCCCGGGTCTGGCCCGACGAGGCATGGCGGGCGGCGCTCCGCGACATCGTTATCGTCGGTGCCACCCCCCAAGAGGTCGGCTTCCTGCGCGACGCGGACGACTCGGGCGAACTGCGGGTGGTGAACCTGGACGGCGAGACCGTCCGCCTGGCGGCTCCGACGGTGACCATGCCCCATCCGGTCCTCCTCCCCGGCCTCGAGGAACTCCGCGCCTTCGCGGCGGAGTCGGGGATGACCCAGGGCGTCGAACAGATCCACCGCGCCACCTGGAGCAAACCCACCGGGACCCACGGCGGGGCCGACCGGATCACCGAGTTCGCCGACGCCGAGTACCGCTCGTGGTTCCACCTCTCCTCCCGTGCCACGTCCCTCGGCTACAAGATCTCCGGCAGCGCCATCGTCGACAGGATCCGGGACGCCGGACGCGTCTTCACCGCCACGGTCGGCATGAGCGATCCCTACACCGAGGAGAAGGCCTGGACCGGCAGCCTGACCTGGAGCGACGCGGACGGGCACCGGCGCCTCCCGCTGACCGAGGTCGGCCCCGTGGCCTGGTCCGAGGGCATGCGCATGGCCGCGGCGCTGCACGCCGGCCGCACCGTGACCACGGACGGCGCCGAGTGAACGGCAGCGGTACGTACATCCACGAAAGGCACGTGAGCATGAGCGACGGTACGTCACGGGACGGGGCGACGGCAGAGGTTGAGGAGCTGCTGCGCGCCGGCGCGGTACTGCCGCCGGGCACCACCGGAGGAGGCGACCGGGCCGTGCCCGTGTTCGCCCGGGCCTACCGGCATCCGGGTCTGGACGGCCGGACCGTGGTACGCCTGATCACCGAGGACGGCACCGGGGACCCGGACACGGGCTTCCTCGGACTCGAGCCCGAGGGCGAACCGGTGGAGGTCGGTGTCGGGCAGCACCGGGCCATGGGCTTCCCCGAGTGGGTGCTGGTCCGTCACCCCTCGGACGGCCACCTGGCGATGTCCCTGGTCGAGGAGATGGACAAGGTCGCGCGGACGGTGAGATCCCGGGCGAAGAAGGCCCGCGCCACCTACGAGTCGATCGGTGAACGGCTCGCGGGTTCCGTACCGCACTTCCTGCCGACCTTCTACGAGCAGGCCGGCCGGGTGTTCCTGGGGGCCGACCAGACGGCCTACGCGTCCCAGATGTTCGTCAACGCACGCAAGGCCGAGACGGCGCACGCGCTGCCGTTCGACGAGGCGCGCATGGACGCGGTGTTCCTCGAGTTCGCCTTGGCCGACGCCGTGCCGACGAAGATCCTCTCCAGCTACGCCAAGGGGCTGACGTCCCGCGTACCGGCCGCGACGGCCTTCCGGCACCTGCGCGGGCTCTTCGTCCGGCTCGCCGCGCACGGCGTGCCGCCGTCGAGTCCGGGCGCGGCCGACCTGCGCAGACTGGCCAAGGCGGTCGCGGGCAGGAACGCGCTCGCCGAGGAGATGGCCTACCTCCGCGAGATACTGCCGCTGCCCGGCACGGTCAAGGCGCCCCCCGGCTGGTGGAAGGCCCACCGGGCCGCCCTGCTGGAACTGGCCCGGCGGGAGCCCGCCGTCCGCGGCACACTGCTCGGGTTGCTGCCGACCGAGTGGGAGCGGGACGAGCTGCCCCAGTGGCTGGACCTTCTGGAGGACTCCGGGGCCACCGCCGGGCTGTGCGACACCACGCTGCCCGCCGAAGTCCGTTCCCCCGACGGCGCGGTCGGATGGATGCGCAGGGTCGTCGCACTGTGCGGTGCAGACGGCCATCAGGCCGCGCCGCCGGAGCTGTATCCGCTCGTCGACCGCATGGCGGGTGCGCTGCGCGCCGAACTCCGGGACCAGGGAGACACCTTCGAGCCTCCGGTCGGCGATGTGAACCTGCTCGACCAGCTTCTGTCCCTGGACATACCGGTGGCGGATCCAGGCGACGGCCACAGGCTCGCGCTGCATACCTGGGCGGCGTCCGAGTACCGGCGGGATCTCCTGGCGCTGGCAGCCGACGCCCGTTTCCATCCGGCGTTCCGGCGAGGCTGTCCCGACGGGCAGTGGGGCAACTACGAGGAGACCGTCGTCAACCTGGCCGCGTCCCCCGGCGGGCGACCGATGCTCGCCCCATGGGTGGCGGAGGCCGCCCGCAAGTACCTCACCAGCGAACTGGCCGAGTTTCTCGGCTACTTCAGCCCGCTGCGCACGCTGTCCTGGCTGCCGGGAGAGGTGCTGGCCGTCGCTGCCGACGAGGTGCGGGAAGCCCTGGGCACCGGCGTCGCACCCGCGCTGGCCCGCACCCTGCGCACCGGCGTCCTCGACGAGTTGGGCTGGCCCGCCTGGGAGGAAGCCCTGCGATCCGCCGCCTCGCGGGAGAAGAACCAGGGGATCAACGTCATCGACGGCTGGCCGTACCTCATCGTCATGTCCGGCGAAGAGGTCCGGGTGATCGGGGCGGAGGGCACGGTTCTCGCATACGAGCCGAACCTCCCGGACGGTCCGGGCCGGCCCTGGTCGTTCACCTGCCAGTACGTCGACGGCGGGCTGTTCGTCTGGTGGTGTGAGCGTACCGACTACACCTGGCAGGGATACTGGCACGACACCACCAACTCGCCGCACGTGACGGTCGGGGGCGACCCCCACACCTGGTGGCCCTGCGAGGTGGACGGGAGCGGCGGAGTCAACGAGGGCATGGCCCCCGCGACGCCGCCCCTCCCCGAGGGCGGCCGGGTCACCGGTCGCGGGGTGCTGCGCCGAGGGGACGCCTTCATACCGCAGACGCGGCGGGTGATCAGTGACGGCACGTCGTACTGGGTGTGGGCCCGGGAGGACGGGGAGAAGGAGAAGTACACCTGGCGCGCGTACGACCCGGTCGGCGACACGGTGGGCGAACCCGGAGCACCGGAGTGGATCGACGGGGCACTGCACACCGCTCCGGAGGGAAGCGCCCTCTCGAACGCCTGGCTGCTGCCCGCCCCCTCCGCCGTACCGGGCCCGGTGTGCGCCCCGGTGGACGGCGTGCTCGGCTGGCGTGTGGTGACCCTCCCCGACGGTTCGCGGCGGGGCGAGGACCTGGCCGGCCGCTCGGTCGTCGTGCCGCCCGCAGCGGGCGCGGACCCGGAACACGCGCTGGTCTTCCCCGGCGCCGACCGGCCCTTGACCGTGATCCACAAGTCCCGCACGGTCCAACTGCTCGACACCGACGGCACGCTGGTCGCCGAGAGCGGGTACGGCTACAGGGCCGGCCCCTTCCACGCGGGTACGGCCCTGCTCCCGCACCTGCGCTACTGGCACCACCTCCAGCCCCGCGACCCGCAGGGGTCCGCTGCGCTCCGCCAGGTCGGCGAGGACACCGCGGCGGCGCTTCTGACAGGGGCCGTGGCCGCGCTGGGCGCTGAGAAGGACGACGAACGGGGGAAGGAACAGGCGGAGACGGACGGCCCGGACGTGGTGTCCGGCCTGGTCCGCACGCTCCTGCCGGAGGTCGGCCACGAGGCGCTGCGCGCGGGCGTCACCGGGGTGGTGCGGTTCGCCGCCGAGCAGCAGCGCACCCTGGACGCGGCGCTGGCCCGGCTCGACTCCGCGATCGCCGGAGTCGTCCCGCAGGAGCCGCGGCCCAAGGTGGGAGACGAGCTGCTCGAGGCGGCGGTCAACGGCGTCGGCCTGACCGGCCGGGGCTGGCGCCCTCATTACTGGGCCAGCGAACACCATCTCTACGACCTGCCGCACCTGCTGGGCAGGTCCATGCGGGGCCCGGCCGAGCCGGCGCCTCCGGGCCGGATCCACCGGCAGCTGGCCGGGCAGAAGTCGCTGGAGAAGATCGACGCCTTGGCTCTGCCCGAGCTGCCCGCGATACTCGCCCTGCGAGCCGGTTCGGCGCCCACCGTGGAGGAGCACCGGCAGGCACTGGACGCGTACCTCGCGGAATTCGACGCGCAGGAACTCACGGACCTGGACCCGGGCCACTGGCGCCGCGTCCGGCTGCGGCTGGACAGGAGCCTGTTCGAGGGGCCCCACGCGGTGCAGGGCAACACGGACGAGACCGTGCTGGACCTCGGCGGCGGTGCGTTCCTGCTCTTTCCCTACCGCGCGTTCGACTTCCTCGGCGAATGGGACTCCGAGGACGACACCACGGGCCATCGCTACGGAGCGGTCTTCCACGATCCGTCCGGCCGTTTCGAGGTACCCGCGCCGTACACGCTGGTCGCCGCGGGGCCGTTCGTGCCGGAGCAGACGCGAGCTCCCGGCTGGGCGGCGGCGTTCCGCGCCGAGCTCGCCGAGCACGGCTCGGCACCCTGGTTCCCGGCGGCTGCCGACGAGTTCGCGCGACTCACCGGCGTCACCCCGACCATGGCACGGCTCGTGGTGGCGGGCATGCCCATGATCGACGACAAGCGCGAGGCGGTGCCCTCCGCGACGCTGAAGGCGATCGGAGTGAAGTCGGCCGACGCGCGCGTGGCCAAGGACGAGCTGCGCTCCCTGGGCGCGGGCGCCCGGCAGGCCGTCGTGGCGGCGCTCCTGCCCACCGAGCCGACGCGGCTGTGGACGGACGGCCCCGACGCCGCCCGCGCGGCCGAGGTCTGGAACGAGCGGCTGGGCCGGCGCACCCCCGTCTGCGAGGAGGTGCTGCACGACGCGGCCCGTACCGTGGTGTCCCCGGGATGGGCACCGCCCGCAGCCCTGCACGGCTTCGTCGACATGACCACCGAGCCCCGCCTGACGCGGGACCTGACCTGGCAGTTCGGTCCCTACTACCTCAAATCCACCGAGAAGACGCCCGGCTTCGACAACAACGTCCTCAAGGGTTCGGTGGCCCTCGCCGCGTGGCTCGCCCACCGGCTCCCGTCCGGCGACCCGGTCCGTGCCACCCTGCCCGGCGTACTGAGCGCGCTGCGCGACCGGCTGGCCCACCCCGGCCTGCTGATCGCCCTGGACCGGAAGATCGACTGGGAGGCGTTCCAACGGGCCGCCGGAGATCCCACGGAGACCGGCGAGGACTTCGTGCGCTACGGCGCTGTCGTACTGGGCACCGGGGGGCCCGAACCCGTCCCCGCCATCCGGCCCGCGCTGCTGGACGCGGCCGGCAACGACCCCCACCTGACGGCGCTGTTCACGGGTGAACGACCGAACGCCCAGGAGACCGCGCTGAGCATGGTCCACGACCGGCGCTTCGCCGAACTGCTCGCCGACCCCGGCAACCCGGTGGCGGGCGAGCGCGACGCGGACGGGCTGTGGTGGCCGCAGGACCCCGCCCGGTCCGTGCCCGACCTGGTCGGCGAGGTCGCCAGGCTGCACGGCATCGGCGAGGACGCCGCCGTCCTCTACCTGATGCTGCTCGCCATGCCGGACCCCACCGACCGCAACACCGCGCGCTGGACCGGCTGGGGCAGGCAACGAGGGGGAACGGCCCGGCTCCGCGCCGCCCGCGCCGAACTCGCGGCCACCGACCTCGTACTCGAGGGCAACCGCTCCAAGGCCGGACGTTCGCTGTTCCTGCCCGGCGGCTGGACCCAGCCCGGCAATCCGCACCTGCCGCTGGAGCGGTGGAAGCTGCCGATGTACGACCTGCTCGACGCCGAAAGCCCGGTACTGGGCGTCGTCGTGCCCACCCGGCCCGTCGCCGGTCTGTACCGCGAGGCCTGGCAGCGGGTCCAGGACGGGGACGGGCCGCGACTGGAGGAACTGGAGGTACCGCGACCGCGCAAGCGCCGCCGCTGAGTTCCGCCACCGGAGGGACGGTCGCCGCGCGCGGCCGTCCCCCCGCCGAACCACTCACGTGGACCCATGACGCAGGAGAAGAGGCGGCCGCCCAGGTGGCCGCGCCGGCGGCCCGCACCCGGCCGTACCTGATCGGCGTACGGCGCCACAGCCGCCGTCTACCTGGCAGGAGCCGAGGCGGCCCTGCGCGACGGGAGCCGGCGCGGATGAGCGGACGAGTCGGCGGCGGGGCCGGCGGGATTCGAACCCGCGGACAGGAGGGGCAGGGCCCGCCCGGTTCCCGTCAGTCGACGTGTGCGGGGCCTCGCCCACGTCGATCGCGATGGGCCGCTCTGCCACGGCCCCGCAGCCTGCGGGCACCGCGCGCTCCCGCTCCGGTCAGCGTAGGGACGCCGTCCCGTCCGGGCGAGGTGTTTTCTCTCCGCCCGCGGGTCACCCCCGCGTACCGCGGGCCCCGCGTCCGTGGCACGTTCCGCCGGGCCGGCCCTACAGCCGAGTCAGGTGCCCGGGCTCCGCCTGCCGGGGCACCAGCACCGGCCCCACCTGACTCGGCCCCACTGTCGCCTGTTGCAGCGCCGTCTGTTCCAGCGCTGCCATGCCCGCCGGCTCCTTCTCCGCCGCTGCCGGTCCCGTAGCCGCCCGTCGTCCAGCACGTTCCTGCCTCGCCGGATCCGGCTCCAGAGCGGGTAGGGCAGCCATCGGTCCGGCGTCATCGGGCCGCCCGGGCGTCGCCCGGCTCAGCTGGACCACGCCCCAGGCGGCCAGCGCCGCACCGGTCAGCGCGAGCAGCACACCGCCCGCGCCGCCCCGCAGCCGCTCACCGAGCAGGGAAAGCCCGATCACCGCGGCGGCCACCGGGTTGGCGAGCGTCACCACCGCCAGCGGGGCGCCGAGCCCACCCCGGTACGCCGTCTGCGACAGCAGCAGCCCGCCCGCCGCGAAGGCCGCCACCAGCAGGGCCACCCCGATCACCTGTGCGCTGAGCAGCGTGCCCGAGCGGTCCGTGACGGCGACCGTGACGGTCTGGGTGAGCGCCGAGGCGACTCCGGAGGCGATGCCGGACGCCGTCGCGTGCCGCAGCCCCGGCCGGGTGCCGGGCCACGACAGCATGCCGATCAGCGCCGCCGTCGCGCCGGAGAGCACCAGCGCCTCGGGCACGCTCAGCACGTCGTCGGGCGCGGGCCCGGACGCGGTGAGCAGCAGCGCGCCCAGCCCCAGCAGCGTCAGCCCGGTGCCCCTCCACTCGACCGCGCTCACTCGCCGGCCCGCCAGCCGCGCCCCCAGGGGCACCGCCGCGACCAGGGTGAGCGCACCGAGCGGCTGGACCACGGTGAGGGGCCCGTACTTGAGGGCGACGACGTGCAGCAGCGCGGCCGACGCGTTGAGCGCGACCGACCACCACCAGGCGCCGGTGGCCAGCATCCGCAGCGCGCCCGCGTTGGCGCTGCGGGAGGCCAGTCGTTCCTGGGCGACGGCCGCGGCGGCGTAGGCGCAGGCGGAGACCAGGGACAGCAGGACGGCGATCGTGGCGGCGCTCATCGGCCCGCCCCCACGAGGTCGTGCCGTTCCGCCGTCGTCCGGGGCCGGAACTCCGGCCGGCGGTGCGGCACGGTGCACCGCGGCCGGTGCCGCAGGCGGATCCCCGCGAGCGCGAGGCCGAGCAGGGCCGCGGCCACGAGCACGTCGAGCCAGTAGTGGTTCGCGGTGCCCACGATCACCAGCAGAGTCACCAGTGGATGCAGCAGCCACAGCCACCGCAGGCGCGACCGCGTCGCGACGATCAGACCGACCGCCAGCATCAGGGCCCAGCCGAAGTGCAGCGAGGGCATCGCCGCGAACTGGTTCGACAACTGGTCGGTGCTCGGCGGGCCGTACACCGAGGGCCCGAACACCCGGGCCGTGTCGATCAGATCGGCGGCGCCGAGCATGCGCGGCGGGGCGAGCGGAAAGAGGAGGTGCAGCACCAGCGCGGCGCCGGTCAGCGCGGCCAGCACCCGGCGGGCCCACACGTAGTGGGCGGGCCGCCGCAGGTACAGCCAGATCAGGAAGGCCGCGGTGGCAGGGAAGTGGACGGTGGCGTAGTAGGTGTTCGCCGCGTGTATCAGGGCGTCGCCGTGCAGGAGCAGGGACTGCACCGTGCCCTCGTCGGGCAGCCGGAGCGCGCGTTCCCAGTCCCGCACGTGGTGGGCGTTGCGGAAGGCCTCGGCGGTGTGGCCGGTCGCCAGCTGCCGGCCGAACTTGTACACGAGGAAGAGACCGGCCACGAGCAGGACCTCACGGACGATCGGCGGGCGCGGGTGTGCGTCCGGTGCCGTTTCTGCAGGCTCGCTGCGGGCGTTCATCCCCCGGCCCCTTCGCTGACGGTGGTGCGTGTGACTCACAGGCGCGGGGGCGTGTGACGGTTCTCATCGATACGACCTCGTTCCGATACGCCAGTGTACCGATACGCTGGTGTACCGGTACACTGACGTATCGATAGACGTACGACACACTGGAGTACAGGCCGCTCGAGCGCCGCTGTACCGCCGCTGGAACCGAGTGAGGAGCAGGGCCGATGACGTCGCAGGCCGCGGACCGACCGGACACGGCCGGCGCCTCGCGCCGCTCCAAGATCACGCCGGAGCGTGAGCAGGAGTTCTTCGACGCCGTGCTCGAACAGATCCGGTCCTGCGGCTACGACGCCGTCACCATGGACGGCATCGCCGCCAGCACCCGGTGCAGCAAGTCCACGCTCTACCGGCAGTGGAAGGGGAAGCCGCAGTTCGTGGCCGCGGCGCTGCGCTCCCACCGCCGGGTGCGCTTCGTCGGCATCGACACCGGGTCGCTCGCCGAGGACCTGCGCCAGGCGGCCCGCGCCGCCGGCGGGGGAGCGGGCAGGGACACCGGGCTGCTCCAGGCGCTCGGCCACGCGGTCATGCAGGACCCGGAACTCCAGTGCGCGCTGCGCGAGGCGCTCGTCGAGCCGGAGATCGCGGCGCTGAGGGGGATCCTCGACCGCGGCGTCGCGCGGGGAGAGGTCCCGGCCGGCCATCCGGCACTGGAGTACGTGCCCGCGCAGATGTTCGGCATGCTGCGGATGCGGCCCCTGGTCGAGGGCGAGGAGGCCGATGCGGAGTACCTCGTCCGGTTCGTGGAGGCCGTCGTGCTGCCTGCCCTCGGCCTGCCCTGAGACTCAGGCCGCCGTCCATGGGATGACTGGACGGTGGCCTGCCCGCGCCGCACCGTGGGGACGGGGGCGGCGCGCACCCCCGGGGGGGGGGGGGGGGGGGGGGGGGGGGGGGGGGGGGGCCCCCCCCCCCGGGGGGGGGGGGCCCCCTGGGGCCCGCCGGCCCCCCCCCCCCGCCCGACTGCTGTCCGGCGGCCGGTCAGACGTCCTGCCCGTTGCCGCCGCCTCCGGAGGAGTCGACCTCGATGCCCTTGGTGATCTCGTCGATGACCGACTGGTTCTCCCCGACGTCGACGCCGAACCGGACGACGACGATGCGCTCGGGGTCGGCGGGCGCCGGGAAGGCGAGCGATTCGACGTAGCCGTCGGCGCCCTTGCCGGTGACCGCCTTCCAGCGGACCAGATAGCCCTTCTGCCCGGCGACCGTGACCGCCTTGGAGGCCAGTTCCTCGTGCGAGGTGATCCCGCCGTAGGACTCACCGCCGTAGGACTCCTCGGCGTTCGCCTCGATGTCGGCCTTCGCGACCTCCTCGGCGGTGCCGCCCTTCGTGCCCAGCACCACCGCGGGAGCCGAGTAGGCGCCTCCCTTGGTACAGGTGGCGGATGTGTCGCCCGGGCACTTGTAGCTGTCCTCGGACGTCACCGTCGCGCCGACCGACAGCTGCTGGCCGGACCAGCCGTCCGGAATGGGCAGGCTGATCCCGCTGACCGGGTCCGTCACCGATCCGCTGTCGATGGTGGGCGGTTCGGACCCGTCGGGGGAGCCGGGCGCGGGCGACTCGCCGCCCTCGCCGCCGCCCGAGTCGCCGAAGGGGCCGTTCTGGCCGCCGGGGCCGCGCCGGTCCGCCTGCGAGGACACGCTGTCGCCGCCCGAACCGTCGTCGGTCAGGACGTACACGCCGACACCGATCCCGGCCAGCACGGCCACGGCGGCGGCGACGGCTATGCCGGTACGCAGCCGGCGCCGCCGCGCGGACGGCGGCTGAACGGGCAGGCCCGGATAGCCCGGGTGCACGGGGTAGGGCGCGGGCACGGCATGGTGCGAGGGCACGGCACCGTGCGCCGGAGGCTGTGCGGGCGGCTGCGCAGGAGGTTCCCACGCGACGGCCGGCCCCGCGGGGCGGACCTGGTCCGTCCACGCCTTGCCGTCCCACCAGCGCTCGGTGGCGGGACCGTCATTCTTCTGTCCGGGGTCCGGGTACCACCCGGGAGGAGTCACCTGCGTCATGTGCCCACCGTATGAGGCGTCGGTGAAAGCGGGATGAGAGACCCCGCGCCGGTCCACCGGAACAGCGCGCCGGAACCGACCGCCCCTCCGGCGCCGCGCACGGCGAGTTGACGCACGTCGCCCGGTACCGCCGCTGATGGCGGCCTCGGCGCGTCGTCCGCGCTTTACCGCATGTCACCCGTCACGGCAACTACCGTCCCGACACCCCACCACTCGCGCGATCGGACGGCTAGGCTCAATGTCTGTACGTCATTCGGGCGACTCGGGGAGGTAGCGGGATGACGGAGGTACGGCGGAGGGCCGCCGCCTCGGCCTCCCTTTGGGAGCGCGACGAGGAAGTCGCCACCCTCACACGGGCGGTCGACATACTGTGCGCGGACCGCTCGTCCCCCGGCAGCCTCCTGGAGGCCCGGGGCGAGGCCGGACTCGGCAAGACCGCGCTGCTCGCCGAGACCCGCCGGATCGCGGAGGCCCGGGGCTGCACCGTCTGGTCGGCGCGCGCCGGCGAGACCCTCAGGTCCGTCCCCTTCAACGTCGTACGCCAACTGCTCCAGCCCGCGCTCGTTTCCATGCTCCCGGAGGAGGCCCGCGAGTACCTCGGCGAGTGGTACGACCTCGCGGGCCCCGCCCTCGGCATCGCGGACCCCGGCGAGCGGCAGGCCGACCCGCAGGGCGTGTGCGACGGCCTGGTCGCCGCCGTACGCCGGCTCGCCCGCCGGGAGTGGCCGCTGGTCCTGTTGATCGACGACGCCCACTGGGCCGATCAGGAGACCCTGCGCTGGCTCGCCGCGTTCGCCGAACGGCTCGACGAGATCTCCGTGCTGGTCGTGATCGCCCGCCGCCCCGGCGACGTCAGCGGCGACAGCGCCCGCCACCTGGACGCGGCCGCCGCCGCCGGCCGCCCCCTCGCCCCGCTGAACGCCCTCACCCCCGACGCGACGGCCGGCCTCACCCGCTCCACGCTGGGCGACCACGCCGACGCCGCGTTCTGCCGCGAGGTGTGGGCCGTCACCGGAGGCAACCCCTACGAGACCGTGGAGCTCCTCGCCAAGGTCCAGGACAGCGAACTCGAACCGGTCGAGGCGGAGGCCGCCGAACTGCGCGCCCTGAACCGCTCCGCCCGGGGTGGCGGTCTCGTCGCCCGCCTGGAGCAACTCGGCGTCGACTCGACCCGGTTCGCCTGGGCCGCCGCCATCCTCGGCAGCGGCATCACCGTCGACATGGTGGCGCGGCTCGCCACCCTCGACCGCGACGAGGCCGCCCGCTGCGCCGAACTGCTGCGCGGCGCGCGCATCCTCGCCGGAGCCGACCCCGCCGCCGGGCAACCGGACGCGGGAGACCTGGAGTTCGTCCACCCGCTGATCGCCACCGCCGTCTACAACTCCATCCCCGACGCGCTGCGCACGGCGATGCACGGCATAGCGGCCCAACTGGTCACCGACTCCCGGCTCGGGGCCGCGGCCGCCTCCCGCCACCTGCTCCGGGTGCATCCCGACGACGACCCGGAAGTCGTCGCCCAGTTGCGTGACGCCGCCCGCGAGCACCTCGCAGTCGGCGCGCCCGACGCAGCCCGCCACTGCCTCGAACGCGCGCTGCTGGAACCGCCGTTGCCCGACATCCACGCCCGCGTGCTCTACGAACTGGGCTGCGCCACCCTCCTCACCGCGCCCGCCACCACCATCGGCCACCTGCGCACCGCCCTCGCCATGCCCGGCCTCGACGGCGACCAACGCGTCAACGCCGTGTTCCGGCTCTCCGAGGCCCTGCTCCACAACAACCAGCTGGAGGAGGCCGTCCGCACCGTCGAGGCGGAGGCCGCCCGGAACCCGGACCCGTCCGCCCGGCTGCGGATGCGGGCCGTCCAGTACATGTGGGAGGGCATCCACCCCGGCGAGACATCCTCACCCGGCCGTTCCGCGCACCTCGCCGAACTCGCCCGGACCTGCACCGGCCGCGACGACACCGAGCGCGCCCTGCTCATCCTGCGCGGATTCGACGCGATGACCCACGGCGAGAACGCCGAGGAGGTCGTCGAGCTGTGCGACCGCACCCTCGTCAACGGCCGCCTCGCTCCCGGGCTGGGCTGGATCGACAACGAGTGGGGCCTGGAACTGCCGATGATGCTGGCCAACTGCTACGCCTACACCGACCGGCTCGACCGCGCCGAGGCACTGTTCACCGAGGCCCTGCGCGCCTACGAGACCGCCGGCTGGAGCGGCGGCCACCTCGCCCTCGCGTACACCTACGTCGGGCTCGGCCATCGCAGGCGGGGCCGTCTCAGGGAAGCCGAGGCGACGCTGCGCGAATCACTTCGCATCGCGGAGCGCGTCGGCCGTGGCCTGCCGCTGTACTGGTCCGCGGTCTGCAACCTGATCGACACACTGCTCGCCCGCGGCCATGTCGAACAGGCCCGGTCCGTCGCCGACACGTACGGCTTCGACCCGCCGTACCCGTCCACGATCGTGCTGCCCGAGCCCCGTTCCGTACGCGGGCGGCTGCTGCTCGCCACGGGCCGCACCAAGGAAGGCATCAACGAACTGGAGGCCGCCGAGAAGGCGGCGACCGCTCGGGGCCGGCACAACCCGGTGGTGTCCCCCTGGGCGACCGAGCTCGCCCGGGCCCTCGCCACGGAGGACCCCGCCCGCGCAGCCCGACTGGCCTCCGACGCCCGCCGCCAGGCCGAGCGCTTCGGCACGGACACCGCCATAGGCGAGGCCCTGCGCTGCGCCGCCGCGCTGGAGACCGGCCAGCGCGCGGTCCGGCTCGCCGCCCAGGCCGTCACCTATCTCGAGGCCTCGCCCTGCCAGTACGAGCACGCCGCCGCCCGCGTGGAGTACGGCATCGCCGCCCGCTCGGCGGCCGAGCTGCACCGCGGCCTGGCGCTGGCGGACTCGTGCGGGCGGACGGGGTGGTGGCGAGAGCCCGCGAGGCACTGGCGGCGGGCCCCGTGAGCTGAGGGCGGAGTCGGACCACGAGGTGAAGCCCGGCTGCTCAGCCGCCGGCGCCCTCCTCCTCGGCCAGCACCCGCTGGGCCGCCGCGAACGCCGAGTTCGCGGCGGGCACCCCGCAGTACACCGCCGTCTGCAGCAGCACCGCGCCGATCTCGTCCGGCGTCAGCCCGTTGCGCCGCGCCGCCCGTACGTGCATGGCCAGCTCCTCGTAGTGGCCGTGCGCGACCAGCGCCGTCATCGTGACCATGCTGCGCTCGCGGCGCGAGAGGGTCTCGTCGGTCCAGATCTCGCCCCAGGCGTAGCGCGAGATGAAGTCCTGGAACCGGGCGGTGAACGGGGTCTGCCGCCCCTGCGCCCGGTCCACGTGCGCGTCGCCGAGCACCTCGCGCCGCACCGCCATGCCCCGCCCGGCGCCGCCGTCGAAGTGCGCCCGCAGCGCGGTCAGCACCGCCTCGGGGCGCTCCGCCGGCGCCAGGTGCGAGGCCCCCGGCAGCTCGGTCAGCGTCGCGTCCGGCACCGCGTCGGCGATCTCCCGCAGATGCGCGGGCGGCGTCGCCGGGTCCTGGCGGCCCGCGATCAGCAGCGTCGGCGCGGTGATCTCGCCGAGCCGGTCCCGCAGGTCGAACGCGGCCAGCGCGTCGCAGCAGGCGGCGTACGCCCCCGGATCGGCGTCCCGGTGGTCCCGCACCAGCGCCGGCACGGTGAACCCCGGCGTGAACCACCGGTCGTCCGCGCTCTGCGCGAGCTTCGCCAGCCCTTCCGCGCGCACCGTCGCGGCCCGCTCCTCCCACGCCTTCGCGCCGTTGAAGTGCGCCGACGAGCAGACCACGGCCAGCGACGACACCCGCTCCGGATGATGCACGGCCAGATGCAGACCCACCGCGCCGCCCAGCGACACCCCGGCGTAGGCGAACCGCTCGACCTCGAGCGAGTCGGCGAGCGCGAGCACCAGGCCGGCGAGGTCACCGACGCTGGCGCCCGGCCCGATGAGCTCCGCCGCCGAACCCCCGTGCCCCGGCAGGTCCCAGCGGATCACCCGGTGCCCGATGGACAGCTCGGGCGCCACCTTGTCCCACAGCGCGTACGAGGTGCCCAGCGAGGGCCCGAGCAGCAGCGGGGGAGCGGAGAGCGGGCCTTCGGACAGGTGGTTGAGCATGGTCAACGTCGCTCCAGAGCACGGTCGGTCAGGGCTCCGGCGGAGCCGGTGTAACGGGCGGGGTCGGACAGGGTTTCGAGATCGAGGCCGGACAACTCCGGGACGTCGGCCAGCAGTTCGCCCAGATCGCGGTCATCGGTGTACGTCCGCCGGGCCAGCTCGGTGAGCAGCGCCTTGGCGCGGGCCCGTCCGAGCACCGGCGCCAGTTCGGCGGAGAGCCGCTCCGACACGATCAGCCCGTGGGTGAGGCCGAGGTGCGCACGCATCGCGTCCGGGCGGACCTGGAGCCCCTCGGCCAGCTCCGCGGCGTCACGGGCCGCGCCGCCGGTCAGCCGCAGCAGGTCACGCAGCGGCTCCCACTCGGCGTGCCAGGCTCCGGCCGGCCGCTCGTCCTCGGCGGACAGTGAGCCGTACAGCGTGGCCGCGAGCTGTGGCGCGCGCCGGGCCGCCGCAGCGATCAGCGTGGACCGTACGGGATTGGCCTTGTGCGGCATCGCCGACGAGCCGCCGCCGCTGCCCTCGGCGACCTCGGACGTCTCGGTACGGGAGAGGGCGAGCACGTCCGCGGCGATCTTCCCGAGCGCCCCGGCGGCGAAGGCCAGGCAACCGGCCAGGTCGGCGACCGGGGTGCGCAGGGTGTGCCAGGGCAACAGAGGGGCCCGGAGCCCGAGTTCACGCGCGTACGCTGCCGGCAGCGCGGTCGGGTCCGGCGCGCCGTACGCTCCGAAGGCGGCCAGGGTGCCCGCCGCGCCGCCGAGTTGGGCGGGCAGCGCGTCACGTACGGCACCGACCCGGTCCCGCGCGTCGAGCACCAGCGTGCGCCAGCCGGCCGCCTTCAGTCCGAAGGTCGTCGGCACGGCGTGCTGGGTGAGCGTCCGGCCGGGCATCGCCGTGTCCCGGTGCTCGGCGGCCAGCCGGGCCAGCGCCCGCTCCGTACGGGCGAGGTCGGCCAGGAGCAGGTCCAGGGTGCGGGCGGCGACCAGCATCGTCGCCGTGTCCAGGATGTCCTGGCTGGTCGCACCCCGGTGCACGTACGGGCCGTACTCCTCGCCGACCGCCTCCGTCAGGTCGGCCACCAGCGGGATCACCGGGTTCCCGCCGCCGCGGGCGCGCCCGGCCAGGGAGCGCAGGTCGTAACGGGCCGGGTCGGCCGCGTCGGCCACCGCGGTCGCCGCCTCGGCGGGGGCGAGGCCCAGCCCGGCCTGAGCACGGGTCAGCGCCGTCTCCGCGTCGAGCAGCGCGCGCAGCCAGGCGTGGTCGTCGGTGGCGTCGGCGGCCGGTGAGCCCGCCCACCCGGGGGCGAGCAGGCCCGTGTCGGGAGCTGATGTCACTGGAACTCCAGGAAGACCGTCTCGCCTTCGCCCTGAAGGCGGATGTCGAAACGGTACGTCCCGTTGCCCTCGTCCGCGGCGATCAGCGTGTCGCGGCGCTCGGAGTCCACCCGGGACAGCAGCGGGTCCGCGGCGAGTGCCGCCTCGTCGCCCGGCAGGTAGATCCGGGTGAAAAGGTGCACGAGCAGCCCGCGCGCGAACACGCACACGCCGACGTACGGCGCGTTCCGCCCGCGCGCCCCGGGCCGCAGCGTGCGCGCGTACCAGTGGCCGTTCGCGTCGGTCTGGATGCGCCCGAAGCCGGTGAACTCCACGCCGTTGCGGCCGAGGAACCCGCCGGAGGCGGGGTCGCGCCGCATCGAGCCGTCGGCCGTCGGCAGGTTGCCGTCCGGGTCCGGACCCCACACCTCCAGGAGCGCGTCCGGCAGCGGGTCGCCCGCGCCGTCGTACACGTATCCGTGGACGGTGACCGTGTCCGGGTGCCCGGCGGGCGCGATGTCCTCGCCGCCGCGGAAGGGCAGCGCGTACCCGTAGAACGGGCCCACCGTGTGCGACGGCGTGGGCAGCGCGTTCTCCGGGCTGCTGGTGTCGATCTTCGTCATGGCGGGTCAGCGTCCTTCTTCGATCCAGGTGGCGTTCGGGCCGTCGAGCACGATGTCCCAGTGGTAGCCGAGCGAGAACTCGGGCACGGACAGGCTGTGGTCGTACGTCGCTATCAGCCGCTGCCGGGCGGCGTCGTCCGTCACGGACTGCAGGATCGGGTCGTACGGGAAGAGCGGGTCGTTCGGGAAGTACATCTGCGTCACGAGCCGCTGCGTGAACGCCGAGCCGAACACCGAGAAGTGGATGTGGGCGGGGCGCCAGGCGTTGACGTGGTTGCGCCACGGGTACGGGCCCGGCTGGACGGTGGTGAAGCGGTAGAAGCCGTCGTCGTCGGAGAGGGTGCGGCCGACGCCGGTGAAGTTCGGGTCCAGCGGGGCGTCGTGCTGCTCGCGCTGGTGGGCGTAGCGGCCGGCCGAGTTCGCCTGCCAAATCTCGACGAGCTGGCCGCGCACGGGCCTGCCGTTCCGGTCGAGGAGGCGTCCGGAGACGGTGATGCGCTCGCCGACCGGCTCCCCGGAGTGCTGCCGGGTCAGGTCGTTGTCGATCCCGGTGATGTCGCGCTCTCCGAAGGCGGGGGAGGCCAGCTCCACCAGCTCGGGGTCCTTGGTGACGTCGATCGCGATCGGCGGCTGCTTCGGGTGGCGCAGCACCGAGGAGCGGTACGGGGCGTAGTCGCGGCGCGGGTGGTGCTCGACGGGCCCGCCGTCGGCGACCCGCTTCTCGTACGCGGCGTGCTCGGCCGCGATCTCCGCGTCGATGTCGTGCTGGGTGAGAGTCATGGGGTTTCCCGTGGGTGACGTGGCTAGCGGTCGAGGACGAGGGCGAGGCCCTGGCCGACGCCGATGCAGAGGGTGGCGACGCCGGTGCCGGAGCCCTTGCGGGCGAGCTGGTGGGCGACGGTGCCGGCGAGGCGGGCACCGGAGGCGCCCAGCGGGTGGCCCAGCGCGATGGCACCGCCCTGGGGATTGAGGATCGCGTGGTCGAACTCGGGCCACTCGGCGACACAGCCCAGCACCTGGGCGGCGAAGGCCTCGTTGAGTTCGAGGACGTCCAGGTCGGCGAAGGTCCGGCCGGCCTTGGCGAGAGCCCGGCCCACGGCCTCGACGGGGGCGAGGCCGAAGTAGTGCGGGTCGGTCGCCGAGACACCGGTGGCCCGGACGCGGGCGAGCGGCTCGCGGCCGGTGGCTTTGAGGCCCTCCTCGTCGACGAGGAGGAGGGCCGCCGCGCCGTCGTTGAGCGGCGAGGCGTTCCCGGCGGTGACCGTGCCGTCGGCGGTCTTCCGGAACGACGGCTTGAGCTTCGCCATCGCCTCCAGCGAAGCGGTCGGGCGTACGCACTCGTCGGCGGCGAAGTCCACCGGGTCGCCCTTGCGCCGCGGCACCGGAACCGGCGCGAGCTCGCCGTCGAAGAGGCCGTCGGCCTGGGCGCGAGCGGCCTTGTGGTGGGAGGCGAGGGCGTACTCGTCCTGCTGCTCGCGGGAGATCCCGTGCTTGTCGGCGATCAGCTCCGCGGACTCCCCGAGGGGGATGGTCCACTGCGGGTCCATCCTCGGGTTGACCATGCGCCAGCCCAGGGTGGTGGAGTACAGCTCGGTGTGCCCGGCGGGAAAGGGCCGGTCCGACTTGGGCAGCACGTACGGCGCCCGGGTCATCGACTCCACACCGCCCGCCAGGGCGATGTGGGCGTCGCCGACGGCGACGGCACGGGCGGCCTGGATCACCGCTTCGAGGCCGGAGGCGCACAGCCGGTTCACGGTCACGCCGGGGACGGTGGTGGGCAGGCCGGCCAGCAGTCCCGCCATGCGGGCGACGTTGCGGTTCTCCTCGCCGGCGCCGTTGGCGTTGCCGAGGTACACGTCCTCGATCCGGGAGGGGTCCAGGTCCGGGGTGCGGGCGAGGAGTTCACGGATGGCGTGCGCGGCCAGGTCGTCCGGGCGCACGCCCGCCAGAGAACCGTTGTACTTGCCGAACGGTGTGCGCACCGCGTCGACGATGTAGACGTCCTTCACTTCAGGTCCTCCGCGATGACGAGCTCGGCGTCGGTCTTGGCGACGACCTCGTCGACGCCCACGCCCGGTGCGGTCTCGACCAGGAGCAGGCCGTCCCCCGTGACGTCGAGGACGCCGAGGTCGGTGATGACCCGGTTCACACACGCTTTGCCCGTGAGCGGCAGCGCGCACTCCTGCATGATCTTGGGCGAGCCGTCCTTGGCGGTGTGGGTCATCACCACGATCACCGTGCGGGCACCGTGGACGAGGTCCATCGCGCCGCCGATCCCAGTGACCATCTTGCCCGGAACGGCCCAGTTCGCCAGATCGCCGGCGGCCGAGACCTGCATGGCCCCCAGTACGGCGACGTCGATGTGCCCGCCCCGGATCATGCCGAAGGACAGCGCCGAGTCGAAGAAGGAGGCGCCCGGCAGGACCGTCACCGTCTCCTTGCCCGCGTTGATCAGGTCCGGGTCCACCTCCGCCTCGGTCGGATACCGGCCGGTGCCCAGGATGCCGTTCTCGGACTCCAGGGTCACCTCCACACCTTCCGGGAGGTAGTTCGGGATCAGCGTCGGCAGGCCGATGCCGAGGTTGACGTACTGTCCGTCCCGCAGTTCCCGGGCCGCTCGCGCGGCCATCTGTTCACGCGTCCAGGCCATCAGGAACTCACCGTCCGCCGCTCGATCCTCTTGTCCGCGGCCTGTTCGGCCGTGAGCGCCACCACCCGCTGTACGAAGATCCCCGGCAGATGCACCGCGTCCGGGTCGATCTCACCGGGCTCGACCAGCTGCTCCACCTCGGCGACCGTCACCCGCCCGGCCGTCGCCGCCAGCGGGTTGAAGTTCCGGGACGACTTGGCGAACACCAGGTTTCCGTGCCGGTCGCCCTTCGCCGCCCGTACCAGCGCGAAGTCGGTGCGGATCCCGCGCTCCAGCACGTACTCCGTCCCGTCGAACTCGCGGACCTCCTTCGGCGGCGAGGCCAGCGCGACCCCGCCGGAGCCGTCGTAGCGCCACGGCAGCCCGCCGTCAGCGACCTGAGTGCCCACCCCCGCCGGGGTGTAGAAGGCGGGAATCCCGGCTCCGCCGGCCCGCAGCCGCTCGGCCAGCGTGCCCTGCGGGATCAGCTCCACCTCCAGCTCCCCGCCCAGGTACTGCCGCGCGAACTCCTTGTTCGCCCCGATGTAGGACCCGGTCACCCGGGCGATCCGCCCCGCGGCCAGCAGCACCGCCAGCCCCGAGTCCATCGCCCCGCAGTTGTTGGATACCACCGACAACCCGCCGGTCCCACGCTCGTACAGCGCCTGGATCAGCACGTTCGGCACACCGCTCAGCCCGAAGCCGCCCACCGCGAGCGATGCGCCCTCCGGCACGTCGGCCACTGCCTCGGCGGCTGTGGCCACCACCTTGTCCATCCGAGAAGCCCCATCTCTTCCAAGCACCCCGGATCGCGGACTGATCGTGCGAATTAGTCAGGGCACTGAGTATTTCAGCGAGGTTCCCCACACGCTGCCACCGGACGGCCGAGGCGTCAAGACCTCGCAAAACACGTGGTGGATCGCCCGGTGTGGCATCGGGCTGTTCTCACTCGTTCCGAGGTATCGTCAGTGCACCGACGAAAATGACCACAGGAGCGCACATGGCCGCGGTCGACCTGACCACCCATCCCGGGCACCTGGCCCGGCGGCTGCAGCAGGCGCACTACCTGCTGTGGAACACGATGGTCTCGGAGGAGATCACCTCGCCGCAGTTCGCGGTCCTCAACGCGCTCGTCAGCGAGCCGAACCGTCTGGACCAGCGAACCGTGGGGGAAAGGGTGGGCCTGGACAGGTCCACCATCGCCGAGGTGATCAGCCGGCTCGGCCGCCGCGGACTGCTGGACAAGGTCCGCGACCCGCAGGACGGCCGCCGCTTCCTGCTGCGCCTGACCGACGACGGCCTGCGCGTCCACCGCAAGCTGGCGGTGCGTACGGCCCGGATGAACCAGGTCTTCCTAGCCCCGCTCTCCGCCGACGAGCAGGCCGTGTTCTTCGACCTCATCCGGCGGGTCGCGGACGCCGCCGAAGGGCTCCGCAACCCGGCCGAGCCCGCGGCGGTCCCGGGCTGATCACGACCGCTTCGTCGTATGCGCCGTATCGGCGAACACCACCCACACCTGGCCTTCGGCGAAGTTCAGCGGGGAGCCGTCCTCGGCGGTGAAGGATGTTCCGTCCGCGGCCGCCTCGCGTTTCCAGGCCGCCCGGTACGCGCGACCGTCGCGCAGCACCTCCGCCTGTCCGGAGCCCACCGACTCGACGTACGGCGAGACGCTGCCCCGGAAGTCGTGGAAGTCCGACTCACGTACGTTCACGTGCTGCACGACGACCGTCGCCGGCGACAGACGCCCGCCGTCCGCCGACCTGGCCGGGGCGCCGTCCATGGAGACCAGCCAGCGGTCACGCCGGTCGGACCAGGAGAAGGTGAAGGACGCCGACGGGTAGCGCACCGTGCGCGAGGACTCGGCTTCGCCACCCTCGGGGGCCGCTCCGTAGTGGAAACCCGTGGTCAGGGCGTCGGCGCCCGCGGGTGACGGCTGCAGCCGGCCGGGCCGCAGATAGAGATTGTGCGGGGCCGGCCGGCCGTCGTCGCGGACGTAGGCGTCCGACTCCTCGCCCGGCCTCGGCGGCTCCGCGCGCACCGGCGCCTTGTCGATGAGCGGCAGCAGCTTGCGCTGCGCACCGGAGAACGCCAGCGTCGGCCGGTCGAACTGGCGCAGCAGTTCCAGGTCGGATTCGCGGGCGCTGCGCACCGGTCCGACCGACTCGGGCAGCTCGGTCGCGTAGATCGCCATCAGGCGGCTCAGTCCGCCCTCCACCGGTTCCGCATAGACCACGTCCGCGGCGTCCAGGCCCCTCTGCGGACGGGCCGCCGGTACGTTGTCGACCTTCACTGCGAGCACCGGGCCGACCGGGCCGGCCGGGCTGCTCGCCGAGCTGTGCGGGCGCCTCGGACGCGGTGCCTGTCCGTCCTCCTCGGCGGCCCCCGGCCCGGCCTCGCAGCCCGCCGCCAGCGAGACCGCCACCGCCGCGGTCAGCAGGGCCCCGCCGCGCCGCCCGCGCGTCCTTCGTCGCATCCCGACCACCTGTCCACCCATTCTGTGTCACTTATTGTGCAGTTTTTGAAGCATTTAGCTCCATACCTGACCGGATCTGATACGGCATGCGGAACGCGGCACATAATCCGCTGTTCGGACGAAACCGGCGACGGTTCGGTGGAGGGCGCCTCGGGTACCCGGCCGCCACGCAGAACCGAAGCGCACGGCGACGGAGGGAGCGCGAGGCGATGAAGGCAGTGACGTGGCAGGGCAAGAGGGACGTGCGGGTGGAGGACGTGCCCGACCCGAAGATCCAGGAGCCGACGGACGCGGTCATCCGCGTCACGTCCTCCGGGCTGTGCGGCTCCGACCTGCACTTGTACGAGGTGCTGACGCCGTTCATGACTCCGGGCGACATCCTGGGCCACGAGCCCATGGGCATCGTGGAGGAGGTCGGCCCCGAGGTGACCGGACTGCGGCCCGGCGACCGGGTCGTGGTGCCGTTCCAGATCGCGTGCGGGCACTGCTTCATGTGCGGCACCGGACTGCCGACCCAGTGCGAGACCACCCAGGTCACCGGCGAGGGCATGGGCGCCCCGCTGTTCGGCTACACCCGCCTGTACGGTGCCGTCCCCGGCGGCCAGGCCGAGTACCTGCGGGTGCCGCAGGCCCAGTACGGCCCGATCAAGGTTCCCCAGGGTCCGGCCGACGACCGCTTCGTCTACCTCTCGGACGTCCTCCCCACCGCCTGGCAGGCGGTCCGGTACGCCGCCGTACCGCAGGGCGGCAGCGTCGCCGTGCTCGGCCTCGGCCCGATCGGCGACATGGCCTGCCGGATCGCCCGGGCCGAGGGAGTCGGGCGGGTGTTCGGCGTCGACCTCGTGCCGGAGCGGCTGCGGCGAGCCCGCGAACGGGGCGTGGAGACGTACGACCTGCGCTCCTTCGACAGCGAGAAGGAACTGGTCGCGGCGATCCAGGACGAGACCGGAGGCCGCGGTCCCGACGCCGTGATCGACGCCGTCGGCACCGAGGCGCACGGCGGCGTCGTCGCCAAGCTGGTCCAGTCGACCGCCGCGGTGATGCCCCGGGCCGTGGGCGGCCCGCTGGCGGAGCGCTTCAGCGTCGACCGGCTCGCCGCCCTGTACACCGCCATCGAACTGGTGCGCCGCGGCGGCACGATCTCGCTGTCCGGCGTGTACGGCGGCATGGCCGACCCGATGCCGATGCTCACCCTGTTCGACAAGCAGATCCAGCTGCGGATGGGGCAGGCCAACGTACGCCGCTGGAGCGACGAGATCATCCCCTATCTGACGGACGAGGACCCGCTCGGTGTCGACGACTTCGCCACCCACCGCGTGCCGCTGACGGAGGCGCCGCACGCGTACGAGATGTTCCAGAAGAAGCAGGACGGCGCGGTCAAGGTGCTGTTGAAGCCGTAAGGCCCCGGGGCGCCCTCAGCTGGCGCCGAGGATCTCCGCCAGGTCGTAGCGGACCGGCTCCTCCAGCTGGGCGTAGGTGCAGCTCTCCGGCGTCCGGTCCGGGCGCCATCTGCGGAAGCGGGCCGTGTGCCTGAAGCGCGCCCCGTTCTCCATGTGGTCGTACGCCACCTCGACGACCAGCTCCGGCCGCAGCGGCACCCACGACAGGTCCTTCTTGCCCGACCAGCGGCTGGGGGCGCCCGGCAGCCGGGCCGACTCGTGCGCCGATTCCTCGGCCCAGGCGGCCCACGGATGGCCCCGGACGTCGTCCATGCGCAGCGGTTCCAGCTCCTCCACCAGCTCCGCGCGCCGCTTCATGGTGAAGGCCGCGCTCACGCCCACGTGCTGGAGGACGCCCCGGTCGTCGTAGAGGCCGAGCAGGAGCGAGCCGACGACGGGGCCGCTCTTGTGGAGGCGGTAACCGGCGACCACGACGTCCGCCGTGCGCTCGTGCTTGATCTTGAACATCGCCCGCTCGTCCTGGCGGTAGCGGAGGTCGAGCGGCTTGGCGACGACGCCGTCGAGCCCCGCCCCCTCGTACTGCTCGAACCACCTCCGCGCCACCTCGATGTCGTCCGTCGCCGGTGCCACGTGTACGGGCGGTGTCACCCCGGACAGCGTCCGGACCAGCAGTGCCCGCCGGTCGGTCAGGGGCACGTCGAGCAGGGACTCGTCGTCCAGTGCCAGCAGGTCGAAGGCCACCAGCGAGGCCGGTGTCCGCTCGGCCAGCGTGCGCACCCGGGAGTCCGCCGGATGGATCCGCTCGGTGAGCGCGTCGAAGTCCAGATGCCCCTCCCGGGCGATCACGATCTCCCCGTCCACCACGCACCGCTCGGGCAACCGCTCCCGCACCGCCTCCACCAGCTCCGGAAAGTACCTGGTCAACGGCTTACCCGTACGGCTGCCGAGCTCGACCTCGGCGCCGTCGCGGAACACGATCGACCGGAACCCGTCCCACTTCGCCTCGTAGTGCATGCCCGGCGGGATCTTCGCCACGGACTTGGCGAGCATCGGCTTCACGGGCGGCATGACGGGCAGATCCATGGTCCGACTGTATGAGCGGTCCGTGGTCCTCGCCTGTTAGGCTTGTGGGGTGATCAGGCTCTTCTACCCGTACATCTGATACCGCCCCGGGAGACCGGGCGCCGATGCCACCGCGCGTACGCGGTGTGATTCCGGCCGCCCGTCAGGGTCCCCGGGTTCGGCTGTTGCGCGGCCTTCACTCACGCCGCTCCGTCGCGCGCCGATGACCCCTCCCTCCGTATCGGTCACCTGTCCACGCCTTCCGATATGGCGGACCACGCATGTCTCAGCCCATTTCCGGCACCTCCACCTGCCCATCCACCCCGTCCGGTACCGGCTCGGAATCCGGCTCCGGTGCGTTCCAGGTCGTCCTGGACGACGTCGTCCGCGCGCCCGGAGGCCGGCCCTTGCTGGACGGCGTGCACCAGTCCGTGGCGTTCGGCGAGCGCATCGGCGTCATCGGCGAGAACGGCACCGGCAAGTCGACCCTGCTGCGCCTGCTGGCCGGCCTCGACCGCCCGGACGCGGGCCGGATCCGCGTCCACGCTCCGGGCGGCGCCGGATACCTGCCGCAGACCCCCGACCTCCCCCCGGAAGACACCGTCCAGGACGCCGTCGACCACGCCCTGGCCGACCTGCGCGCCCTGGAGCACGCGCTGCGCCGGGCCGAGCAGGCGCTCGCGAAATCCGGACCCGACGAACTCGACGCCCTGCTCGCCTCGTACGGGGAACTGCTGGAGGCGTTCGAGGCGCGGGACGGCTACGCGGCCGACGCCCGCGTCGAAGCCGCCATGCACGGACTGGGCCTCCAGCGCATCACGCCCGACCGGCGGCTGGGCAGCCTTTCCGGCGGCGAGCAGGCCCGTCTCAACCTGGCCTGTCTGCTGGCGGCCGCACCGCAGCTGCTGCTGCTCGACGAGCCCACCAACCACCTCGACGTCCCGGCCGTTCAGTGGCTGGAGGAGTACCTGCGCTCCCACCGCGGCAGCGTGCTGGCGGTCTCCCACGACCGTGTCTTCCTGGAACGCGTCGCCACCGCCCTGTGGGAGGTGGACGGCGAACGCCGCACCGTCCACCGGCACGGCGGCGGCTACGCGGGATACCTCCGGGCCAAGGCGGGCGCCCGGCGCCGCTGGGAGCAGGAGTACGCCGACTGGCAACAGGAGTTGGCGGAGCAGCGCGCCCTGGCCCGCCGCGCCGCCGACACCATGACCGCCGGGCCCCGGCGCAGGACCAACGCCGACCGCGACAACCAGCGTCACCAGCGCAGCGTGGAGAAGCAGATCTCCGCGCGCGTCCGGCAGGCGAAGGAGCGGGTGCGGCGACTGGAGGAGAACCCGGTGCCGCGGCCGCCGGCGCCCCTGCGCTTCGGTGCCCGGGTCGCGGGCGGCGATGCCGGCCACAAGGGGGCGGTCGCCGATCTCCACCGGGTCGCCGTGGGCGACCGGCTCGACGTCCACGGCTTCACCGTCGAACCGGGCGAACGCGTCCTGGTCACCGGGGCGAACGGCGCCGGCAAGAGCACGCTGCTGCGGGTCCTCGCCGGCGACCTGACCCCCGACCGAGGCACGTGCGCGCGCCCCGACCGCGTCGGCTGGCTGCCCCAGGAGACCGCGATCACGGATCCGCGGCGCACCCTGCTGGCCGCGTTCGCCGCCGGACTGCCCGGCGACCCCGAGGAACATCACGGCTCCCTCCTCGGCTTCGGTCTGTTCCGGCCGTCCGACCTGACGACGGCGGTCGGTGACCTGTCCACGGGGCAGCTGCGCCGACTGGCGCTGGCCCGTCTGCTGCGCGACCCGGTGGACCTGCTGCTGCTGGACGAGCCGACGAACCACCTCTCGCCCGCGCTGGTGGAGGACTTCGAGGAGGCCCTGCACCACTACCGCGGCGCACTGGTGGTGGTCTCGCACGACCGCATGGTCGCCCGGCGGTTCACCGGCCGCCGGGTCCGGATGAGCAACGGGAGCCTGGCCGAGTAGAGAGGACCGCGTGACGGAGCCGTGAGCAGGAGCGGGGGAGTGCTCGTCCCGAGGATCCCCGCGGGGCGGCGGCGACGGCGGGCCCGGGGTGCGGGGCCTGCCGCCCCGCACCCCGGGCCCGGGTGGGGGCCGTCGTCTGATGTGCGAGGTCCCCGTGGTGCGCCTACCGTGGCTCGCATGGCGGAAGCGGTGGAACTGGAAGCGGGCGGACGGACCGTGCGGCTGTCCAGCCCGGGCAAGGTCTTCTTCCCGGAGCACGGCTACACCAAGCTCGACGTGGCCCGGTACTACCAGGCGGTCGCGCCCGGCATCCTGCGCGCCCTGCGCGAGAGGCCGACCACACTCCAGCGCTACCCGGACGGCGTCACCGGCGAGTGGTTCTACCAGAAGCGCGCACCCAAGGGCATGCCCGACTGGATCCCGACCGCGCACATCACCTTCCCGAGCGGACGCAGCGCCGACGAGATGTGCCCCACCGAGGAGGCGGCGGTCCTGTGGGCCGCCCAGTACGGCACCCTCACCTTCCACCCCTGGCCGGTGCGCCGCGACGACGTCGACCACCCCGACGAACTGCGCATCGACCTCGACCCGCAGCCCGGCACCGACTACGACGACGCCGCCCGCGCCGCCCACGAACTGCGCGCCGTTCTGGAGGAGTTCGGCTCACTGCGCGGCTGGCCCAAGACCTCCGGCGGACGGGGCCTCCACGTCTTCGTGCCGATCGAGCCGCGCTGGACCTTCACCCAGGTCAGGCGCGCGGCCATCGCCGTCGGCCGCGAGATGGAACGGCGGATGCCCGAGCAGGTCACCATCAAGTGGTGGAAGGAGGAACGCGGCGAGCGCATCTTCATCGACTACAACCAGACCGCGCGGGACCGCACCATCGCCTCCGCCTACTCCGTACGCCCCCGCCCGCACGCCCCCGTCTCCGCGCCGCTGCGCTGGGAGGAGGTGGGCGTCGCGCACCCGCAGGACTTCGACATCACGACCATGCCCGCGCGCTTCGCCGAACTCGGCGACGTGCACGCGGACATGGACGATCACGCCTACTCCCTCGACGCCCTGCTGGAACTGGCGACGAAGGACGAGCACGACCACGGGCTCGGTGATCTGCCGTACCCGCCCGAGTATCCGAAGATGCCGGGGGAACCCAGCCGGGTACAGCCGAGCCGCGCGAAGAAGCCGCGCCCTCAGGAGAGCTGAGCTACAGCTCCTTGATCCGGACGTCCCGGTACGAGACCACGTCCGTCGTGCCGTGCACCTGGAGTCCGATGTAGCCGGAGGCGAACCGCCGCCCGTCCGTGCCCGGGTCGTCCGAGCGCGCGGGGTGGAAGTCCTGGCCGCCGATGTTGTCGAACTCGTTGATCAGTACGCCGTTGCGGTAGACGGAGTAGTGCTGGTCGACCACGCGGATCTCGTAGTCGTTCCAGGTGCCCTTCTCCGTCACGCCGGCCCCGGCGAGACCCACCCGGTCGAAGCCGTAGACCGAGCCGGTCTTGTACATGTCGCCACTGGGGCTGTCGAACTCCTGGATCTCGTGCCCGTACTTGATGGCGACCCACTCCGGCCGTGACTCCTCCGGGTGGTCGTGGACCTGCGGGAAGCGCACGAACACACCGGAGTTGGCGTTTCCGGTGCCCGGGGCGTCGTCACGCCACTGGAGCTTCAGCGAGAAGTCGCCGTACGTGCGCTCCGGGAACCACAGCATGCCGAGGCCGGGCTTCGTGGTGCCGGAGGTGATGGTCCCGTCCGGGTTCAGCCCGAACGAACCACCGCCCACCTGCTCCCACTTCGCGAAGGACTCCTGGGTCCCGTCGAGGATCGTGCGGTAGCCCTCGGTCTGGCCGGGCGTGGCGATCCCCGACTGCCGGGCGGCCTTGTTGACCGCCCGGTACTCCCGACGATCGACGACCCCCTCGTCCAGGAGGGCGTCCATGACCTCCCGTACATGCTTCAGGAACAGCGCCTGGGACGTCCACTCCTTCTCGTCCTCGATCAGCTCGTTGATCCGGCACCGGTTGTTCGTGACCCGGTTCGGCACACCCGTGTCGACGGTGCCGACGATCACCGTCTCGCGTTCGTCGTACTCCGGGCAGGGCGGCGGCGGCACCTGGCCCGACACCACCGTGAAGCTCACGGTCAGCGGCTCGGAGGTGTTGCCCGCCTTGTCGCTCGCCCGGTACGCCACGGTGTGCCGGCCCACACGGTCGACGGCCACGGGCGCCGCGTACGCCAGGTAGGGCCCGGCGTCGAGCGAGTACTCCACACCGGCCACGCCGGAGCCGCCCTCGTCCGTGGCGCCCACGGTCACCTTCGCGCTGCCGACGTACGCGCCGTCGGAGTTCTTCGTCCCCTCCACGGTCGCGCCGGTCACCGGCGGGGTGGTGTCCCGCGGGGGAGCGGCGACGACGGTGAAGGCGACGCTCTTGACCGCCGCGCTGTTGCCCGCCTTGTCGGTGGCGCGGTAGCGCACGGTGTGCTCGCCGACCTCGTGCACCATCACGGGGGCGGTGTACGCCTGCCAGGCGCCGTCACCGACCGCGTACTCGATGGTGTTGACCCCGGAACCGGTGTCGGAGGCGGTGACGGTCACCGTCGCCATGTCGACGTACGCGCCGTCCGCGTTCCGCTCGCCGCTGACCGTCGCCGAGGTCTCCGGGGCGGTCTTGTCGTCCGTCGGCGCGGGGGCCACGGTGAACGTGACGCTCTTCTCGGCGGCGGCGTTGCCCGCCTTGTCGAAGGCGCGGTAGCGGACCGTGTGGTCGCCGACCTGGTCGACGACGACCGGCGTGGTGTACGGCTGCCAGGCACCGTCGGCGCCGATCGCGTACTCGATCCGCTCGACGCCGGAGCCGCCCTCGTCACTGGCGCCGATCGTCACGCTCGCGGCACCGACGTAGTGGCCGTCGGCGTTCTGCGTGCCGCCCACGTCCGCCGACGTGGCGGGAGCCGTCGTGTCCTCGCCCCCGCCGCCCTCGGTCACCACGAGCACGCCCCTCATCTCCAAATGGCCGGGGAGCGTGCAGTAGTAGAGGTAGCGGCCGGGGGCGAGGGTGACCTCGGCGGTGTGCTTGCCGCCCTGGTCGTCGCCCGGGTTGGCCAGGATGTTCAGCTGGACGTCGCTGTTGTACTCCGGGTCGCTGGTCATGAACGTCAGCGTGTGCGGCATACCGGTGGTGTTGCCGGTCGCCTCGCTGTTCTCGAAGACGATCGTGGCGGGACCGGCCACCGCCGTCTGCGGAGCGGACGTGTACTTGGTGATGTCGTCGCCGGCCGTCCAGGTGAGGACCTGGTCCGCGGCGGCCCCGGTCTCCGCCCGGGGCCGCCCGGAAGCCGGCGCCGCCTGCAGACCGAGCAGCATCAACAGGCCGGCCAGGACAGCGGCCCACATTCTTCGTCCGCGCATCACTCGGTCCCCCTCGCCAGCTCTGAGGCGGCCGGCGTCGGCCCACCGCCCTTGTAGGTGACCCGCCACAGGGCCGACCTGGAGTCCGAGGTGAAGAAGCCGCGGCCGTACTCCAGGAGGTACAGCGCGCCGTCCGGACCGAACTTCCAGTCCATCAGGTTCCGGATGCCGTCGTCGCCGGCCGGCACGATCCTCTTCAGCGACTCCGCATGCACCGGCAGACCGCCCTCGCCCTGCGTCTTCGGGTCCATCAGCACCGCGTTGCGCGGCTGGGCGCCGTCGTAGAAGTCACCGACGAACCACTTGCCGTCCCAGTACGCGGGCCACTTGGTCTCGCTGGTGCTGCCGGCGTCGTAGCGGTAGACCGGGCCGTTCATCGCGGCCTGGCTGCCGCCGTCGAGCCAGGGCAGCCTGTAGGTGGCCTCGCCCTCCTCGTACGACGGGATGCCGTTCCCGTCGCGCGGAAAGTCGGGGCCGCCGCCCTGCGGCGAGTACCAGATGTTGTTCCCGGTCACCGGCGGCAGGTTGACCAGGCCGTCGTTGTTCGGCGACTCGTTCTTCGGGGCGTCGCAGTCGTACCAGCCCAGCGGCTTCGACGGGTCCGGCAGGTTCCGGTCCCGGTACGGCTGCTTGTTGCCCATGCAGTACGGCCAGCCCCGGTTGCCCGCCTCGGTGATCGCGGCGAACGTGTCGTACTTGGCCGGACCCCACGTCGGCGACGGGGCGCCGGCGTCCGGGCCGACCCAGCCCGCATAGAGCGTGTCGGTCGCCTTGTCGACGGAGATGCGCGCCGGGTTGCGCACACCCATCACGTAGATCTCGCCGCGCGTCTTGCCGCCGCCCTCGGCGGTCTCCTTCCCGGTGAAGAGATTGCCCTCGGGGAGCGTGTAGGTCCCGTCCGGCTCGGGGTGGATGCGCAGGATCTTGCCGTTGAGGTTGTTGGTGTTGCCGGAGGTGCGGCGCGCGTCGGCGAAGGACACGCCCTTGAAGTTGGGCTCCGGGTTGTTGCCCGAGTAACCGCCGCTGAAGCCGCTGGAGTTGTTGTCACCGGTGGCGATGTAGAGGTTGCCCTTGGAGTCCCAGGCCATCCCGCCGCCCGCGTGGCAGCAGCTGTGGATCTGCACCGGCCACTTCAGCAGTACCTTCTCGCTGCCCGGGTCCAGCTTGTCGGTCGCCCGGTCGAGCGTGAAGCGGGAGACCCGCCGCTCGGCCATGTGCGTGTCGCGGTTGATCCCGGAGTGCGGCGTGTAGTGCAGATACACCCAGCCGTTCTCCGCGAACCCCGGGTCCAGCTCGATGCCGAGCAGGCCCTCCTCGACCTTGGACAGCTCGCCGCCACCGCCCTTGTTGCCGAAGACGGTCAGTTCACCGGCGAGCGTGACCCGCTTCGTCCGCGGGTCGTAGACGTGGATCTGGCCGGTGCCCTTGCCGACGTCCGGGTCGTTCCAGTCGGTGATCACGGGCCGGGACGAGTCCGTGCCGCCGCGGCCGATGTAGAACACGCGGCCGTCGGGCGCGGTGACCAGGCCGTGCGGCTCCCCGATCTGGTCGTTGTGGCCGGGCTGGTTGGGCGCGGTGAGCCGCTCGGCCGTGTAGTTGCCGTCGATGGTCGCCTTGCAGTCGGCACGCGCCAGGCGCGTCGTCCACATGAGGGCGCCGCGCAGATGGGCGCGGAAGTCGGTCTCGTCGTAGGACGACACCGTGCCGCCCATGCCGGTGTAGAAGGACCGGCCGCCGTCGTAGTCCCGGCACCAGCTGACCGGGTGGTCCCAGCCGTTGGCGCTCGCCCCGGGCTGGTACGTCGACTCGCGCACCCGGGCCACGGTGTGCACGTCGCCGGACGGGTTCTCCACCCAGTTCATCCACTCGTCGGGCCGCTTCCACTGCGCCGGCAGGTCCTTGGTGGCCGGATGGCGCCGGTCACCGACCTCGACGGTGGCCCGCTGGACCGCGGTGGGGCTGGACGCGGCCGGGCGGGCCCCGACCAGACCGGTGAACCAGTCCGAGTACGGCTCCGCGCGGGCCGCGTCGTGGATGCCGACGAAACCGCCGCCGGCCTCCATGTAGGCCTCCAGGCCCGCCTCCTGCGCCGGATCGAGGACGTCACCGCCGCCGGTGAGGAACACGACGGCGTTGAAGCGGCCGAGCCGCTTCTCGTTGGTGAAGACCGAGGCGTTGTCCGTGGCCTCGACCGTGAAGCGCTCCTTCGCCGGGCCGGACAGTCCGATCCGCTCGATGGCCGCGATCCCGGCGTTCACGACCGGTGACTCGTCCCCGGCCGCGGCGGATCCGTAGAAGATCAGCACCCGTACGTTCACGCCGCCAGGCGGCGACTTGATCGACATCGTTGTCAGGGACGGGTCCGGCGCCGGGCGCGCGCTGGCGGTGGGACCCGCCAGCAGTCCCGCGGCGACGAAACCGGCGGTCGCGAACGCCGCCCAGCCCCTTCTTCTCGCGCTCAACCCTCGTAAGTGCATGGGCACCTCCTCGGTCACGGCAGCAGCGCCAAGGAAGTTAGACCTCTTTGCGTGGTCCGCCAATAGGTATGACCGGGATGGAACGAACTTTGTCCTGAGTGTGGATAAACGCGGTCGCAGCCGATACCGTCCCACAGGTCCATCACTCATCACGGACAGTCATGGCTACGTCTCCGCAAATTCCATCCCAGTGTGGGGAGTTCGGCATGGACAGACGCGGCTTCAACCGGCGGGTGCTGCTGGGCGGCGCGGCCGTCGCGACATCGTTGTCCATCGCTCCGGAGGTCGCGGGCGCGGCGGACCCGGCGAAGGCGACGCCGGCGAAGACGGCACCGGCCGGTGGCGAGGTGAGACACATCAGGATGTACGCCGAGAAGCTGCCCGACGGCCGGATGGGCTACGGCTTCGAGAAGGGGAAGGCGTCCGTCCCCGGCCCGCTGATCGAGCTCAACGAGGGCGACACGCTGCACATCGAGTTCGAGAACACGATGGACGTGCGGGCGAGTCTGCACGTCCACGGCCTGGACTACGAGATCTCCAGCGACGGCACGAAAATGAACAGGAGCGACGTCGAGCCCGGCGGCACCCGCACCTACACCTGGCGCACCCACAAGCCCGGCCGTCGGGAGGACGGCACCTGGCGGGCGGGCAGCGCGGGCTACTGGCACTACCACGACCACGTCGTCGGCACGGAACACGGCACCGGCGGCATCCGCAAGGGCCTGTACGGCCCGGTGATCGTGCGCCGCAAGGGCGACGTGCTGCCGGGCGCCACGCACACGATCGTCTTCAACGACATGCTCATCAACAACCGGGCGCCCCACACCGGGCCCGACTTCGAGGCCACGGTGGGCGATCGCGTCGAGATCGTCATGATCACGCACGGCGAGTACTACCACACCTTCCACATGCACGGTCACCGCTGGGCGGACAACCGCACCGGCATGCTCACCGGCCCCGACGACCCGAGCCGGGTCGTCGACAACAAGATCACCGGGCCGGCGGACTCCTTCGGCTTCCAGATCATCGCGGGGGAGGGGGTGGGCGCCGGGGCGTGGATGTACCACTGCCACGTACAGAGCCACTCCGACATGGGGATGGTGGGCCTGTTCCTGGTGAAGAAGCCGGACGGCACGATTCCCGGGTACGACCCGCACGCGCACGGGCAGGAGACCAGGACCGGGGAGGCCCCGGCGCACGAGCACTGAGGCGACGCGGTCGGCCGATGCCGAACAGGCGCCACTCGGTACCGGGTTCCACCAGTACGCCAAGGCGGCTGCGACGTCCTCGGCCAGGTTCCCCGCCTTCGGAGCGGACGGGGCGGCCGTCGGTGACGGGCTCGATGAGAGGCGGGTCGAAGACCCGCACACGCAGCGCGGCCCACGGGCACCGTGACGACCGGGGCTTCGTACGGCCCCGTCCGGCCCGGTTCTTCGCGCGCGGGGGGAGCCGGGCGTACAGGAACGAGTCGGTCAGGCGTCATGAGCCTTTCTCGTGTACATGCCCTGATCATCACGGCGCGCGGCCCCCCGGGGCAGGGGTTCACGGACGCCGAGAGCGCTCTCTCCGGTTCGGCGGCTGCCGCTATCCTGACCGCAGCCGCCGACGAGGAGCCCTGAAGTGAGCGAGACAGCGCCGCGCCCCACGCTGGAGGCCGTGGCCGAGCGCGCCGGGGTCTCGCGGGCCACCGTGTCCCGGGTGGTGAACGGGGCGCACGGGGTGCGGGACGCGCTGGCCGAGCGGGTCCGGCGCGCGGTGGAGGAGCTCGGGTACGTGCCCAACCGGGCCGCCCGCAGCCTGGTGACCAGACGCCACGACGCCGTCGCCGTCGTCGCCGCCGAACCGGAGGCCCGGGTCTTCGCCGACCCCTACTTCGCCCAGCAACTCCGCGGCATCAGCAAGGAACTGACGGCCCGCGACAACCAGCTCGTGCTGCTGCTCACCGAGGGCCGCGAGGACCATGCCCGCGTCGGCCGCTACCTGGCCGGCGGCCACGTCGACGGGGCGCTCGTCTTCTCCCTGCACCTCGACGACCCGCTGCCCGGCCTGGTCCGCAGCGCCGGTGTGCCGACCGTGTTCGGCGGGCGCCCCGGCTGGGACGACGGCCGGGACGACGTGGTCTACGTGGACAGCGACAACCGCGGCGGCGCCCGTGAGGCGGTGCTCCACCTGGCCGGCCTCGGCCGGACCCGCATCGCGCACATCTCCGGCCCGCTCGACCAGACGTCCGCGGCCGACCGGCTCGCCGGCTTCTGCGACGTCCGGACCGACGCCGACCCGGGGCTGATCGAGCGCGGCGACTTCACCTCGGGTGGCGGAGAGCGGGCGATGCGGGAACTGCTCGACCGGTGCCCGGACCTGGACGCCGTGTTCGCGGCCAACGACCTCACCGCGGCGGGCGCCCTGCGCGTGCTGCGCGAGCGCGGACGGCGGGTGCCGGACGACGTGGCCGTGGTCGGCTTCGACGACATGCTGTCCGTCGCCGAGCAGACCGACCCGCCGCTGACCACGATCCGCCAGGACATCGAGGAGATGGGCCGGCTCATGGCCCGCCTGCTGCTGCGCGGCCTGGACGGCGGCGCCGGAGCGGAGGACCCCGCGCCTGCCGCGCCGGCCGGCGTCGTCCTGCCGACGACCCTGGTCCGCCGCGCGACCGCCTGAGACGGAGCACGGGAGACCACGGCCGGCCGGACCCGCCCTACGCCTCCCGGGGCATCGGCCTGAGCACCGCGAACCGGGCGCCGTACGGGTCGGCGAGACGGGCGAGGCGCCCGACGCCCTCGACGTCCGTCGCGGGCATCCGCACCGTGCCGCCCAGCTCCGAGGCCCGGGCGACCACGGCGTCGGTGTCGTCGACCGCGAAGTACGGCAGCCAGTGGGCGTCCGTCTCCACCGGGTCGTCGGCGAGCGGGACGACACCGCCGAACATGCTCTCCTCGCCCTCCCCGGACGGGTTCACACACGTGTACGTCCCGGCCCCGGGGAAGGGGACGGCGGAGGTCTCCAGCCCCAGCACCGCGTCGTAGTACGCGGCGGCGGCCGCGATGTCCGCCGTGTACAGCTCGACCCAGCACAGCGCACCGGTCTCGCCGGCCACGGTCAGGCCGCCCAGCCGCTCGGGCTGCCGGACGCCGAACGGCACCCCGGCCCGGTCGGTGAGGATCGCCACGGTGCCCTGGCCCAGCACGTCCGTCGGCCGCATGAGCACACCGCCCCGGGCCTGCTCGGAGGCCTTGGCCGCGGCCTGGGCGTCCGGGGCCTGGAAGTACACCGTCCAGGACGGCGGGCCCTGCTCCGGCGCGGTCCGCATACCGCCCGCCACGATCCGGCCGTCCAGCTCGAAGAATCCGTAGCCCCCGGCCTTTGGCCCCGCCGACCGGAACCGCCAGCCGAGGAGGCCGCCGTAGAAGGAAGTGGCGCCGTCGATGTCGGGCGCGCCGACGTCGATCCAGTTCGGGGCGCCGGTGACGAAACGGGTGGTGAGCATCATCGCCCTCCTCAAAAGGGTCCCGTTGCCTGCACTGCCGAGTCTTGCACCCACCACTGACAATCGCTTCCGCGCGCCGCCGTGCGCCCTCCCGCGGGGCGGGGGACCATCGGGTCGGCCCGAGCCCCGGCCGCCGGGCGTTGATCCGACGTTGATCGAACGTTTTTCCCGGCCGTGCACGCTCTGGAGCATGCACATCGAGACGACCGCGACGCCCGACCTCGCCTGGCAGGAGGAGGCGTTGTGCGCACAGACAGGGGGAGACTTCTTCTTCCCCGAGCCGGGCAGTTCCGTACGGGACGCCAAGCGGATCTGCGCCCTGTGCCCGATCCGTTCGGCCTGCCTGGAGTACGCGCTGAGCAACGACGAGCGCTTCGGCGTCTGGGGCGGACTGTCGGAGAAGGAGCGGATGTCACTGCGGCGCGTCCCGCGCTGAGCCAGGCCCCGGCACATCGCGCGGCGCACCGTCCGCGCCGGTAATTCGCTGGGCCGCGCGCGCCCCGGCAGGCAGAATCCCCGCATGTCGCCAACCGCCGCACAGCACGAGGCCGAGAGCCTGCTGCACGCCATCGATCCGCTCGCCCACCCACAGCGGATGCGGGAACTCGTCGTGCGCGCGAGGGAGTCGGCCGCACCGCGGCCCGTACTGGCCGAACTCGAACGGCACGGTGCCTACGGGCGCGGGCTCGCCGTCGTCGCCGCGTCCGCCGCGGGCGACACCGAGTGGATCGCGGACCGGATCGCCGACGCCGACCCGTATGTGCGCGGTCATGCCCTGCGTGTCGCCGGCAGCCTGGGCGTGCCGGACGCCGCGTTCGAGGCGGCGCTCGCCGACGCGCCCGAGGCGGCACGCCGCGACCTGCTGCGCGCCGTCGTGGCCGGCGGGCGCTCCGCCCTCGCCGACCGGCTCGTCGACGGGCTGCGACGCGACTGGGGCGACGCCGAGGCGGCCCGTCTGCTGCCGGGCTGCACCGCGCCGACGGTCACCCGGCTGCTGCCCGGTCTGCTCCACGCCGTCCGCGCGTGGACGCCCCTCGCCAAGCGGCACCCCGCCGCACTGCTCGACGTGTTGGAGGAGGACCTGACCGCGCTGCCCGAGGCGATGCGCGACAGCTGGTGGAACCGGTACGCACACGCGATGGCGACCCTCGCGCCCGCCGAGCCCGCGCGCGTGCTGGCACTGCTGGACCGGCGGGGGCCGAGCCGCCTGCCGCACGAACTGCGCGGCCACCTCTCCGCCTTCGCCGCCGTGGACCCGCGGCGGGTGCTGAGACTCCTGCCCACGCCAGCCTGGGCACCCCTCGTGAACGTGCACCGGCTCGGACGCACGGTCCTGCACCGGCTGACCCGGACCGACTCGCCCGAACTCGTCGCCTACGGCCGCACCCTGCTGCCCTACGGCGGTCTCCCGCGGCTGCTCAAGGCGCTCCCGCCCGCCCGGCGCCACGCCTTGTACGCGGCCGTCCGCGAGGGACGGGGCCCCGGCGCGGCCGGCGTCGACGAAGCGCTGCTGAAGGTGCTGACGCGCCGCCACGCCGAGCAGGAGGCCCGCAAGACGGCCGCCCGCGCGCGTGCGGCCGGTGCCACCGAGAACAAGGTCCTCAGCGCCGAGTCCTTCCTGCCCGTCGCCGAGGTCCGCGACCGGCTGCTGGCCGCCACCGGGCGCCCGGACGCCGACGACCGCGCCCTGGCCTGGCCCCTGCTGATCCGCAACGCCGACCGCTCCGGCGACCCGGCCGCCGTCACCGCCGTCCTCAGGGACATGGCGCGGCTGCGCAACGAACAGGACCCCGTGCGGTCCGCCGCGCTGCGGGCGACGTGCGCGATCCGGCCCGCCCTGTTCGCCGAGGACGCCGCCGAGCACCTGGAGCGCATCGCCATCGACGCCGTCGAGGCCCGCGACTCCTCGCCCGGCACCCGGCGGGTGCTCGTCGCCCTCGCCCTCGCCCTGCTGCGCGAGCACCCGGAGGGCGGACCGCGCGCGTTGGCGGACTGGGCGCTGCGCACCCTGGTACGGATATCGGGCAGCACGGGCACCGTCGACCTCGGTCGCCTCGACCGCATCCTCCGGCGCGGCCAGGAGCACCAGGTGTACGAGGCACTGCGGCCGCAGATGGAGGCGGCTGCCGAAAAGGGCGATCACCGGCTGGTTCTCGCCCTCGCCCGGTCCGCGGGCCGGCGCGCCGCCGGGATGACGGGTCTGCAGGACCTGCTGTGGCTGGTGTTCCGGGACGGGGATGTCACGGCCGCGAGCGGAGCGCTGCTCCTCTGGCTGGAGCCGGCCGGTACGCGCGACGAACGGGTGGCCCGCCTCCTCACCCACGACCCGTCGGCGGTCGACCTGCCCGTGGTCTGGTCGCAGCTGGTCCGGCGCCGCACCGACCTCCTCGACCTGGTGCTCACCGACGAGCCGCCGCACGGCCGCTTCCGGCCCGAGGGAAGGCAGCTGTCCGTGTGGGTGGAGGCCCGGGACGCGCGCCGCTGGGTGCCGCGACAGCGGGCGGAGCTGTTGCGACGGCTGTCGGCACGGGCCGCCGATTCGGCGCTTTCGCAGCACGAGCGCGCCGAAGCCGTCACCGAGGCCGCGGCCGTGCCCGACGGCGGCGCCGACCTCGCGCGCCGCTGGTCGGCGTCACCGGAGGTCGAGATGGCCGAGGCCGCGCTCGCCGCCCTGGCCCGCACCGACCGGGCCGCCGAGGCGCTGCCCGAGCTGCTGGCGCACGCCGGCGGGGACCGGGCCCGCGTCGCCGTGTACGCGGTCACCCGGGCATCACGGCAGGTACGCCCGTCGCGCCTCGCCGCCCATCTGAGGGACGTACTGCGGGCGCCGGACGCCAAGGTGACCAGCCGCAAGGAGGCGGTCCGGCTCGCCGCGGCCCGGCTTCCCGTCCCGGACGCGGCGTCCCTGGTCACCGAGGTCTACACCCGGCCGGGCACGCACCCCGACGTACGCGCCGCCTGTGCCGCGTTCGCCGGCGGCCTGCTCGCGCGCGACGAGATCTGGGAACTCCTGCGCGACGCCGCCGGCGGCGCGCCGGTGCTGCGGGCCGCGGTGCTGCGGGCCGCGCCGCTGGACCTGCCCGAGGCGTACCGCGCGCGGTACGCCCGCCTGGTACGCGAGACCGCCGTCACCGACGACCCCGCCACGGCGGCCCTCGCCTTCGACGCGCTGGCCCGCTGGACACCCTGGTCGGCCGAGGCGCCCGCGGTGCTGGCCGGTGCCGTCACCGACCTGGCGAACAGGGGGACCTGGCATTCCGCGGCCAACGCCCTGATCAGCGCGGCGCCGGGCACTCCGCACGGCCTGGCCGGGCTCCTGGACGCGCTGCGCACGCTCGCCGGCACGGCGTCCGACGACGACAGCGACGCCGAGGCGCGCCGCGACCGGCCGGCGCGCCGGCGCGTCGAGTTCCTCGTCGCCCGACTCGGGGCGGCTTCCTCCCGTTCCGAGGCGGCCGTCCGTCCGGCCGGCCTCGCCGCCGCAGAGCTGCTGGCGGAGTACGAGGCCTACGCGGCGCAGGCCGCCGTCCTGGCGGCGACCCACCTCGACCTGACCGCCGTACCGCCGTGCCTGGACCGGGTGACCGCCCTGGCCGGAGCCGACCGTCCGGCACTCGCCGCGCGCGTCGCCGGGGAAGTGCGCGGGCGCCTGGAGCGCTGGGAGCAGCCGGGCGACCCCGAGGCGCTGCGCGTCGAGGCCGTCGCGCTGGCCGAGCACGGCGGCCACGCCGAGGGGCTGCTGGCCGTCGCCGTGACCGCCGCGCTCGGCAGCCGCGAGCAGTGGCCCGCACCCTGGCGCGAGCTGCTGCGGGCGCTGCGCCGCCACCCGGTCCCCGACGTGCGCGACGCGGCGCTGGAGGAGACCACGGCCCACGAGTGACGGCGGCCCGCAAGTGTGACCACGGCCTACGGGTGCGGCCTACGGGTGACGGCGGCCGGGTGCGGCCGAGGCGGTCGGGGCGGGTGCGGTCAGCCCGCCGCCCGGGCAGCCATCCGCGCCTTGCGCGCCGCCAGCTTCTCGTCGAACTTGGCGGCCTCGGCGTCCAGTCCGCCCATGTACAGCCCCAGCTCCTCCTGGGCCGCCTGCCCGTCGGGGCCGAGGCCGTCGATCTCCATGATCTTCAGGAAGCGCAGCACGGGCTGGATCACGTCGTCGTGGTGGATGCGGAGGTTGTAGACCTCGCCGATCGCCATCTGCGCGGCGGCCCGCTCGAAGCCGGGCATGCCGTGACCGGGCATCCGGAAGTTCACGACCACGTCCCGCACCGCCTGCATCGTCAGGTCGGGCGCGAGCTCGAAGGCCGCCTTGAGCAGGTTGCGGTAGAAGACCATGTGCAGGTTCTCGTCGGTCGCGATGCGGGCCAGCATCCGGTCGCAGACCGGGTCGCCGGACTGGTGGCCCGTGTTGCGGTGCGAGATGCGGGTGGCCAGCTCCTGGAAGGCGACGTAGGCCACCGAGTGCAGCATCGAGTGCCGGTTGTCCGACTCGAAGCCCTCACTCATGTGGGCCATGCGGAACTGCTCCAGCTTGTCCGGGTCGACCGCGCGCGAGGCGAGCAGGTAGTCGCGCATCACGATGCCGTGCCGGCCCTCCTCCGCGGTCCAGCGGTGCACCCAGGTGCCCCAGGCGCCGTCCCGGCCGAAGAGGCTCGCGATCTCGTGGTGGTAGCTGGGGAGGTTGTCCTCCGTCAGCAGGTTCACCACCAGGGCGATCCGCCCGATCTCGGTGACCTTGGACTGGCCCTTCTCCCAGGCCTCGCCGTCCTCGAAGATCCCCGGGAAGTTCCGGCCGTCACTCCACGGCACGTACTCGTGCGGCATCCAGTCCTTGGCGACCGTCAGATGCCGGTTGAGTTCGGTCTCGACCACTTCCTCCAGCGCGTACAGCAGCCGGGCGTCGGTCCATTCGGCGGAATTGCCGAGGTGCGGGGAGACGATCGTCACGGAGAACTCCAGGGGACGTGCGACAGAGCGGAATGCGGCCGGCGAGCGGTGCCGGGAACCTACGGGATCGTAGGCTACGAAACCGTAGGTTACGAGACCGTAGGTTAAACGCACTGTAAAGGTCCCTGATCACCCGCAGTCCACCGGGGTACGGGAAAATCCCGGGACACGCAGGTCCAAGGCCGAACGGGTGAGATCCGCGGTGCTCAGGCGTACAGCTCCGCAGATGTACCGAGAGGCACGTCACAAGCCCTCGAGCTTCTCGGACTCGCCGACGTCCACGACCACCGGCTCGCGGCCGAGGCCGGCGAGCGGGACCGCGGTCTTCGGCACGGGGGAACAGCGACGGCACGTCCACACTCGGGAGGTGTCCGATCACCGTCCCGTCCGGCAGCGCGGTGACCGCCGACTTCAGGTACGGCACCTCGCTCACGGGCACGGCGACGACCCGGGCGCCCAGCGGCTCGAAGGCCGCCCGCAGCCGCTGGACGCCGGCCGCGTCGGTGCTCCTCCCACTGACTGAAGGGCGTGGGAGGTACCCCGGCCGCGTCCGACGCGGGATCGTGTCGTCCCGCGAGTCGGGGGCCGGGGCGGCGGGCGAGGGCCTTCGCGCCGGGACGAGGGTCTCCGTACCGGCGCCGGCTTCCGGCGCCCGTGTCGCGGCGCCGGTTGGCCGTCATGCGGCGCCGGCCCGCGCCGACGTGTCCCCCGTCAGTGTCCCGTGGCCCTCCTGAGATGCTCCGCCGTGCTGGACCCGCGGGCCGTGAGCAGTTCGCGCGGGGTGCCCTCGAAGAGCACCCGGCCACCGTCCCGGCCGCCGTCCGGGCCGAGGTCGATCACCCAGTCGGCGTGCGCCACCACGTCCAGGTTGTGCTCGACGACCACGACCGTGTTGCCGGTGCCGACCAGCCGGTCCAGCAGGCCGAGCAGCCCCTCGACGTCCGACATGTGCAGTCCGGTGGTCGGTTCGTCCAGGACGTACACGGCGCCGGTGCGGTGCAGCCGGGTGGCCAGCTTGATGCGCTGCCGCTCACCGCCGGAGAGCGTGGACAGCGGCTGCCCGAGTGTGAGGTACGTGAGGCCGACGTCCCGCAGGGCGCGCAGCCGCCGCCGTACGCCCGTGTCGGCGAAGAAGTCCAGTGCCTGGTCGGCGGTCATCGCCAGCACGTCGGCGATGGAGCTGCCGTCGATCGTCAGCCGCAGCACCTCCTCCCGGAAGCGCCGCCCCTCGCAGTCGTGGCAGGCGGTCGTCACCGGGTCCATGAAGGCGAGGTCGGTGTGGATGACTCCGCGTCCCTCGCAGGTGCCGCACGCCCCCGCCGAGTTGAAGCTGAAGAGCCCCGGCTCGGCGCCCGTCTCCCGCGCGAAGACCTTCCGTACCGTGTCCATGATCCCGAGGTACGTGGCCGGGGTCGACCGTGCCGAGACGCCGATCGCGGACTGGTCGACGGCCACCGCGTCCGCGTGGGCGGCGATCAGCTCCGCGACCAGTGTGCTCTTGCCCGACCCGGCGACGCCGGTGACCGCGGTCAGCACCCCGGTGGGGAAGGCCACCGTCACGTCCCGCAGGTTGTGCCGGCCGGCGCCCTTCACCCACAGCTCCCCGGCCGGCGTCCGCGGCTCGTCCTTCACCGCCGTACGGCGTCCGAGGAACCGTCCGGTGAGCGTGTCCGCCGCGGCCAGCTGACCCGGCGTCCCCTCGAAGACCACCCGGCCGCCGCCCGCGCCGGCCCGCGGACCCATGTCGACGACGTGGTCCGCGAGCGCGATGACGTCCGGGTCGTGCTCGACGACCAGCACGGTGTTGCCCTTGTCGCGCAGCCGCAGCAGCAGGTCGCCGAGGCGTCCGACGTCGCGCGGGTGCAGCCCGACGCTGGGTTCGTCGAAGATGTACGTCATTCCGGTCAGGCTGGACCCGAGGTGCCGCACGGTCTTCAGCCGCTGCCCCTCGCCACCGGACAGGGTGGAGGTCTCCCGGTCGAGGCTGAGATAGCCCAGCCCGATCGCCGCGATGCGCTCCAGCGCGGCGATCGCGGCACCGGCGATCGGCCGCGCCACCGGGTCGCCGATCCTTCTCAGTACGGCGATCAGGTCGGTGACCTGCATACCGGACCAGTCGGCGATGGAGTGCCCGTCGATCCGGGTCGCGAGCGCCGCCGCGTTCAGCCGGGCGCCGCCGCAGTCGGGGCAGCGGTCCTCGACCAGGAACCGCCGCACCAGGTCCCGGGTCTTCGCGCTCATCGCCGACAGGTCCCGCTTCAGGTACAGCCGCTCGAAGCGGTCGGCGAGGCCCTCGTACTCCGTGGTCCAGGTGCCGCCCGTGCCGTTGACGGTGACCTTGCTGCCGGGCCGCCCGCGCATCAGGAACGCGCGCTCGGCGTCCGTGAAGTCGCCGACCGGCTTGTCCGGGTCCAGTTCGCCGGTGTTGGTGTACGCCTGCCCCTGCCAGGTCCCCGCCGCGAAGGGCGGGAAGCGGACCGCCCCGCCGGCCAGGGACCTGGCCGGGTCGAGGACGCGGTCCCAGTCGGGCCGCACCTTGCGGCCCAGGCCGTCGCAGCCGGGGCACATGCCCGACGGGTCGTTGAACGAGTACGCCGTCGCCGCCCCGGCGCTGGGGGTGCCGTGCCGGGAGAACAGCACCCTCAGCACCGAGTGGATGTCGGTCATCGTGCCGACCGTGGAACGGGAGTGGCCGCCGACCGGACGCTGGTCGACGACGATGGCGGGGGAGAGGTCCTCCAGGGTGTCCGCGTGCGGCCGCTCGTACTTGGGCAGCCGGTTGCGTACGAACCAGGTGAACGTCTCGTTCAGCTGGCGCTGTGACTCGACGGCGATCGTGTCGAACACGACCGACGACTTCCCCGATCCCGAAACGCCGGTGAACACGGTCAGCCGGCCCTTCGGGATGCGGAGCGTGACGTCCTGGAGGTTGTTCTCCCTGGCTCCGGTGATGCAGATGAACTCGCTCATGCGAGCGACGCTAGGCGGGATACCCGACAGCTTCTGGCGTGGTTTCCTTCAGTTCTCCCTCCTCCATCAGCAGCCATCGGGTGATGCCGACCGACTCCAGGAACGGCATGTCGTGGCTGGCAACGATCAGCGCCCCCTCGTACGACTCCAGCGCGGTGGTGAGCTGCCGCACGCTCGCCATGTCCAGGTTGTTCGTCGGCTCGTCCAGCATCAGCAGCTGCGGTGCGGGCTCGGCCAGCATCAGCGCGGCCAGGGCTGCCCTAAAGCGTTCGCCGCCGGACAGCGTCGCCGCCTTCTGGTCGGCGCGGGCGCCCCGGAACAGGAAGCGGGCCAGCTGCGCGCGGATCCGGTTGTTGGTGGCGCCCGGCGCGAACCGGGCCACGTTCTCGGCGACGCTCAGCTCGCCGTCGAGGACGTCCAGGCGCTGTGGCAGGAACCGCATCGGGACGTACGCCGTCGCCTCGCCCGCCACCGGCTCCAGCTCCCCGGCGACCGTGCGCAGCAGCGTGGTCTTGCCCGCGCCGTTGCGGCCGATCAGTGCGATCCGCTCCGGGCCGTGCAGGTCGAGACCGCCCTCCACGCGCGCGCCGTGGACCAGCCGCAGGTCCCGGAGCGTCAGTACCGAGCGCCCCGGTGGCACGGCGGTGTACGGCAGGTCGACACGGATCTCGTCGTCGTCCCGCACCGCCTCCACCGCGTCGTCGAGCCGCTCCCTGGCCTCGGCGAGTTTCTCCTCGTGCATGATCCGGTGCTTGCCCGCGGACTCCTGCGCCGCGCGCTTGCGGGCGCCCATGACGATCTTCGGCTCACGCTTCTGTTCGAACATCTTCTGGCCGTACCGCTTGCGGCGGGCCAGCTTGACCTGGGCGTCGGCCAGTTCGCGCTTCTGCTTGCGCAGGTCCGACTCGGCGACGCGCACCATCCGCTCGGCCGCCTCCTGCTCCACGGCCAGTGCCTCCTCGTACGCCGAGAAGTTGCCGCCGTACCAGGTGATCTCCCCAGAGCGCAGGTCGGCGATCTGGTCCACGAGGTCCAGCAGCTCGCGGTCGTGGCTGACCACGACCATGACCCCCGGCCAGGAGGCGACGGCCGTGTACAGCCGCCCCCGTGCGTACAGGTCGAGGTTGTTGGTGGGTTCGTCCAGGAGCAGGACGTCGGGCCGGCGCAGCAGCAGCGAGGCCAGGCGCAGCAGCACCGACTCGCCGCCCGAGACCTCGCCGACCGTGCGGTCGAGCCCGACGTGCCCGAGACCGAGTTCGCCGAGCGTGGCGAGGGCGCGCTCCTCGACGTCCCAGTCGTCGCCGACGGTCTCGAAGTGCTCCTCGGCCACGTCGCCCGCCTCGATGGCGTGCAGCGCGGCCCGCCGCGCGGCGATGCCGAGCACCTCGTCGACCCGCAGCGCGGTGTCGAGCGTGACGTTCTGCGGCAGGTAACCGACCTCGCCGGCCACCCGGGCCGTGCCGTCGGCCGGGGCGAGCTCCCCGGCGACCAGCTTCAACAGGGTGGACTTGCCCGACCCGTTGACACCGACGAGCCCGGTCCTGCCGGGGCCGAAGGAGGTGTCCAGTCCCTCGAACACGGGCGTGCCGTCGGGCCAGGCGAAGGAGAGGGACGTACAGGTGATGGAAGCAGACATACGGGGTCTCCGCGGTTGCTCGAAGCGGTCAGGGGCAAACGCGTATCGAGACACCGGGAGGCGGCGACGCCGTCGGGCGAGGGAAGGAGGAGCCCAGGGGAGTGTCCGGGCATGAAAAATGCCCTGCTCCGCAAGAACGGCTCGAGCGCCGAGGTCGCACGCGGCATACACACATGCACGGCATGTGTGACGCGGTGTCTCAGGACCTCAGACGAGCAACGTCCTTCTCCAATCGGCGGCAACAGAAGCGCTGTACACCGTACGAGAGACCGGGTGGGCTGTCAACGCCTTACCGCGGATCGATTCCACGGCCCCAAGGAGGCCCCTGTGCCCAACGGCTCGCTCTCACTGCCGGCCCGGCTCTGCCTGCTGGCCTGGGACCCGGAGCGGTCCAGCGCCGCCGACACCGCCCGGCTCCACCATCTGGTGCGCGCCGGCGCGCTCACCGAACTGGCCCAGCGCGGTCTGCTCACCGACGACGAGGGCATCGCCACCCCAGTCGACCTGGACTCCCGCACCGGGGACGCCGTCCTCGACGGGCTGCTGGACCTCGTTCGCGAGTCGATGCCGCACCGGTGGCGGACGTGGGTGAGGCTGCACGCGCGGGTCACCTTCGACGCGGTCCGGGAGCAGTTGGTGGCCGAGGGGCATCTGCGCGCCGAGAAGAAGCGCGTCCTCGGCGTGTTCCCGTCCGTGGAGTACGCCCTGGCGCGGGTCGCGGCGGCGCGGGCGCTCCGCGAGGAGACGCGGTACGTCCTTCAGGGGCCGGTCCCGGCCGGGCAGGTCCCGGAACGGGACGCGGCCGTGGCCGCGCTGGCGGCCGCCGCGGAACTGCGCACCCTCGGGTTCAGCGCGTTCGCATCCGCCGGGCCCGGCGCGCGCCGGGACGACCGCATCGCCGAGCTGACCGGGCGCGGCGGCGCGGCGGCCCCCGGGCTGCGGAAGATCGTGGACGAGGTGTGGGGAGCGGTGAGCGCGGAGACTGCGCGGGCCGCGGCGTCGGCGGGCGGCTGACCCGGCGCGCGCGGCGGCGTCGGGCGTCAGCGGGCCCCGCGGCCGGCGCGCGGCGGTGTCAGGGGCGTCAGGGTGGCGTCAGCGGGCCCCGCGGCCGGCGTGCGCGCCGGGTCGGAGCTGCGTCAGGGCTGTGTCGGAGCTGCGTCAGCAGGTCCCGCGCATCAGCTCTGCCAGGTCGTGGTCCAGGTCCAGCTGGAGGTGTTCCAGGCCGACCGGCACCAGCTCGCCGGTGGCCTGCAGGAACCGGCGCAGCTCACCCGAGCGCACGTGGATCACGGCGGTGCCCTCGGGCGCGTGGAACTCCAGGACCGTGCGGTCGTATCCGTACGGGCGGACCCGCACGTCACCGTGGCCGTCCGGCTCCCGCATCCCCGAGATGAGCAGCTCGCGGGAGAAGGTCCAGCAGACCTCCACGCCTTCGAGAGTGGCCGGAGCCGGAAAGGTCATACGGACGGCGAACGGGTCGCTGCGGTCGTAGTGCAGCGTGGCGGGAAAGCTCGGCATACGCGGCGCGGCGGCGACAAGACGCGCCTCGACGGGCTGCTCGATGACGGTGGACAACGCCTTGCTCCCTCGTGACGGCTGGACGGGCTTCCGGGGTGGTACGGGCCGGGCACTGGAAGAGACGACGGAATCAGCCAATCCGTGCACACGATGACCGAGTGACCTCTGTCACCGCGTTCATGCGCGGGAGTGACACGCCGCTCCTCCCGTGCCCCGTAAGGCACTTGTGGCACTCGTGCCCGCACCGGCGTGCCGCACACGGTCCTCTGGACGGCGGCGGGCCGGTGGGCGGAACGTCTCCCCGCCGGACGCCGGCGACCTGCAGTTCCGGGACGTCGAGGCATTCGACGCCCGACGGGCCGTGGTCCTGGCCATCGGCGAGGGCGGGGCGTCCCGCACATACCGCACCGACGACGGCGGGGAGACCTGGACCGAGCCCTTCCGCAACACCGACGCGCGGGCCTTCTACGACTGCCGCACCTTCTTCGACCGCCGCCACGGCCTCGCCATGAGCGACCCGGTGGACGGGAAGTTCCGGATCCTGTCGACCAGCGACGGCGGGCGCTCGCGGAAGGTGCTGCCGAGCAAGGGCATGCCGGCCGCGCAGGAGGGCGAGGCCGGGTTCGCGGCCAGTGGCCAGTGCCTGGTCGCGTCCGGACCGAAGGACGTGTGGCCGGCCACCGGCGGCGCGGCACGCGCGCGTGCCGCACTCCGCCGACCGAGGGCTCACCTGGACGGCCTCCGACGCCCCGGCCCCGGCGGGCGACCCGGCCCGGGACGTCTTCGCCCTCGCCTTCCGCGACCGCGCCCACGGCCTCGCGGCCGGCGGTGACTTCCGCCCCGGCCAGGCCTCTGCGAGGGCAGCGGCGCGTACCGGCGACGGCGGCCGTACCTGGCGGCCCGCCGACCGGCCGGCACCGGCCTACCGATCGGGCGTCGCCTGGCCCCCGCACAGCCGCACGGCCGCCCTCGCGGTCGGTCCCACCGGCACGGACCTCACCACGGACGGCGGCCGCACCTGGCGCACGGTCGACACCGGCTCCTACGACACCGTGGACTGCACTGCCGACCTGGGCTGTTGGGCCGCCGGCGAGCAGGGACGGGTCGCCCGGCTGGAGCGCTGACGCCGCGCGGTGCCGGGTGTTTGTCCGTAACGTGGGTAACCGTTCGCTGAACGTGAGAGGAAGTGAGCGGACATGCCACGCGGTTCGAGCTCCAAACGGGAGCGGCAGTACGAGCACATCAAGGACAGTGCCGAGGATCGTGGCGAGAGCACCGGCCGCGCCAAGGAGATCGCCGCCCGGACGGTGAACAAGGAGCGCGCCCAGTCCGGCGAGTCGAAGACGGCCAGCCGCACGTCCACGCGGGACAAGTCGCCCAGTGAGCGCGGCGGCCGGCGGTCCGGGAACCGGCAGGGCCCGCAGGGGGCCACCTACGACCAGCTGTACCAGGAGGCCAAGCGCCGCGACATCAGCGGTCGTTCGAACATGAACAAGGGTGAGCTGCAGCGTGCCCTGGGCAAGTGAGCCGTACGGCCCCTAGCCGAGGGTCTGTCGGTACCGCTCCAGTGCCGGCGCCGTCTTGGTGGCGACGAACTCGGTGACGCGGTACGCGCACACGCCGGCCCTGACGAAGGGATCGCCCGCGGTGATCTCCTCGATCCGCGCACGGTCCTCCGCGACGGCGATGATCACTCCGCCGTCGCGGGGCTCCTTGCGCCCGGACGCCAGGACCACGCCCTGCCCGTACAGCTCGTCGAGCCATGCCACATGGTCCTCCAGCACGGCGTCGACGGCGTCGAGCGGGGCGGTGTAGGACAGTTCCAGTACGAACATGAGCGTGAGCCTACTGGGCAGGTCCCGTAGGCTTGCGGCCACCATGACGACCGTGACCGTGCAGATACCCGCCGACTGGCCCGCGACCGAAGAGCGGGCCCGCGCGGTGCAGGACGAACTGCGGGCCCGCGTGGTGCGCGACGAGCCGGGCCCGCCGCCCGGCACCGGCCGGGTGACCGGAGTGGACGTCGCCTACGACGACGAACGGGACGTCGTCGCGGCGGCGGCCGTCGTGCTGGACGCCGCGACCCTCGCCGTTGTCGCCGAGGCCACGGCCGTCGGCCGGATCTCCTTCCCCTACGTGCCGGGCCTGCTCGCGTTCCGCGAGATCCCGACCGTCCTCGCCGCGCTGGACGCGCTGCCCGGCCCGCCCGGGCTGGTCGTCTGCGACGGCTACGGCCTGGCACACCCGCGCCGCTTCGGCCTCGCCAGCCACCTCGGTGTGCTCACCGGACTGCCCACGATCGGCGTGGCCAAGAACCCGTTCACCTTCACGTACGACGACCCGGACGCGTCCCGCGGCGGTACGTCCCCGCTGCTCGCCGGCGCCGAGGAGGTCGGGCGGGCCGTCCGTACCCGCGCCGGCGTCAAGCCGGTCTTCGTCTCCGTCGGGCACCGTGTGAGCCTCGACAACGCCTGCGCGCACACCCTGGCACTGGCCCCCGCCTACCGTTTGCCCGAGACCACCCGCAGGGCGGACGCCCTGTGCCGGGCGGCCCTGCGGGCGGCCACCGCCTAGTCGGCCTGACCCTCGACGCTCCAGCGGCCCACCTCCTGGTACGCGGAGTCGTAGACCACCGACCCGTCGCCGGGCCGCAGCGCGTAGTGATGCAGGTTGCCGCCCCAGTACCGCAGGATCCGCTGCAACTCGCCCGTGGGGTCCTCGGCGAGCGCGCCCTCGTCCATGGTGATTTCGAGAAGGAACTTCATACCTTCAAGGGTTTCATTGAACTCCTTGTTGGTACTTTGCCGCGCTGGGTCGCAGGCGGGGACGGCTCATGGGGGAGGGAAGGCTCAAATCACGGTGACCGCCGGCATGCGCCGGTGCTCATCACCGGCTGAGTATCCGTACGGATGTGCCCACGCCGGCGGCCGCGGCAGGCTGGACCGCATGACGACGCACCGAGCACCCGAGCGGTCCGCCCACCGGCCCGGCCGGCCCGTCGAACGGACCGTGGTCGCGGGGCTGGTGCTCGCCGGGGCGGCGGGGCTGGCCTGGATCGGCGGGATGATCTACACGCTCGCCGGGTGGTCGGGGTAAGGACTGTCCGCCGTACAGCCCCTGGGGGGCGACTGTGGGGCGGGCCTTCGGGGTGTGCCGTCCGCCGGAGCCCCGCCCGACAGGCTCCTGGGGCGGGCCGTCCGATCGGGCAGCCCGGGGCAGCCCCTGGAATGTGCCGTCCATCGCGCGGGCCCTCGGCGTGGCTCGTCCACCGGGCAGGCACTGGGGCGGACCGTCAGCGGGTCGCGGCCACCCGGAAGCGGATGTCCGCCGCCCGCAGCCGCTCGATCAGCGCGTCCCCCATCGCCACGGCCGTCGTGACCTGCCCGGCCGTCGGCGGCAGGTCGTCGAGGGCGAGGGCGAGCGCCGCCTCGGCGAACATCTTCGCCGTCTCGTCGTACCCGGGGTCACCGCCCGCGACCTCGGTGAACACCTTCCGGCCGCCGCCCTCGCCCACGAAGCGGACCGTGAACCAGCTTTTCGCCCGCTTCTCGGCGCTCGGCCCGTCACCGGGCTTGAGCCGGCCGGACAGCCAGCGCCGCGCGGGCGGTACCTGAGCCGCCGCCACCAGCGCGCTCACGGCCGCCACTCCGCCCACCGCGACGGGCAGACGCCGGACGGCCGCGTAGTGGCGGTAGCGGAAGTCGGGGCCGTACCGGTCCAGCGCCTTCGCGGAGCGCCGCACGATCTGCGCGTCGATGGTCGGCAGGGGCAGCGCCCAGGCGCCCACCTCCCCGGCGAACCGCGGCGCGCCCGCCGGCGTCACCGCCCGGCGCCCCACCAGCCGGGGCTCGTGCCGCCGGCGTTCGCGCGCGGCGTCCCGAAGCTGCCGGCCGCGCGAGAACTGACCCAGCGCGGAGGCGAACGTACCGCCCGAGAAGGTGGCGTCGGCGGTCACGAAGCCGTCCACGGCCAGCGGCACGCCCTCGGGCAGCTGCCGCACCGTGAAGTACACGCCGAGGTCGTGCGGGACGGAGTCGAAGCCGCAGGCGTGCACCAGCCGCGCGCCGGTCTCCCGCGCGCGTGCGTCGTGGCGGACGTACGTCAGGTCCACGAACTCGGGCTCACCGGTGAGGTCGAGGTAGTCGGCCCCGCTCTCCGCGCAGGCGGCGACCAGCGCGTCGCCGTACCGGACGTACGGGCCCACCGTCGTGGCCACCACGCGCGCCTGCTCGGCGAGTTCACGCAGCGAGGCCGGATCGGAGACGTCCGCGCGCAGCACGCCCACGTCCGCCGAGCCGGGCAGCCGCTCCCGCAGCCGCCGCAGCTTCTCCTCACCGCGGCCGGCGATCGCCCAGCGCAGCCCGTCGGGCGCGTGCGCGGCGAGATACTCCGCGGTGAGCTCGCCGACGAAGCCGGTCGCTCCGAAGAGCACGATGTCGTACGGCCGGTCGGCCCTCTTCAGCCTGCTCATGACATCCCTTCGTCACCCGCCGGTAACCCCTGGTTCCGCAGCACGCGCCGTTGCCGGTGGCTGAGGCTAGCGTGTGGACTGCGGGACCGGAGAGAAGCCTGCCCCATAATTGGCTAAGCGCTTGCTCGCCCGGGTCTTGTGCCCGGTGGAACACGTTTCTAGCATCACTGGTGTTACATCAGTTGTGTCACGGAGCTGGGGGCTCGATGTCGGAAGCGCGAACGGCGGCACGGACGCCGCCGGACGGCCCGCTCACGGGCGTGCGTGTGGTCGAGCTGGCAGGTATCGGCCCCGGGCCCTTCGCCGCCATGCTCCTGGCCGACCTGGGCGCCGACGTCGTCCGCGTCGACCGTCCCGGCGGGCCCGGCCTCGCGATCGACCCCGCCCACGACATCACCAACCGCAACAAGCGTTCGGTGATCGTCGACCTGAAGTCACCGGACGGCCCGGCCCGGGTCCTCGACCTCGCCGAACGCGCCGACGTGCTGATCGAGGGCTACCGCCCCGGCGTCGCCGAACGGCTCGGCGTCGGCCCCGGACACTGCCACGCCCGCAACCCCCGCCTCGTCTACGGCCGCATGACCGGCTGGGGCCAGGACGGCCCCCTCGCGCAGCGCGCCGGTCACGACATCGGGTACATCGCGCTCACCGGCGCCCTCGGCATGATCGGCGCCCCCGACGCGCCTCCGGCCGTCCCCGCCAACCTCCTCGGCGACTACGCGGGCGGCTCCCTCTACCTGGTGGTCGGCATCCTCGCCGCGCTGCACCACGCGCGGGCGACCGGCACCGGACAGGTCGTCGACGCCGCCATCGTCGACGGCACCGCCCACCTCTCCTCGATGATCCACGGCATGCTCGCCGCCGGCGGCTGGCAGGACCGGCGCGGCGCCAACCTCCTCGACGGCGGCGGCCCGTTCTACGGCACCTACGAGACCGCCGACGGCCGGTACATGGCGGTCGGCGCCCTGGAACAGCGGTTCTACGCCGAGTTCATGGAGCTCCTCGGCATCCCCGACCTGGCGCCCGCCCGCGACGACATGGCCCGCTGGGCCGAGCTGCGCGAAGCCATCGCCGCCCGGTTCAGGACCCGTACCCGGGACGAGTGGACGGCCGTCTTCGGGGACTCCGACGCCTGCGTGGCCCCCGTACTGTCGCTCCGCGAGGCCCCGCACCACCCGCACCTGGCCGCCCGCTCCACCTTCACCGACCACGGCGGCATCACCCAGCCCGCCCCCGCGCCCCGCTTCTCCGCGACCCCCACCGCCGTCCGCACCGGACCCGCCCGCCCGGGCGCCGACACCGATGCCGTGGCCCGCGACTGGGACGTCCCCCGGCCTGCGACCTCATCCCGAAACCCTCGGACCCCAGCCCGAAACCCTCAGTGAAAGGCCTGCCAGTGACCACCGAAGCGTACGTGTACGACGCGATCCGCACCCCGCGCGGACGCGGCAAGGCGAACGGCGCCCTGCACGGCACGAAGCCCGTCGACCTGGTCGTCGGCCTCATCCACGAGATCCGCGCCCGCTTCCCGGACCTGGACCCGGCAGCCGTCGACGACATCGTGCTCGGCGTCGTCGGCCCGGTCGGCGACCAGGGCTCCGACATCGCCCGCATCGCCGCCATCGCTGCCGGACTGCCGGACACCGTGGCGGGCGTCCAGGAGAACCGCTTCTGTGCCTCGGGTCTGGAGGCCGTCAACCTGGCCGCCGCCAAGGTCCGCTCCGGCTGGGAGGACCTGGTCCTCGCGGGCGGCGTCGAGTCGATGTCCCGGGTGCCGATGGCCTCGGACGGCGGCGCCTGGTTCAACGACCCGATGACCAACCTCGCCACCAACTTCGTCCCGCAGGGCATCGGCGCCGACCTGATCGCCACCATCGAGGGCTTCACACGCCGTGACGTCGACGAGTACGCGGCCCTCTCCCAGGAGCGCGCGGCAACCGCCTGGAAGGAGAACCGCTTCGAGCGGTCCGTGGTGCCGGTGAAGGACCGCGCCGGCCTCACCGTCCTCGACCACGACGAGCACCTGCGCCCCGGCACGACCGCCGACTCCCTCGCGAAGCTCAAGCCGTCCTTCGCCGACATCGGCGAACTCGGCGGCTTCGACGCGGTGGCGCTGCAGAAGTACCACTGGGTCGAGAGGATCGACCACGTCCACCACGCGGGCAACTCCTCCGGCATCGTCGACGGCGCCTCCCTGGTCGCCATCGGCTCCAAGGAGGTCGGCGAGCGCTACGGGCTCACCCCGCGCGCGCGGATCGTCTCCGCCGCCGTCTCGGGCTCCGAGCCCACCATCATGCTGACCGGCCCCGCCCCCGCCACCCGCAAGGCGCTCGGCAAGGCCGGGCTGACCATCGACGACATCGACCTCGTCGAGATCAACGAGGCGTTCGCCGCGGTCGTCCTGCGCTTCGTCAAGGACATGGGCCTGTCCCTGGACAAGGTCAACGTCAACGGCGGAGCCATCGCGCTCGGCCACCCCCTCGGCGCCACCGGCGCGATGATCCTCGGCACGCTCGTCGACGAACTGGAGCGCCAGGACAAGCGCTACGGCCTCGCCACCCTGTGCGTGGGCGGCGGCATGGGCATCGCCACGATCGTCGAGCGCATCTGATCCCTGCGGAAGCGGCACCGCGGCCACAAAAGACCCCACTGGAGACCCTTGTCATGACGACCGAGAGCACCACCATCCGCTGGGAACAGGACGACACCGGCGTCGTCACCCTCGTCCTCGACGACCCCGACCAGTCCGCGAACACCATGAACCAGGCGTTCCGCGAGTCCCTGGCCGTGATCACCGACCGCCTGGAGGCCGAGAAGGACTCGATCCGCGGCGTCATCGTCACCTCCGCCAAGAAGACCTTCTTCGCCGGCGGCGACCTGCGCGACCTGATCCGCGTCACTCCCGAGACCGCCCAGGACCTCTTCGACGGCGGCATGGCCATCAAACGGAACCTGCGACGCATCGAGACCCTCGGCAAGCCCGTCGTCGCCGCCATGAACGGCGCCGCGCTCGGCGGCGGCTACGAGATCGCCCTCGCCTGCCACCACCGCGTCGCCCTCGACGCCCCCGGCTCCAAGATCGGCTGCCCCGAGGTCACCCTCGGCCTGCTCCCCGGAGGCGGCGGCATCGTCCGGACCGTCCGGATGCTCGGCATCACCGACGCGCTGCTGAAGGTGCTCCTCCAGGGCACCCAGTACAGCCCGAGCCGCGCCCGGGAGAACGGCCTGGTCGACGAGGTCGCCGACAGTCGCGAGGACATGCTCGCCAAGGCCCGCGCCTTCATCGACGCCAACCCGGAGTCCGCCCAGCCCTGGGACAGGCCCGGCTACCGCATCCCCGGCGGGACCCCGTCCCACCCCAAGTTCGCGGCCAACCTGCCGGCCTTCCCCGCCAACCTGCGCAAGCAGACGAACGGCGCCCCCTACCCGGCGCCGCGCAACATCATGGCCGCCGCCGTCGAGGGCTCCCAGGTCGACTTCGAGACCGCCCAGGTCATCGAGGCCCGCTACTTCGTCGAGCTGGCCGCCGGTCAGACCTCGAAGAACATGATCCAGGCGTTCTTCTTCGACCTCCAGGCCGTCAACTCGGGCGCCAACCGCCCCAAGGGCGTCGAGCCGCGCCAGGTCCGCAGGGTCGCCGTCCTCGGCGCGGGGATGATGGGTGCCGGCATCGCCTACTCGTGCGCCCGCGCGGGTATCGAGGTGGTGTTGAAGGACGTCGCCCTGGAGTCGGCCCTCAAGGGCAAGGGCTACTCCGAGAAGCTGTGCGCCAAGGCGGTGGCCAAGGGCCGTACGACCCGGGAGAAGGCCGACGCGCTGCTGGCCCGCATCATTCCGACCGCCGAGGCGGCCGACCTCGCGGGCTGTGACGCGGTCATCGAGGCCGTCTTCGAGGACACCTCGCTCAAGCACAAGGTGTTCCAGGAGATCCAGGACGTCGTCGCCCCCGACGCGCTGCTGTGTTCCAACACCTCCACGCTGCCCGTCACGGCGCTGGCCGAGGGCGTCGAGCGCCAGGCCGACTTCATCGGGCTGCACTTCTTCTCGCCCGTCGACAAGATGCCGCTGGTGGAGATCATCAAGGGCGAGCGGACGGGCGACGAGGCGCTGGCCCGGGCGTTCGACCTCGTGCGGCAGATCAAGAAGACGCCGATCGTGGTCAACGACTCGCGTGGCTTCTTCACCTCCCGGGTCATCGGCCGCTTCATCGACGAGGGCGTGGCGATGGTCGGCGAGGGCATCGAGCCCGCCTCCGTCGAGCAGGCCGCGGCCCAGGCGGGCTGCCCGGCCAAGGTGCTCAACCTGATGGACGAACTGACGCTCACGCTGCCCCGGAAGATCCGCGCGGAGACCAGGCGGGCCGTGGAGGAGGCGGGCGGCACCTGGACCGCGCACCCCGCCGAGGCCGTCATCGACCGCATGGTGGACGAGTTCGAGCGTCCCGGTCGCAGCGGCGGCGCCGGCTTCTACGAGTACGGGGACGACGGCAAACGAGTCGGTCTTTGGCCGGGCCTGCGGGAGCACTTCACGAAGCCCGGGTACGAGATCCCTTTCGAGGACATGCGGGAGCGCATGCTCTTCTCGGAGGCGCTCGACACGGTCAAGCTCCTGGAAGAGGGCGTGCTGACCTCCGTGGCCGACGCCAACATCGGCTCGGTCTTCGGTATCGGCTTCCCCGGCTGGACCGGCGGCGTCCTCCAGTACATCAACGGATACGAGGGCGGCCTGCCCGGCTTCGTGGCACGCGCCCGTGAGCTCGCCGAGCGCTACGGCGAGCGCTTCACGCCGCCCGCGCTGCTGGTGGAGAAGGCGGACAAGGGGGAGGTCTTCACCGACGGCCGCTGAGCCGCCGCGTCACCCGCCGGCGTCTTCGCCCGCGTCAGCGTCGGCGCCGTCGCCGGTGTCCTTGTCGAGCCACTCCCGCAGCTGTGCCCGCAGCGACCTCTGGAACGTGGTCAGCAGCGCCTGCACGACGAGCGGGTGCATGTGGGCGGACAGGGACCGCACGTCCCGCGCGTCGCGTTCGGCGACCGCGTCGCGCAGCAGCCGCGACAGGTCGCGCGCGGCGGCGCGGGAGTGTGCGAGGAGGGCCGTACGGGCGGCGAGGACCGTCTCGGGGGAGAAGGGGACGTCGAGCAGTTCGACGCCGAGCCGGAGCAGCCCGGCGTCGAGCCGGTAGGCGTCACCGTCCCGCACGACGATGTCCATCGCGGTGAGCCGGTCCACCTCGTCGTCCGTCAGCGGCCGGCCCGCCCGCCGGCCCAGCTCCTCACGCGTGACGCTCTCCACCGTCTCCGGCGCCCAGGAGGCCACCACCGCGCGGTGCAGCGCGAGGTCGTGGGCGCTCAGGTCCGGCGGCAGCTGCTTCAGATACCGCTCGATCGCGGCCAGCGTCATGCCCTGGTGCTGCAGCTCCTCGATCAGCGCCAGCCGGGCCAGGTGCTCCCCGCCGTAGTGCCCCACCCGGCGCGGGCCGATCGCCGGCGGGGGCAGCAGCCCCTTGGTGCCGTAGAAGCGGACCGTGCGCACCGTGACGCCGGCCCGCGCAGCCAGTTCGTCGATCGTGAGGGTCGGGTCCTCGGTGTCGGTCGTCGTCATGTGCAGCAGTATCGCTGTCCCACCAGTGCTGTGACACCTCTTGTGCACCATGTGGAGGCGGCTGACGGATCCTGTGACAAGTCACGCTGTGTGACATGAGCCACCGCATGCCCACGCAGAGTCGTGGGAAGGTGCTGTCTTGGTCTGTGCCGTCAATGGGTGGTGCGGGCCCGAGACACAGGTACGGACGACTCGGGCGCACCCCGCCCGAGGCACCCAGAAAGTGGAACCACCCGTGAGCAAGGACGCCGTCGACACGGCACAGGCCGCCGCCCACCCCCAGGCGGCCGGGACCATCCCCGCGGACGCGGGCGACGCCGGTTACAGCAAGGACCTCAAGGCCCGCCACGTCAACATGATCGCCATCGGCGGCGCCATCGGCACCGGCCTCTTCCTCGGCGCGGGCGGGCGCCTGCGCGACGCGGGCCCGGCGCTCGCGATCGCCTACCTCGTCTGCGGCGTCTTCGCCTTCTTCGTCGTCAGGGCGCTCGGTGAGCTCGTGCTCTACCGGCCCTCCTCCGGATCCTTCGTGTCGTACGCGCGCGAGTTCCTCGGCGAGAAGGGCGCCTACGTCGCCGGCTGGATGTACTTCCTGAACTGGTCGACGACCGGTATCGCCGACATCACCGCGATCGCGCTGTACACGCACTACTGGAGTATGTTCACGAGCATCCCGCAATGGGTGCTCGCCCTGATCGCCCTCGCGGTGGTCCTGGCCGTCAACCTCATCTCGGTGAAGATCTTCGGCGAGATGGAGTTCTGGTTCGCGATCATCAAGGTCGCCACCCTCGTCGGCTTCATGCTGATCGGCATCTTCCTGCTGGCCACCCAGCACGACGTGGGCGGCCAGACCCCGGGCGTCAGCGTCATCACGGACAACGGCGGCGTCTTCCCGCACGGCGTGATGCCCGTCGTCCTGGTGATGCAGGGCGTGATCTTCGCGTACGCGGCCCTGGAGCTGGTGGGTGTCGCCGCGGGCGAGACCGCCGAGCCGGAGAAGGTCGTGCCGCGCGCGGTGAACTCGATCATGTGGCGCGTCGCCCTGTTCTACGTCGGCTCGGTCGTCCTGCTGGCCCTGCTGCTGCCCGGCTCGCTCTACTCCGGCGACGAGAGCCCCTTCGTCACCGTCCTGTCGAAGATCGGTGTCCCGGCGGCCGGTGACGTGATGAACCTCGTGGTCCTCACGGCCGCGATGTCGTCCCTGAACTCCGGCCTGTACTCCACCGGCCGCATCCTGCGTTCCATGGCGATGGCGGGCTCGGCACCCAAGTTCACCAGCGTGATGAGCCGCAGCCAGGTTCCCTACGGCGGCATCCTGCTGACCTGCGGCATCTGCGTCCTCGGCGTCGGCCTGAACTACCTGGTGCCGAGCAAGGCCTTCGAGATCGTGCTGAACGTCGCCTCCCTGGGCATCATCAGCACCTGGGTGATCATCATGGTCTGCCACCTCGTCTTCGTGCGCCGGGCGCGCGCGGGCCTGGTCGCCCGGCCGCACTTCCGTCTGCCCGGCAGTCCGGTCACGGAGATCGCCACGATCGTCTTCCTGCTGGCCTGCCTCGGCATGATGTGGAACGACCACGAGGTCGGCCGCAAGACCCTGCTGCTCATCCCCGTGCTCGCCGTCATGCTGGTCGCCGGCTGGTTCGGCGTCCGCCGCCGGGTGGCGCGGAACGCCGACCAGGAGCTGGGCAGCCTCACCAAGTAGCACCGAGGTCCGGGGCCGAGACCACTGTCAGTGGTGGCCTCTACCGTGGCGTCATGTCGCAGATCAGGTATGTCCGGGGTGACGCCACCGTTCCGTCGGTCAAGGGCGTCAAGGTGATCGCCCATGTCTGCAACGACCTCGGGGGCTGGGGCAAGGGCTTCGTTCTGGCCCTGTCGCGCCGCTGGCCGGAGCCGGAGGCGGCCTACCGCGCCTGGCACCGCGACCGCGCCTCCAACGACTTCGGGCTGGGCGCGGTCCAGTTCGTCCAGGTCGGGCCGTACGTGTGGGTGGCCAACATGATCGGCCAGCGCGGCACGAGGACCGGCAGCAAGGGCGTTCCCGTGCGCTACGAGGCGATCGACACGGCCCTCGGCCGCGTCGCCGACAAGGCGGCCGAGCTGGACGCGTCGGTGCACATGCCCCGCATAGGCTGCGGCCTGGCCGGCGGCAAGTGGTCCCGCGTCGAACCGCTCGTCACCGAGCGCCTCGCCCGGCGAGGCGTCCCCGTGACGGTCTACGACCACGGGGACGCCGCCTGAGACCTGCCGGCTCAGTGCCCGGCCTCAGTGCCCGGCGCTCAGTAGCCGGTGCTCAGTGCTCAGTGCTCGTGCTCGTGCACGTCGTTCGTCGCGGCGATCTTCTGCCACGACCGGGGGCGCACGGGCGCCTGTGACGTCATCGCGAGGGACGCCGCGCGCGCCGCCGGCGCGTCGGGCTTCGACGGCTGGAACAGCCAGGTGTCGAACAGCGCGGCCAGCGGCTTGCCGGAGACCTCCTCGGCATACCGCTGGAAGTCGGCGACGGACGCGTTGCCGTGGGCGTACCTCGCCGGCCAGCCCTTGAGGATCGCGAAGAAGTCCTCGTCCCCGACCTCGTTGCGCAGCGCGTGCACGGCCAGCGCGCCCCGGTCGTAGACCGCGAGGTCGAACTGGTCGTCCGGCCCCGGATCACCGGGCCTCACCGTCCAGAACGGGTCGTCGGCCGGGCGGGAGGCGTACGTGTAGTCGGCCAGCTCCTGCGCCGTGCCCTCGCCCTCGTGCTCGGACCACAGCCACTGGGCGTACCGCGCGAAGCCCTCGTTGACCCAGATGTCCTTCCATCCGCGCACGGAGACCAGGTCGCCGTACCACTGATGGGCCAGCTCGTGCACGACGACGGACACGTTCGACCCGATCGCGAACTGCCGGGGGCTGTAGAACGGCCGGGTCTGCGTCTCCAGCGCGTACCCGGTGTCCGTGTTCGGCACGTATCCGCCGAGCGCGTTGAACGGGTAGGGCCCGAAGTACCCGGTCAGCCAGTCGGCGACCTCCCCGGTCCGCTCCACACTCGCCCGTGCCGCGCCGTCGTTCGCGCCCAGGTCCTTGCTGTAGGCGTTGACGACGGGGATGCCGCTCTCGGTGGTCCCGGTGGTGAGGTCGAACCGGCCGACCGCCAGTGTGGCCAGGTACGTGGCCTGCGGTTTGTCGGAACGCCAGTTGAACCGGGTCCAGCCCAGCCGTGAGCTCGTCGACCGGAGCGTGCCGTTGGAGATGGCCTGGGTGCCGTCCGGCACCTGCACCGACACGTCGAAGGTGGCCTTGTCGAGCGGGTGGTCGTTGCTGGGGAACCACCACCACGCCGCCTCGGGCTCGCTCGCGCCGACGCCACCGTCCGGGGTGCGGTGCCAGCCGGTGAAGCCGTAGGCCTCCTCGGACGACGGCACGCCGCTGTAGCGGACGACGACGGTGACGGGTGTGCCCTTGGGCAGCGGGCTCTTCGGGGTGATCTCCAGCTCGTGCTCCCCCGAGGTCGCGAAGGACGCCTCGGCGTCGTTCACGCGCACCTCGCCGACGTCGAGCAGGAAGTCCAGATTGAACCGCGACAGGTCCTGGGTGGTGCGGGCCAGGATCGTCGCCGTCCCCTCCAGCCGGTCCGTGGCGGGCCGGTACCTCAGGCGCAGGTCGTAGTGCGAGACGTCGTATCCGCCGTTGCCGTACGCCGGGTAGTAGGGGTCGCCGGCGCCCGGAGCGCCGGGGGAGGGGGCTGCCGCCGACGCCGGGAACACCAGCATGAGGGAAGCGGCGCCCAGCGCGCCCGGCACGAGGATTCTGCGGTGCACGAAAGCTCCAAGTCGTTGGGGCACGAGGACTGTTCGGAGCCTATTCGTCCCTTGTGCGCGCGGTCGTGTGCACGGCCGCCCTGTCACACGTTTGCCATTCGGCTGTCATGCGACACCCGGCGTCAGGAGACACCCGACGCCCTCTTCTGCGCGGAAGTCGACCGATGTACCGTCCGCGCATGCCGATACGCACGCGCTTCACGATCTGGAGACCGCTCGCGACGGCGGCCACGGCCGCTCTCATGGCAACCTTCCTCACACCCGCCGCGACGGCGCACCCGGCACCGCGCCAGAGCCAACCCGTCCACTCCTACGACGACGCCATCCGCGAGGCCGTCTGGGTGGACACCGGCCACGACGGGGACGGCGACGGCGAGGACGACCGCGTCGCCGTCGACATCGTCCGCCCCCGAGAACCCGCCGCACAGGGCCGCAAGGTCCCCGTCATCATGGACGCCAGCCCGTACTACTCCTGCTGCGGGCGCGGCAACGAGAGCCAGAAGAAGACGTACGACGCCGACGGGAACGTCGTCGGGATGCCGCTGTACTACGACAACTACTTCGTGCCGCGCGGCTACGCCTTCGTCGGCGTCGACCTGGCCGGCACCAACCGCTCCGACGGCTGTGTCGACGTCGGCGGGCGCTCCGACGTCCAGTCCGCGAAGGCCGTCGTCGACTGGCTGAACGGCCGCGCGAAGGCGTACACCACCCGCACCGGCGGCGAGCGTGCCGAGGCGAGCTGGACCAACGGCAAAACGGGCATGATCGGCAAGAGCTGGGACGGCACCGTCGCGGGCGGCGTGGCCGCCACCGGTGTCGAGGGCCTGGAGACAATCGTCCCGATCGCCGCCATCTCCTCCTGGTACGACTACTACTTCAGCCAGGGCGCCCCGCTGTACGGCTCCGGCCCGGAATGGCTCTCCGACTACGTCAACAGCCCCGACGCGCGCGCCAAGTGCGACGCCGTCCAGCAAAAGCTGGTCGACGGTGCCCCGCGCACCGGTGACTGGACGAAGCTGTGGACCGAGCGCGACTACGTGAAGGCCGCGAGCAAGGTGAAGGCGAGCGTCTTCCTCGTCCACGGCATGCAGGACCTCAACGTCCGCATGCAGCACGTCGGCCCGTGGTGGAACGCCCTCGCGAAGAACGGCGTCGACCGCAAGATCTGGCTCTCCCAGACCGGCCATGTGGACCCCTTCGACTTCCGCCGCGCCGAGTGGGTCGACACCCTGCACCGCTGGTTCGACCACGAACTCCTCGGCTACGACAACGGCATCGACCGCGAGCCCATGGCCGACATCGAACGCCGGCCCGACCAGTGGGAGACGTCGCGGACCTGGCCGCCGCGCTCCACGGCCACCACGACCCTGCGCCCCGCCGACGGCGCGCGACCGGGCGTCGGCACGCTCGGCCTGCGCCGGGATTACGGCACCGAGACCTTCACCGACGACCCCGCCCTGAACGAGACGGACTGGGCCGCGCACATCGACGAGCCCACCCCGGGCAAGGCCGGGTTCGTCACCGGACCGCTCACCCGCGACCTGCGCCTGTCCGGTGCCTCCGAGGTCACCGTCACCGCGCGGTCCAGCGCCCCGACGGCCCACCTCTCCGCCGTCCTCGTCGACCTCGGCCCCGACACCATCCGCGACTACGCCGACGGCGGCGAGGGCATCACCACCCTCACCGACCGCACCTGCTGGGGCCCGAGCACCCCGGGCGACAGCTCCTGCTACCGGGAGACGACGGCGAAGACCACCGACGTGGACTACACGGTCGTCAGCCGCGGCTGGGCCGACCTCGGCAACCACGCGTCCAAGTGGCGGGGCCGCCCGCTCACTTCGGGCAAGGCGTACACCATCACCCTGGACCTCGCGGCCACCGACCACGTCGTCCCGGCCGGCCACCGCCTCGCGCTGATCGTCGCCGGCACCGACAAGGACCTCATCGACCCACCCGCCGACACGCCGACACTCACCGTGGACCTCTCCCGCACGTCGGCACGCGTACCGTTCGTCGGCGGCACCGCCGCGTTCGCCGAGGCCACCGCCGGTACGGCGACCGCCGCTCCCGTGCCCACGACCCTCGACGGCGTGACCGCGCCGCACACGACCCACCGCGTCCCGGAGGGAGGCCGATGAACCGCCCGCGCACCCTCACCGTGACCACCGTGGCCCTCGCCGCCTGTCTCCTCACCGCGCCGGCCCACGCCGCCGACACCGCACACCCACCGCCCCGCACCGGCTTCGAGAAGACGAACGGTGCCCGCTGGACCACCCAGCCGGAGGAGCTGGCTCTTCTGGCCGCCGCCGACCGGGCGAGCGCCCGCGTCACCGTCGACCGCGTCGGCACCACGAAGCAGAACCGCCCGCTCCAGCTCGTGACGATCGGCAGGCCCTCCGCCCCGAACAAGGTGCTCCTCGTGTGCAGCCAGCACGGCGACGAGCCCTCCGGCCGCGAGGCCTGCCTGTCCACCGTCCGCGACCTGGCGTACGCCACGGACCGGGGGACCCGGCGGTTCCTGGAACGCACCACCGTGCTGGTCGTGCCCACCGCCAACCCCGACGGCCGGGCCGCCGACACCCGCGGCAACAGCGACGGAGTGGACGTCAACCGCGACCACCTCGCCCTGAAGACGGCCGAGGCCCGCGCCCTGGCCGCCGTCGTCCGGGACCAGCGCCCCGACGTCCTCTACGACCTGCACGAGTACGGCGCGACACCCCCGTACTACGACAAGGACCTCTTCGACCTCTGGCCCCGCAACCTCAACACCCACGCCGGGGTCCACGACGAGGCCCGCGCCCTGTCCGGCGCGTACGTCCGCCCCGCCGCCGGGCAGGCCGGCTACTCGGCCGGCACCTACGGCATCTGGACCGACCCGGTCACCGGCGACCCGGTCAAGCAGACCGCGGGCGACGGCCAGGAACGCATCCTGCGGAACATGTCCGGCGTGAAACACTCGGTCGGCCTGCTCATCGAGAGCCGCGTCGACGCGCTCACCGACGCCGAGCGCGAGGACGAGGCCCTCAACAACCGGCGCCGGGTGGACTCCCAGCTCGCGGCTCTGGACGGCATGTTCCGCTACGCCGACCAGCGGCGCGGACGCGTCGAGGCGGCCACCGCGGCCGCCCGCCGGTCCGGCCTGGCCGACTCCGGGCCCGTCTACCTCGGCGGTGCGGACAACGACCCGGCCGAGCCCACCGAGGTGATCGGGGACCCGCCCTGCGGCTACCGGCTCACCCCCGCCCAGTACACGGACCTGAAGGACGAACTGGCCCTGCACGGTGTACACGCGCGTCCGGACGGGGAGAAGGGCGCCTACGTTCCGCTGCGCCAGCCGCTGCGCGCCCTCGTGCCACTGCTCCTGGACGAGCGGGCGACGTACCACTTGACGGTGGGTGAACCCGACACCCGCTGCTGATGAGGTGAGTTCTGCGTCGCACGTGGTAAGGGCGTAACGGAGGATTGTTTTCAGCCTCACCGACTTGAAAGGTGCCGCCTGTGACGCAGGACCGACCAAGCGACAAGGAACACCACGAAAGAGGCACGCTGCCCGGTTCGGAAGCGGGCCTGCCGGGGCAGGAGCACACACCCCGGACCGACCGCGTCGTCTTCGGCGTCACGGCCGCCCTGACCCTGGCCTTCGTCATCTGGGGCGCCGCCGGCACCGACTCGCTGGAGGACGCCTCCGGCACCATGCTCAGCGGCCTGATGCACAACGGCGGCTGGGCGTTCGTGCTGGCCGCCTCCGGGTTCGTCGTCTTCGCCCTCTGGCTCGCGGCCAGCCGCTACGGCCGCATCCACCTCGGCGCCGAGGGCGAGAAGCCCGAGTTCCGCACGGTGTCCTGGGTCGCCATGATGTTCAGCGCGGGCATGGGCATCGGTCTGATGTTCTGGGGCGTGAGCGAGCCCCTGGCGCACTTCGACACCGCCCCGCCGGGCACCAGCCCCGCCGACACCGGCGACCGCATGGCGACGGCCATGGCCACCACCCTGTTCCACTGGACGCTCCATCCGTGGGCGATCTACGCGGTGGTCGGTCTCGGCATCGCCTACAGCACCTTCCGCAGGCGCCGCCGTCAGACCATCAGCGCCGTGTTCACCCCCCTCATCGGCGAGAAGCACGCCAACGGTGTCAGCGGCCGGGTCATCGACATCCTGGCCATCATCGCGACGGTCTTCGGCTCCGCGGCCTCGCTCGGCCTCGGCGCCCTGCAGATCGGCTCCGGAGTCGAGAAGCTCGACTGGATGGACAAGGTCAGCACCGGACTGCTGGTCGGCATCATCGCGGTGCTGACCGTGGCGTTCGTGGCCTCCGCCATCTCCGGCGTCGAGAAGGGCATCCAGTGGCTGTCCAACACCAACATGGTGCTGGCCCTGCTCCTCGTCGTGTTCGTGTTCGTCGCGGGCCCGACCATCCTCGTTCTCGACCTGCTGCCGACCTCGCTCTTCACCTACCTCGGCGACCTGCCCCAGATGGCCGGCCGCACCGAGATCAGCGGCGGCGAGGGCGTCGCTGACTGGCTGGGCAGCTGGACCGTCTTCTACTGGGCGTGGTGGATCTCCTGGACGCCCTTCGTCGGTATGTTCATCGCCCGCATCAGCCGGGGCCGGACCATCCGCCAGTTCATCGGCGGCGTCATCCTCGTCCCCAGCACGGTCAGCCTGATCTGGTTCGCGATCTTCGGCGGCTCGGCGATGAGGCTCCAGGAGCAGAACCGGCTCGGTGACGAGACGACTCCCGAGGGGCGGCTCTTCGCCGTGCTCCAGGAGTTCCCGATCGCCACCGTCACCAGCCTTCTCGTGATGATCCTCGTCGGTATCTTCTTCGTCTCGGGGGCCGACGCGGCCTCCATCGTGATGGGCACCCTCTCGCAGAGGGGCGCGCTCGAACCCAGCCGCTGGGTGGTGATCTTCTGGGGTGTGGTGACCGGAGCGGTCGCCGCCATCATGCTCCTCGTCGGCAGCGGCGAGGGAGACGCGCTCACGGGTCTGCAGAACCTGACGATCCTCGCGGCGGCGCCCTTCGTCATCGTGATGATCTTCATGTGCGTCGCCCTCATGCGCGACCTGCGACGCGACCCCCTCATGGTGCGCGGTGAGATGGCCGCCGAAGCCGTCGAGATGGCCGTCATCGAAGGCCACAAGCAGTACGAGGGCGACTTCGAGATCCGCATCGGCCCCGGCCCCGGCACGGACGTCGAGGGCGATCCGATCGGCAAGCACCACTGACCGAAACCGGGCATGCCGGTGGGCGGGGGAGCGGAAGGGGCCGGCACGCACCCGCGGGCCGGCCCCTCCCCCTTCGCGGGTCCGCGCGGGCCGTGGTCAGCGGGAGGCGAGGTCGGCAGCCTCCCGAGCGCAGCCCCAGGCCACGGTGACGCCCGCGCCGCCGTGGCCGTAGTTGTGCACCAGCAGCCGCCCGTCCGGCAGCGGTTCGCGCTCCAGCCGTACCGCGTGCCGGGCCGGCCGCAGGCCCACCAGGTGCCCGAGCACCCTCGCCCCGGCGATCTCGGGCCGCAGCGCCGCGCACCGCCGTACTATCGCCTCCGCGACCGCCGGGTCCGGCTCGGCCGACCAGGCGTCGTCCTCGGCCGTGCCGCCCAGGACCAGCCGGCCGGGCTGCGGGAAGAAGTACGCCATCTCCCCGGAGCCGGGATCGGTGGAGACCATCCAGGTCCGGATGCCGGGGTTCTCCACGACGACCAGTTGCCCGCGCACCGGACGCACGGACGTGTCCGGGACCAGCTGCCGGGCGCCCAGCCCGGTGCAGTTGACCACGACCGGCGCATCGGCCTCGGCCAGAGTGGCCACCGCGCGCGTCTCCACCACGCCGCCCGCGGCCACCAGCCGCTCCCGCAGCCAGGGCAGATGGGTCGACATGTCGATGAGCGGCAGCCGTGCCCACAGTCCCGACCCGCCGTACTCCTCCGCGGTCGCCGTACGCAGCCCCGGCAGCCGGGCGGCCGCCCACGTGTCCACCTCGTCCAGACCGGTCTCGCCCAGCACCCCTTCGGCCATGCGTACGCCGTTCTCCCCGGGCCGCGCCGCCAGTTCCTCGTACACGTCCAGGGAGCGCAGCGCCCACGCACGCACCAGCGCGACCGGCTCGATGCGGTACGGCCACCACAGCGCACCCGCGACCGCCGAGGTGGTCCGTTCGACGGGCTCCCGCGTCCACAGCCGCACCCGCCTGCCCCGCTCGGCGAGAACGACGGCCGTCGTCAGCCCGACCACCCCGCCGCCGACCACGACGACTTCGTCATCCAGTTCGGTTTCCACACCGGGACGTTAGCGGAATGCCCCATGCCGTGCTCGAAGCGTCCCGCCCCGGGAATACTCCCCCCATGGCTGCCGAGTACGCGACCTTCGGTCTGGCCCCGGCGATGCGCGCCGGGGGTGTCCTCGCCGACGGTGACTACCAGGTCCACCGCGACTTCGTGGACTTCATCGTCGACGGACGTCCCCTGCTGTTCCGTCTCTCCGATCTGGACGCCGTCTCCCCGCTCGCCTCCGACGTGCCGCCCGCGATCTTCACCGCGCAGGTCCGCAGCCTGCTCCTGGAGAGCGACGCGCCCCTGCCCGGCGGCCGGTACGTCATCTACGGCTGCCCCGAGTGCGAGGACCTGGCCTGCGGCGCGGTGACCGCCGTGATCCTGCGGGACGGTGACGACTTCGTCTGGCGGGATTTCGCCTGGCAGACCGGCGACCACGCCGACCTCGAGTTCAACGGCTACCACGGCATCGGCCCGTACCGCTTCCCCGGCGCCGAGTACCGCGCGGCCCTCGCCGCCCTCCTCGACGGCTCCGCGCACATCCGCCGCCGGGTCCTGCTGATCGGCGCCCGTGTCGCCCTGCTGGCCAAGCTCGCCGCCGCGCTGCGCACCATCGGGATCGGCGCCGACATCACCCATGACGCCGGTGACGTGCCGGCCGCCGAACTGCGGGCCTACGGCGCCGTCGCCTTCGGCCGCGCGGTCCCCGAGGAGGCGCGGACGGCCGCACGCCGTGCCTTCGCGGACGCCGGGGTGGACGTGGCCCAAGTCGACGGCCTCGCCCCGATCGTCCCGCTGCTCGTCGCCCAGATCGAGCACGCCCTGGACCGCGGCCCGGCCGAGCGGCGCCGGCTGACCCGTCTGACGGCGACCGGCGCCGCCGCGGACGTCGAGGTCACCTCACCCTGCCGGGTACGGCTCACCGTCTACCGCCTGGACCGCCTGCACCGCACCCACACCCATGAGGTCTTCGACGGCGTACTCGGACCGGGCGCCCACCGCGTCGACCTGGACGCCAGGGCGGTGAAGGGGGAGTCCTTCGTGGTGGCGCGGACCCCCCAAAGCGTGCTGGTGGCCGCGGTGGCGCACGGGAAACCCGGCTGAGCGGGCCGCCGGCCGCCGTTAGGATCGACGGTCTGATGACTGCCACCCTCGTCGCCAAGAACCTCGCCGCCGGCCACGGCGACCGCTCCCTGTTCACCGGGCTCGACCTCGTCGTCGCGCCCGGCGACGTGATCGGACTCGTCGGAGCCAACGGCGCGGGCAAGTCCACCCTCCTGCGGCTGCTCGCCGGACTGACCACCCCGGAACAGGGCGAACTGCGCCTGTCCCCGCCCACCGCCGCCGTCGGCCACCTCCCGCAGGAGCCGGAGCGCCGCCCCGGCGAGACCGTCAGGGCGTTCCTGGCCCGCCGCACCGGCGTCACCGAGGCCCAGCGGGCCATGGACGACGCCACCCAGGCACTGGTCGACGGCACCCCTGGCGCCGACGACGCCTACGCGACCAGCCTGGAGCGCTGGCTGGCCCTCGGCGGCGCCGACCTCGACGACCGCGCGGCGGAGACCGCCGACGCGCTCGGCCTGACCGTCGACCTCGACCAGCCGATGACGTCCCTGTCCGGCGGCCAGGCCGCACGGGCCGGCCTCGCCTCCTTCCTCCTCTCCCGCTACGACGTCTTCCTGCTCGACGAGCCGACCAACGACCTGGACCTGGACGGCCTGGAACGCCTCGAACGCTTCGTCACCGGCCTGCGCGCCGGCACCGTCGTCGTCAGCCACGACCGCGAGTTCCTCACCCGCACCGTCACCAAGGTCCTCGAACTCGACCTCGCCCAGCGGCAGATCAACCTCTACGGCGGCGGCTACGAGGCCTACCTGGAAGAACGTGAGGTGGCCCGCCGGCACGCCCGCGACGAGTACGAGGAGTACGCCGACAAGCGGGCATCCCTCCAGGACCGGGCCCAGATGCAGCGCTCCTGGATGGACAAGGGCGTCAAGAACGCCCGGCGCAAGGCGGGCAACGACAACGACAAGGTCGGCCGCAAGTTCCGCAGCGAGGCCAGCGAGAAGCAGGCCGCCAAGGCCCGCCAGACCCAGCGCATGATCGAACGCCTGGACGTCGTCGAGGAACCCCGCAAGGAGTGGGACCTGCGCATGGAGATCGCCTCGGCGCCCCGTTCCGGCGCGGTGGTCGCCACCCTGCGCGACGCCGAGGTCCGACGCGGCGACTTCGTCCTCGGCCCGGTCTCCCTGCAGATCGACTGGGCGGACCGGGTGGCGGTGACGGGAGCGAACGGCGCGGGCAAGTCCACGCTGCTCGCCGCGCTCCTGGGCCGTGTCCCGCTCGACGCCGGACACGCGGCGCTCGGCTCCGGCGTCCTGCTCGGCGAGGTCGACCAGGCCCGCAAGCTGTTCTACGGCCCCGAGTCCCTGCTCGACGCCTTCCGTACGGCGACCCCCGACACCGAACCGGCCGATGTCCGCACCCTCCTGGCCAAGTTCGGACTCAAGGCGGAGCACGTGGTGCGCCCGGCGTCGACCCTCTCCCCGGGCGAACGAACGAGGGCGGCCCTGGCCCTCCTCCAGGGATCGGGCGTCAACCTCCTGGTCCTGGACGAGCCGACCAACCACCTCGACCTGCCGGCCATCGAACAACTGGAATCGGCTCTGGACTCCTACGAGGGCACACTCCTGCTGATCACCCACGACAGGCGAATGCTGGACGCGGTGCACGTGACCCGCCGCCTGGAGGTAACGGACGGCAAGGTGACGGAAACGACGGCTTAGCCGCGGACAGCTGCGTGCCCCCACAGCTGCGGGAGTCGTGCCTCCCCCATGCCTGAACGGCCTGGGGGGTACCCCCTGGGCGGCACGGGTGGGCGGTGGGGGCGCCTCCCGTTCGAGCGAAGCCGAGAGTGGGGGGTGAGGCATCCGGCACCAGCCGGTCCGCGCACCCGCCCCCCTCCGCCTCCGCCGGGCGGCTACGCCAGCCCGGCCCGCCGCAACGCGTCGGCCATCGCCCCGTTGGACGGAGCAGGCGCCGACGACCGCCCCTTGCCGCCACCGCCACCGCCACCGCCACCGGCACCACCGCCGGAGGCCTGCCGCTGCTGCCGCTGCCTCGGCGGCTTCCCTCCACGCTCTCGCTTCTGCTCCCCCTGCGTACCCTGCGGAGCGGCCTCGTCGTCCAGCCGCAACGTCAACGAGATCCGCTTCCGCGGAATGTCGACTTCCATCACCTTCACCTTCACGATGTCCCCGGGCTTCACCACGTCCCGCGGATCCTTCACGAACGTCTTGGACATGGCCGACACATGCACCAGCCCGTCCTGGTGCACACCGACGTCCACGAACGCCCCGAAGGCCGCGACATTCGTCACGACACCCTCCAGCACCATCCCGGAGGACAGGTCGGAGATCTTCTCGACGCCCTCCTTGAAGGTGGCCGTCCTGAACGCGGGCCGCGGGTCGCGACCGGGCTTCTCGAGCTCCCTCAGGATGTCGGTGACCGTCGGCAGACCGAACGTCTCGTTCACGAACTCCGCCGGCCGCAGCGACCGCAGCACGGAGGTGTTGCCGATGAGGCCGGCCACCTCCTGCCCGACGGCCTTCACCATCCGGCGCACCACCGGGTACGCCTCGGGGTGCACGCTGGACGCGTCCAGCGGGTCGGTGCCGCCGCGGATCCGCAGGAAGCCCGCGCACTGCTCGTACGCCTTGGGCCCGAGCCGTGACACCTTCTTCAGCTCGGTCCGCGAGGTGAACGGCCCGTTCGAGTCCCGGTGGGCGACGATGTTCTCGGCGAGCCCGGAGGTGATGCCGGACACGCGGGCGAGCAGCGGCGCGGACGCCGTGTTGACGTCCACGCCCACGCCGTTGACACAGTCTTCGACCACCGCGTCCAGCGAGCGCGACAGCTTCACCTCGGACAGGTCGTGCTGGTACTGGCCGACACCGATCGACTTGGGGTCGATCTTCACCAGCTCGGCCAGCGGGTCCTGCAACCGCCGTGCGATCGACACCGCGCCGCGCAGCGAGACGTCCATGTCCGGCAGTTCCTGGGAGGCGAAGGCGGAGGCCGAGTACACGGAGGCACCCGCCTCGGACACCATCACCTTGGTGAGGTTCAGCTCCGGGTGCCGGGTGATGAGATCCCCGGCGAGTCTGTCGGTCTCGCGGGACGCCGTGCCGTTGCCGATGGCGATCAGTTCGACCGCGTGCTCCTTGGCCAGCCGCGCCAGCTTGGCGATCGCCTCGTCCCACCGGTTGGCCGGGACGTGCGGGTGGATCACGTCCGTGGCCACGACCTTGCCGGTCGCGTCGACCACGGCGACCTTCACGCCCGTACGGAAGCCCGGGTCCAGACCGAGCGTCGCCCGCGTGCCCGCGGGGGCGGCCAGCAGCAGGTCGCGCAGGTTGGCGGCGAAGACGTTCACCGCCTCGTCCTCGGCGGCCGTGCGCAGCCGCAGCCTCATGTCGATGCCGAGGTGCACCAGGATGCGGGTGCGCCAGGCCCAGCGGACCGTGTCCGTCAGCCACTTGTCCGCAGGCCGGCCGCGGTCGGCGATCCCGAAGCGGCTCGCGACGATCCCCTCGTACGACGACGGCCCGTCGGTGGCCTCCTCGGGCTCCAGGACGAGGTCGAGGACATCCTCCTTCTCGCCGCGCAGCATCGCGAGAATCCGGTGCGAGGGCAGGTCGGTGAACGGCTCGGCGAAGTCGAAGTAGTCGGCGAACTTGGCCCCGGCCTCCTCCTTGCCGTCCTTCACCTTGGCGGCGAGCCGCCCGCGTCCCCACATCCGCTCGCGCAGCTCGCCGATCAGGTCGGCGTCCTCCGAGAACTTCTCCGTGAGGATCGACCGCGCCCCGTCGAGGGCGGCCTGGGGGTCCGCCACGCCCTTGCCCGCGTCGACGAACGCGGCGGCCGCGGCGAGCGGCTCCACGGACGCGTCGGCGAGCAGCCCGTCGGCCAGCGGTTCGAGGCCGGCCTCCCGTGCGATCTGCGCCTTCGTACGCCGCTTGGGCTTGAACGGCAGGTAGATGTCCTCCAGGCGCGCCTTGGTCCCGGCCGCGCGGATGCGCGCCTCGAGCTCCTCGGTGAGCTTGCCCTGCTCGCGGACCGATTCGAGGATCGCCGTACGCCGCTCCTCCAGCTCCCGCAGATAGCGCAGCCGCTCCTCGAGCGTGCGCAGCTGCGCGTCGTCGAGCATCTCGGTCGCTTCCTTGCGGTAGCGGGCGATGAAGGGCACCGTCGAGCCGCCGTCGAGCAGCTCCACCGCGGCCTTCACCTGCCGCTCCCGTACGCCGAGTTCCTCGGCGATCCTGCCTTCGATGGACCTCACGTCGATGGACGCGCTGGACCCGGGTGTCGTCACGATCCGGTACCGCCTTCTCACAGAGGTTGCGCGGCAATTGTGGCAGGTGGCGCCGACAATCGGGGATCAGGGCGCCACCCGGGCCCGTCGGGACCGGCCGGTACCGGAGCCGGGCTCAGACCCTGCGGCCGCGGGCGGAGGACGAGGCACCGCCGAAGAGCCGGGCCAGTGCCCGGAAGGGAAGCGTCACCACGGTGGCGATGGCGCCACCGATCTGGCGCAGTACGTCTGCGATGGCACGGAACACGAAGAGCCCCTTTCCTCTCCCGGCCGCTGCGGCCGGGAGACCTACGGGTACCTCCGGATCGGCCGGACATGCCTCGCCGGCGGGCCAAAACCCGCTCAGCGCTTGCCGAGAAGGTCCGCGGGGAAGGCCCCCGCGCCGAGTGCCGTGCGTGCGAAGGCCGTTGCGAGTTCCGTCAGACGGGCCACGCCGTCCGGCCCCAGGTGCGCGTAGGGGGCCGCGTCCAGCCGGTCCGTCTCCCGTTCGATCCCGTCGCGCAGCGCCACGCCCCGCTCGGTCAGCTCTCCGGCGTCGTCGATCAGCCCACGGTCGCGCAGCCGGCACGACGCGGCGTCCCACTCCTCCCGGTTCCAGCCCCGCGTGGTGAAGATCCACTTCGGGGTCATGCCCTTGCCGGTCGCGGTGTGCGTGACCAGTGCCTGAAGACCGTCGAGGCCCGCGGCCGTCAGGGCGGTGAGGTGGCCGTCCCCCCGGTGCTCGCGCAGCAGGGTCGCCGCGTGCCAGAACGCCATGTGCGGGGCGTCGGGCACGGGCAGGTCCGCGTGGGCGGAGTACAGCGGGCGGGCGCCGCGGGAACAGCCCTCGGCGGCGCGCAGCGCCAGCCCGGCCGCCTCCGACATCTCCGCGGACGTCAGGGTCTGCTCGCCGAGCAGGCGGCGCAGCGTCGCGTCGACGGCACGCGCGCGTGCCGCCAGGACCTGTTCCGGAGCGGCGGTCTCCCACACCGCGGGCACGTGCCGGGCGACCAGGTCGTGCTTGTAGTTGTAGAACGTCGCCGTGACGGCGCCGGCACCGACCGGTCCCAGCGCGGCGGCGCGCACCGCGAAGTTGACGGCCCGGGGGTCGGTGACCCCGAGGCGGCCCAGTTCCCGGCCCAGGTCGGGCGAGAAGTAGTGCGTCGAGTGCAGCGAGTTGAGCGCGTTGTGGCAGCGGCGGCCGGCGCGGGCGTCGATGGCGGCAGTGGTCATGCCCCGCACGTTACCAACCGCTCAGTACGTCCTCCAGATGTCACCGGACCTCCTTCCGGCGGCCGCCGGGCGGGCGCACACGGTGCGTGGCAGGAAAGGTGGGGAACGTGTCATTGCGGCCATCGGGGGTGGGGCGAAGAATCGAGGGCATGGCCCAGCGAACCGTCCTCGTCGTCCTCTTCGACGACGTTCAGAGCCTCGATGTCACCGGTCCCGTGGAGGTCTTCACGGGCGCCGAGAAGCACACGCCGGGGACGTACCGCGTCCGTACGGCCTCGCTGGACGGAGCACCCGTGCGCACGTCCAGCGGTCTGACCGTCGTACCGGACCAGGCGCTCACCGACGTGTCCGGCCCGGACACCCTGATCGTGCCCGGCGGGACGGGCACCCGGAATCCCGACCCGCGCCTCGTCGAGTGGCTGCGCGGGCACGGGCCGCGTGCCCGGCGCCTGGTGTCCGTCTGCACGGGGGCGATCCTGCTCGCCAGGGCGGGACTGCTGGACGGCCGCCGCGCCACTACCCACTGGGCCTACTGCGACCGGCTCGCCCGCGACCACCCGGCCGTCGACGTCGATCCCGACCCGATCTACATCCGCGACGGCCACGTCGCCACGTCCGCCGGCGTCACCTCCGGCATCGATCTCGCCCTCGCCCTGGTGGAGGAGGACCTGGACCGGGACGCCGCCCTGACCGTCGCCCGCAACCTGGTGGTGTTCCTGCGCCGGCCCGGGAACCAGGCACAGTTCAGCGTCCAGCTCGCCGCCCAGACCGCACGGCGGGAGCCACTGCGTGAGCTCCAGCAGTGGGTCACCGAGCACCCGGGCGCCGATCTGAGTGTCGAGTCCCTGGCCGCCCGCGTCGGCTTCTCGCCGCGCCACTTCGCCCGGGCCTTCCAGGCCGAGACCGGCACGACACCGGGCCGATATGTCGACCGGGTGCGTCTGGAACACGCCCGCCGGCTGCTGGAGGAGACCGGCGACGGCGTCGAGGAGGTCTCCCGCGCCAGCGGCTACGGCACCCCGGAGGCCATGCGCCGCGCCTTCGCCAAGGCCCTCGGAACCTCACCGGCCGAGTACCGCCGCCGTTTCCGTCCCGCGCCCGTCCACTGAGGCGCGTCCCCGCTCGCCGAGCACCCCGAAAGGAAGAACGTGCAGACAGCCATCGTCCTCTTCGACCGCTTCACCTCCCTGGACGCAGTGGGCCCGTACGAGACCCTGAGCCGCATCCCGGACGCGGAGACCGTTTTCGTCGCCGAGCGGACCGGCCCTGTCCGCAACGACACGGGGAGCCTGGCGCTGACCGCCGACCGGACCCTGGCGGACGTACCGAGCCCGGATGTCGTCGTCGTGCCGGGCGGGCCCGGCCAGGACGCCCAGATGGACAACGAGAAGCTGCTGGACTGGCTGCGCGCCGCCGACGCGACCAGCACCTGGACCACGTCGGTCTGCTCCGGCTCCCTGCTGCTCGCCGCCGCGGGGCTGCTGGACGGCCGCCGTGCGACCTCGCACTGGCTGGCCCTGGAACTTCTGAAGCGGTTCGGCGTCGAGCCGACCGGTCAGCGGGTGGTGACCGACGGCAAGTACGTCACCGCGGCCGGCGTCTCCTCCGGCCTCGACATGGGCCTCACCCTGGTCGGCCGGATCGCCGGCGACGAGCACGCCCAGGCGGTCCAGCTGCTGCTGGAGTACGACCCGCAGCCGCCCTACGACGCCGGTTCCCCGCAGAAGGCACCCGCACATCTGGTCCAGGAGTTCCGCGACAGGAACCGGTTCATCCCGAGGTAGGCGCGCTCCCCGGCACGCTCCAGCCGAAACGCGGCTGCCTGCGCTCCAGGAAGGCGGCGACCCCCTCCGCGGTGTCGCCGCTGCCGCGTGCCTGCGCGGTCCAGTACGCGTCCCGGTCCGCGTGCCCGTTCGCGAACTCCTTCGCCGCGGCCTGCGTCAGCTGCGAGCGGGAGGCCAGTACCCGGGTGAACTCCGCTACCCGCTCGCCGAGTCCGCCCCCGGGCAGCACCTCGTCGACCAGGCCGGTGCGCAGCGCCCGTTCGGCGTCGATCAACTCCCCGCTGAACAGCAGGTACTTCGCCGTGGCGGGTCCCGTCAGCGCCACCAGCCGCCGGGTCGAGGACGCCGGATACACGACCCCCAGCTTGGCCGGGGTCACCCCGAACAGTGCCGACTCCTCGGCGAACCGCAGGTCGCAGGCAGCCGCCAACTGAGCCCCGCCGCCGACGCAGTGACCGCGGATCGCCGCCAGCGTCGGCTTGGGGAAGGCCGCGAGCGCCTCCTCGGCGCGTACGGCGAGTTCCTGCGCCTCCTGAGCCGACCCTCGCAGGGTCGAGATGTCGGCCCCGGCGCAGAACGTGGCTCCCTCACCGGTGAGCACCAGCGCCCGCACCGTCGGATCCGCCGCCAGGGCGTCGAGCAGCTCGGGCAGCGCCCGCCACATCGCGGTCGTCATGGCGTTGCGCTTGGCCGGGTGGTGGACGACGACGGTGGCGACCGAGTCGGCGACCCGGTGCAGCAGTTGCGGCTCCATGCGCCGGATGTTATCCACCGACCCATCGGGTTCGCGCGGACGGCGCCGGGGGGACAGGAACGGTCCCACAACTGACCGCGTCATACGCCAACGATCAGAACCGTTCGATATCTGCCGACTTGTGTTCAGTTCTCCAAGGTGGAGCGACGCGTTACCAACACTCAGGGTGTGGTGACAATCGAGCCCGAGGGTGGCGACCGGACGATGGACGAGACCGGGCCCGCGCAGCCGCTTCCGTACGAGGGCGTCTGGCGGTTCACCGCCCCCGCCGTGGACGCGTCGGTCCCGCAGGCGCGGCACGCCGTGCGGGACCTGCTGGTGCGCCAGGGCGTGCCGGTCTCCGACGACGTGACCGAGGGCCTGCTCCTGATCGTTTCGGAGCTGGTCACGAACGCCGTCCGGCACGCGGCGGTGCTGTCGCCGGTGCTCGCCGTGGAGGTCGCCGTCGGGCCCGAGTGGGTGCGGGTCTCCGTGGAGGACAGCCACCCCTACCGCCCGACCGCCCTGGAGGCGGACCACGGACGGACGGGCGGGCGCGGGCTGCTCCTGGTCCGGGAGATCACCCGGGAGGCGGGCGGGTCCTGCGACGTGGCTCACACGGCGAGCGGCGGCAAGGTGATCTGGGTCGCCCTGCCGCTCAAGCACGCCTCGCGGTAGGACGTACGAGCACGCCCTGCGGCAGGACCGCTCACCATCCGGCGGACGGGCCGGTCAACTCGCGGACGGCGGGCCGGGCCGCGTCCAGCACCGTCATGAACCACGCCGAGAAGGTGTCCTTGCCGTGCCGTTCGGTCAGCTCGGCCGGGGACACGAAGGCCGTCTCGGCCACTTCCTCCGGGTCGGGCCGCGGCGCTGCCTGCACCAGGCCGACGAACAGGTGGTTGTACTCCTGCTCGACCAGCCCGGAGGCCGGGTCCGGGTGGTTGTAGCGCACCGTGCCCGCCTCGGCGAGCAGCGACGGGGAGACGCCCAGCTCCTCGTACGTCCGCCGGGCCGCGGCCGCGAAGGGGGCCTCGCCCGGGTAGGGGTGACCGCAGCAGGTGTTGGACCACACGCCGGGGGAGTGGTACTTGCCCAGCGCCCGCTGCTGGAGCAGCAGCCGGCCCCGCTCGTCGAAGAGGAACACGGAGAAGGCGCGGTGCAGCTGCCCCGGAGGCTGGTGCGCGGCGAGCTTCTCCGCGGTGCCGAGCGTCACGCCGTTCTCGTCGACCAGTTCCAGCAAAATCGCGTCTGCGGCGCCGTTCGACGAACTGTGCGTCGCGGTGGCAGGAGTGATCGGCATACCCATCCTTCGCATCGGTCCTCGCGCCCCAAGTGTGCCGTACGAATCAGGCACTCTCGGCACTCCCCGGCGCGCGCGCATGTCCCGCACGCGGGCGGGGACGGCGGTCGTCACCGGTCGGACGCCGAGGAGGGGTCCAAATGATCATCGTGCCCGGCGCCGAGGACCGGGAACCGTCCGCGGCGTGACCGGAAGAAGTGCCGCGGGGGACGGATGCGGTCGCGCGGCGGACGGCTCGCACTCCGCGGCGCGCTCCCGCTACGTACGCGCCTGTGCCGGGACTCTCCGGTGACACCGCGCCTCAGTGGCACAACCGCGCCTCGTGCTCCGCGTGGCCGCCGGGCTCCAGCTGGAAGGTGCAGTGCTCCACGTCGAAGTGGTCGCCGAGGCAGCCCTGCAGCTCGTGCAGCATCTTCTCGTGGCCGATCGTGCTCAGCGCCTCGCCGCTCACCACCACGTGCGCCGACAGCACCGGCATACCCGAGGTGATCGTCCAGGCGTGCAGGTCGTGGACGTCCTCGACCCCGTCCAGAGCGAGGATGTGGGCGCGCACCTCGGCGATGTCCACGCCCTTGGGCGCCGCCTCCAGCAGTACGTCCAGGGTCTCGCGCAGCAGCCGCCAGGTGCGCGGCACGATCATCAGACCGATGACCAGTGACGCGATGGGGTCGGCCGGCTGCCAGCCGGTGGCCAGGATCACCAGCGCCGAGACGATCACCGCCAGGGAGCCCAGGGCGTCCGCCGCCACCTCCAGGAAGGCGCCCCGTACGTTCAGGCTCTCCTTCTGGCCCCGCATCAACAGCGTCAGCGACACCATGTTCGCCACCAGGCCGATCGCGCCGAAGACGACGGTCAGTCCGCCCGCGGTGCCGGCGGGTGTGACGAACCGCTCGATCGCCTCGTACAGGACGTAACCGCCGACCCCGAGCAGCAGCAGACAGTTGGCGAGGGCGGCGAGGATCTCGGCGCGGGCGAATCCGAACGTGCGCCGGTCGCTCGGCGGCCGGCTCGCGAAGTGAACGGCCAGCAGCGCCATGCCGAGCCCCAGGGCGTCCGTCGCCATGTGCGCGGCGTCGGCGATCAGCGCCAGCGAGTCGGCGAGCACGCCGCCGATGATCTCCACGACCATGACGATGAGCGTGATCGCCAGCGCGACCCGCAGCCTGCCGCGGTACGCGGCCGTCGCCGTCCCGCCGGCGTGCGCCCCGTGCGCATGCCCGTGATCGTGCCCAGCCCCCATGGGAAGCAGCCTCTCTGTGCGTCGGCGTCCGCGTTCGGAACACAGTGAACTACGGGTAGGGGGTATCCGGCAACGCGGCACTGAACACCGTTGTCATGTGCCCTGACCTGCGAAAACGTTACGCAGGTCAGAGCGCCGCGAGGGCCCGGGGCGGCCGGCTCCGGCAAGGACGGCGAACGGCCGGAAGGAGAACGGCCCTGACCGTCCGCGAACGCCCGCCGACACTGTGCGATGTCCGCGATGCCCGGTCTGGGGGCGCGGTTTGTGGGGCGGGCCCCGAATCCACGATGATGATCGCGGCAAAGGCGGGTGCACGCGGCGCCGACCGACCGTGAAACGGGCGGTGAACACGGCGTTCCAGGCATCCGATAGCCTCTGCCGACATGCCGCCCGGGTGCCGCAGGCACGGGCGCCCCACCATGCACAGGCCCGGCGCCCAGGCGTCGCACCCAGGGAGTGAGTTCGGTTGTCGACCGCCATCCTCACCGGTCAGCCGGTCCCCGGTTCGTCGATCGAGAGCGAACTGCGGTCCCTCGGTTTCGACGTGCGTCTCGCCTCCGGCGCCGCCGACACCGAGACGCTGCTGGCCCGGGTGCCAGGCGGTGAGCGGGTCGCCGTGGTCGACGCCCGCTTCGTCGGTCACCTGCACGCCCTGCGCCTCGGCCTCACCGACCCCCGCTTTCCGCTCGCCGCGATCCCGGGTGCCGTGACCGCGCAGCCGGAAGCCCGCCAGGCCCTGACCCGCGCGATGGCCCGCGAGAACTCCGCGGGCGGCGGCGCGGACGGGAGCTGCCCCGCGCGGGCGGAGCCGGGCGTGGGGGAGGCCGACAGCCTCGCCGACCGGATGACCGCCGCCCTCGACGCCGACGGCGCCGACGTGCACCGGCCGGAGCTCGGCAGTCTGGTCGCCGCCGTCCCCGCCGACCCGCAGGCCCGCAACGAGGCACGGCAGGCCGTCGCCGGTGTCGACGACGAGGCCGTACGCCTGAAGTCGGCGGTCAAGGCCCGCGACGGCTTCGTCACCACCTTCTTCATCAGCCCCTACTCCCGCTACATCGCCCGCTGGTGCGCGCGACGCGGACTGACCCCCAACCAGGTCACCACCGCCTCGCTCATCACCGCGCTCATAGCGGCGGGCTGCGCGGCCACCGGCACCCGCGGCGGCTTCGTCGCCGCCGGCGTCCTGCTCATCGCCTCCTTCGTCCTCGACTGCACCGACGGGCAGCTCGCCCGCTACTCCCTGCAGTACTCCACGCTCGGCGCCTGGCTGGACGCCACCTTCGACCGCGCCAAGGAGTACGCCTACTACGCGGGCCTCGCCCTCGGAGCCGCCCGCGGCGGCGACGACGTATGGGCCCTGGCCCTCGGCGCGATGGTCCTCCAGACCTGCCGGCACGTGGTGGACTTCTCCTTCAACGAGGCCAACCACGACGCCGCCGCGCTCGGTAAATCGTCGCTGGCCAGCCCCACCGCCGCCCTCTCCGACAGGCTCGACAGCGTCGGCTGGACGGTCTGGGTCCGACGCATGATCGTCCTGCCCATCGGCGAACGCTGGGCCATGATCGCCGTCCTGACCGCCGTCACCACGCCCCGGATCACCTTCTACGCGCTGCTGATCGGCTGCGCGTTCTCCGCGACGTACACCACCGCGGGCCGCGTCCTGCGCTCGCTGACCCGCAAGGCCGCGCGGACCGACCGGGCGGCGAAGGCGCTGGCCGACCTCGCGGACTTTGGCCCGCTCGCCGAGGCCGCCGCCAAGGGGCTCGGGCGGACCGCCCGCCGGCTGCCCGGCTTCACCGCCCCCGCCGTCGCCCTCCTCGGCGGCCTCGCCGTCGCCCTGACGGCCGCGCTCACCGGCTTCGGCGGCCCCTGGGCGGCCGTCGCCGCGATCGTCTACGTACTGACGTCCGCCCTCGCCGTCGCCCGCCCCCTCAAGGGCGCCCTCGACTGGCTGGTCCCGCCGCTCCTGCGCGCCGCCGAGTACGGCACCGTCCTGGTACTGGCGGCGAAAGCGGACGTGAACGGGGCGCTTCCGGCGGCTTTCGGGCTGGTGGCCGCGGTCGCCTACCATCACTACGACACGGTCTACCGCATCCGCGGCGGTGCGGGCGCGCCGCCGCAGTGGCTGGTGCGGACGATCGGTGGGCACGAGGGCCGCACGCTGGTGATCACCGTGCTGGCCGTGCTGCTCACCGCCACACAGTTCAAGCTCGCGCTCACGGTCCTCGCCGTGGCCGTGGCTCTCGTGGTGCTCGTGGAGAGCATCCGCTTCTGGGTCGCCGCCCACAAGGGCGGCGCACCCGCCGTACACGACGAAGGAGAACCCGCATGATCGGCCTCGTGCTGGCGGCCGGCGCCGGACGCCGTCTGCGCCCCTACACCGACACCCTGCCCAAGGCACTGGTCCCGGTCGGCCCGGAGGGTGCGGAGGACAGCATCACGGTGCTGGACCTGACGCTGGCCAACTTCGCCGAGGTCGGCCTGACCGAGGTCGGGATCATCGTCGGCTACCGCAAGGAAGCCGTGTACGACCGCAAGGAGGAGCTGGAGCGGAAGTACGGCGTCAAGCTCACCCTCATCGACAACGACAAGGCCGAGGAGTGGAACAACGCCTACTCCCTGTGGTGCGGCCGTGACGCCCTCAAGGACGGCGTGATCCTCGCCAACGGCGACACCGTGCACCCGGTCTCCGTCGAGAAGACCCTGCTCGCCGCCCGCGGCGACGGAAAGAAGATCATCCTCGCCCTCGACACGGTGAAGAACCTCGCCGACGAGGAGATGAAGGTCGTCGTCGACCCCGACAAGGGCGTCCAGCGCATCACCAAGCTGATGGACCCGGCCGAGGCGACCGGCGAGTACATCGGCGTCACCCTCATCGAGGGCGAGGCCGCCGTGGAGCTGGCCGACGCGCTGAAGACCACCTTCGAGCGCGACCCGCAGCTGTACTACGAGGACGGCTACCAGGAGCTGGTCGACCGCGGCTTCAAGGTCGACGTGGCGCCGATCGGCGACGTCAAGTGGGTCGAGATCGACAACCACGACGACCTCGCCAAGGGCAGGGAGATCGCGTGCCAGTACTGACGCGGCTCATCCCGTCGCCGGTCGTCGTGGACATCCGCGCGGGTGCCCTCGACGACCTGGGGTGTGTGCTCGCCGACGAGCGCATCTCCCACTCGGGCAAGCTCGCCGTCGCCGTCAGCGGCGGCTCGGGCGCCCGGCTGCGCGAGCGCGTCGCCCCGTCCCTGCCCGGCGCCGACTGGTTCGAGGTCGGCGGCGGCACCCTGGACGACGCGATCAAGCTGGCCGGCGCCATGAAGGGCGGCCACTACGACGCGGTCGTCGGCCTCGGCGGCGGCAAGATCATCGACTGTGCCAAGTTTGCCGCGGCACGCATCGGCCTCCCGCTGGTCGCCGTACCCACGAACCTCGCGCACGACGGGCTCTGCTCACCGGTCGCCACCCTCGACAACGACGCGGGCCGCGGCTCCTACGGAGTCCCGAACCCCATCGCCGTCGTCATCGACCTGGACGTCATCCGCGAGGCCCCGGTGCGGTACGTGCGCGCCGGCATCGGCGACGCCGTCTCCAACGTCTCCGCGATCGCGGACTGGGAGCTGGCCAACCGGGTCAAGGGCGAGCGGATCGACGGCCTGGCCGCCGCGATGGCCCGCCAGGCGGGCGAGGCCGTGCTCCGGCACCCGGGCGGCGTCGGTGACAACGACTTCCTCCAGGTACTCGCCGAAGGCCTGGTCCTGACCGGCATCGCCATGTCGGTCTCCGGCGACTCGCGGCCCGCCTCAGGTGCCTGCCACGAGATCAACCACGCGCTCGACCTGCTCTTCCCCACCCGCGCCGCCGCCCACGGCGAGCAGTGCGGCCTGGGTGCGGCCTTCGCGATGCATCTGCGCGGGGCCCATGAGGAATCCGCCCACATGGCCGGAGTACTGCGCCGGCACGGGCTGCCCGTGCTGCCGGAGGAGATCGGCTTCACCCCGGACGAGTTCGTCCGGGCCGTGGAGTTCGCGCCGCAGACCCGGCCCGGCCGCTACACGATCCTCGAACACCTCGACCTCGAAACCGACCAGATCAAGGACATGTACGCCGACTATGTCAAGGCCATCGGTAGCTGAACTACGTCCGGTCGTCCATCCCGCAGGGGTCAAGGACCGGCGCAGCGGTGAGCACTGGGCGGGACGCCTCTACATGCGTGAGGTCTCGCTGCGGATCGACCGCTACCTGGTGAACACCAGGGTCACGCCCAACCAGCTCACGTACCTGATGACCGTCTGCGGCGTGCTCGCGGCCCCTGCCCTGCTGGTGCCGGGGATCACGGGCGCCGTGCTCGGCGTCGTGGCGGTCCAGCTGTACCTGCTGCTGGACTGCGTCGACGGCGAGGTCGCGCGCTGGAAGAAGCAGTACTCGCTCGGCGGTGTCTACCTGGACCGGGTCGGTGCCTACCTGACCGACGCCGCGGTCCTGGTCGGCCTCGGCCTGCGGGCCGCCGACATCTGGGGCACCGGACGCATCGACTGGCTGTGGGCCTTCCTCGGCACCCTGGCCGCGCTCGGTGCCATCCTGATCAAGGCCGAGACCGACCTGGTGGGCGTCGCCCGGCACCAGACCGGGAAGGAGCCGGTCAAGGAGTCCGCGTCCGAGCCGCGCTCCTCCGGCATGGCGCTGGCCCGCCGGGCCGCCGGGGCGCTCAAGTTCCACCGGCTGATCCTCGGCATCGAGGCGTCCCTGCTCATCCTCGTCCTCGCGATCGTCGACGCGAGCCGGGGAGACCTGTTCTTCACCCGCCTCGGCACCGCCGTACTCGCGGGCATCGCGCTGCTGCAGACCCTGCTCCACCTGGTGTCCATCCTCGCCTCCAGCAGGCTCAAGTGAGTGGCGCCATGAAGGTCGGCGCCGTCGTCATCACGATGGGCAACCGCCCCGAGGAACTGCGCGCCCTGCTCGACTCGGTGGCCAAGCAGGACGGCGACCCGGTCGAGGTGGTCGTGGTCGGCAACGGCTCGCCGGTCCCGGAGGTGCCCGACGGCGTCCGCACCGTCGAGCTGCCCGAGAACCTGGGCATCCCCGGCGGCCGCAACGTCGGCATCGAGGCCTTCGGCCCGGGCGGCAGCGACGTCGACATCCTGCTCTTCCTCGACGACGACGGCCTGCTCGCCCGCACGGACACCGCCGAGCTGTGCCGCCGGGCGTTCGAGGCCGACGACGATCTCGGCATCATCAGCTTCCGCATCGCCGACCCGGACACCGGCGAGACCCAGCGCCGGCACGTCCCGCGGCTGCGCGCCTCGGACCCGATGCGCTCCTCCCGGGTGACCACCTTCCTCGGCGGCGCCAACGCCGTCCGTACCCGTGTCCTCGCACAGGTCGGCGGCCTGCCGGACGCGTTCTTCTACGCCCACGAGGAAACCGACCTGGCCTGGCGGGCCCTGGACGCCGGCTGGATGATCGACTACCGGTCCGACATGGTGCTGAACCACCCCACGACCGCGCCCTCGCGGCACGCGGTCTACCACCGCATGGTCGCGCGCAACCGGGTCTGGCTGGCCCGCCGCAACCTCCCCGCGCTCCTCGTCCCGGTCTATCTCGGGGTGTGGATGCTGCTCACACTGCTGCGCCGCCCCTCGCGGTCGGCCCTGAAGGCCTGGTTCGGCGGCTTCCGCGAGGGCTGGGCCACCCCCTGTGGTCCTCGCCGGCCCATGAGGTGGCGTACGGTGTGGCGGCTGACCCGGCTGGGCCGGCCTCCCGTGATCTGACAAGCTCGTGTCCGAGAGCGTCCCGGCCCGTCCCGGGTCAACAGGTCCATGCCAGGCCCGTGCGGCCGAGCATTCCGAAGACGAAAGTTTCCCACCAGTGAGTGAGACAACGCACGACGGCACGGTCGCCATGACCAAGCCCGTGTCGCCCGACGAGGGCCTCACACCGGCCCGGCTCGCCGCCAAGTACGGGCTGTCCGTGAGCGGTGCCCGGCCGTCCCTCATGGAGTACGTCCGTCAGCTCTGGGGGCGACGGCACTTCATCCTCGCCTTCTCCCAGGCGAAGCTGACCGCCCAGTACAGCCAGGCCAAGCTGGGCCAGCTGTGGCAGGTGGCCACACCGCTGCTGAACGCGCTCGTCTACTTCCTGATCTTCGGCCTGATCCTCAACGCGGGCCGCGGGATGGAGAAGGACGTCTACATTCCGTTCCTGGTGACGGGTGTCTTCGTCTTCACCTTCACCCAGTCCTCGGCGATGGCGGGCGTGCGCGCCATCGCCGGCAACCTCGGCCTGGTGCGGGCGCTGCACTTCCCGCGCGCCTCGCTGCCGATCTCGTTCGCGCTGCAGCAGCTCCAGCAGCTGCTGGCCTCGATGATCGTCCTGTTCGCGGTGGTGGTGGGCTTCGGCAGCTACCCCTCCCTCTCCTGGCTGCTGGTCGTCCCGGCGCTGGCCCTGCAGTTCCTCTTCAACATGGGCCTGGCGCTCATCGTGGCGCGGATGGGGGCGAAGACACCGGACCTGGCCCAGCTGATGCCGTTCATCATGCGGACCTGGATGTACGCGTCGGGCGTCATGTTCTCCATCCCGATCATGCTGGAGGACAAGCCGGCCTGGCTCGCCGACGTGCTCCAGTGGAACCCGGCCGCCGTCTACATGGACCTGATCCGCTTCGCGCTGATCGACGGCTACGGCTCCGAGAACCTGCCGCCGCATGTGTGGGCGGTCGCGCTCGGCTGGTCCGTGCTCCTCGCCGTGGGCGGTTTCGTGTACTTCTGGAAGGCGGAGGAGAGGTACGGCCGTGGCTGAGCAGCAGCAGGGCGAGCGGGTGCCGACGGTCATCGCGGACGAACTGCACATCGTCTACCGCGTCAACGGCGCCAGGACCGGCAAGGGCAGCGCGACCGCGGCCCTGAGCCGGATGATCAAGCGGGGTGAGGAGCGGGGCGTGCGCAAGGTGCACGCCGTGCGCGGCGTCTCCTTCACCGCCTACCGGGGCGAGGCCATCGGCCTGATCGGTTCCAACGGGTCCGGCAAGTCGACCCTGCTGCGGGCCATCGCCGGCCTGCTGCCCGCCGAGCGGGGCAAGGTCTACACCGACGGCCAGCCGTCCCTGCTCGGAGTGAACGCGGCCCTGATGAACGACCTGACCGGCGAGCGGAACATCATCCTGGGCGGGCTGGCCATGGGCATGTCCCGCGAACAGATCAAGGCGCGCTACCAGGACATCGTCGACTTCTCCGGGATCAACGAGAAGGGCGACTTCATCACCCTGCCGATGCGCACCTACTCCTCCGGCATGGCCGCCCGCCTGCGGTTCTCCATCGCCGCCGCGAAGGACCACGACGTCCTGATGATCGACGAGGCCCTGGCGACCGGTGACCGCAAGTTCCAGACACGCTCCGAGGAGCGCATCCGGGAGCTCCGCAAGGAGGCCGGCACCGTCTTCCTGGTCAGCCACAACAACAAGTCCATCCGCGACACCTGCAACCGCGTGCTGTGGCTGGAACGGGGCGAGCTGCGCATGGACGGCCCGACCGACGAGGTGCTCAAGGAGTACGAGAAGTTCACGGCCAAGTAGCCCGACACGCCGGGGCCGTGCCGGAACCGTTCCGGTGCGGCCTCGCGTCCGCAAAGGAAGCGTCAACTCCGGGGATTCTCAGGAATCTTGTGGTCAATCGGTGTGTTGTTGTGATGTGCGGAGGACCCCGGCGAACCTCCATGAGTTGTACAACGTAAGCTGGACCGGTCCCGAAACGCGGCACATGGGGCGATAATGCCCGACACCCTCAGGCGGGCCTGCCGTGAGGGCGGTCGGGCGGCGTGTCCGAAATAGTGCGTGTTGGGTCAGCAGTGTAGAACGGGAGATGTGACGGCAATGGCTAGGGAAACTCCCCACCTCCGCGAAGCGTGTGCCGTCCCCGCCCAGGGCAGCCCGCGATGACGGTGACCGGCACGGCACAGGCCGTCGACCCGGAGCGTGGCACCCTCGCCAAGGCCGCGCACGAGAACTTCCCCGTGGCGCCCTTCTTCCTGCCCCGCGACTGGCGCGCCGACCTGATGGCCGTGTACGGCTTCGCCCGCCTCGTCGACGACATCGGCGACGGCGATCTGGCCCCCGGCGGCGCCGACGCCCGCCTCCTCGGCGTACCCGAGGGCCGCGCCGACGACCGGCTGCTGATGCTGGACGCCTTCGAGGAAGACCTGCGCAGGGTCTTCGACGGCACTCCCCGCCATCCGCTGCTGCGCCGCCTCCAGCCGACCGTGCGCCGCCGCTCGCTGACCCCCGGGCCCTTCCTCGGCCTGATCGCCGCCAACCGCCAGGACCAGCTGGTCGCGCGGTACGAGACCTACGACGACCTCCTCGCATACTGCGAGCTGTCCGCCAACCCGGTCGGTCACCTCGTCCTCGCCGTCACGGGCACCTCGACGCCCGAGCGGATCCGCCGCTCCGACGCGATCTGCACCGCCCTGCAGATCGTCGAGCACCTCCAGGACGTCGCCGAGGACCTGAGCCGGGACCGCATCTACCTGCCCGCCGAGGACATGAAACGTTTCCACGTCCAGGAGTCGGATCTCGCAGCGCCCACCGCGAGCGCTTCGGTGCGCGCCCTGGTCGCCTACGAGGCCCAGCGCGCCCGCGACCTGCTGAATGAGGGTGCCCCCTTGGTGGGTAGCGTCCAAGGCAGGCTGCGTCTGCTGCTCGCGGGGTTCGTGGCGGGTGGGCGGGCGGCCGTCCGGGCGATCGCCGCCGCCGGTCACGACGTACTTCCCGGCCCGCCCAAGCCCGGCAAGGTCCAGTTGCTGCGCGAGGTGGGCGTGACCCTGCGAGGAGAGGGGTGATCCAGGCCGTGGAGTCGTCAGAGCACGCGTCGGCACCGGTGCTCGCCGCCTACAGTTACTGCGAGGCCGTCACCGGACAGCAGGCCCGCAACTTCGCCTACGGCATCCGGCTTCTGCCGGCGCCCAAGCGCCGGGCGATGTCGGCGCTGTACGCGTTCTCACGCCGCGTCGACGACATCGGCGACGGGGCGCTGGCGGACGACGTCAAGGTCACCCGGCTCGAGGAGACCCGGGCCGTGCTCGCCCGCATCCACGAGGGCGAGGTCGACGAGGACGACACCGACCCGGTCGCCGTCGCCCTCGCCCACGCAGCCCGGCAGTTCCCGATCCCGCTCGGCGGCCTCGACGAACTGATCGACGGCGTCCAGATGGACCTGCGCGGCGCGACCTACGAGACCTGGGACGACCTCAAGGTCTACTGCCGCTGCGTGGCGGGCGCCATCGGACGTCTCTCGCTCGGCGTCTTCGGCACGGAACCGAGGGCGCGCGGCGCCGAGCGCGCGCCCGAGTACGCCGACACGCTCGGGCTCGCGCTCCAGCTCACCAACATCCTGCGGGACGTCCGCGAGGACGCCGAGGGCGGTCGGACCTACCTGCCCGCCGACGACCTCGCCAAGTTCGGCTGCTCGGCCGGGTTCAGCGGGCCGAGGCCGCCCGAGGGCTCCGACTTCGTGGGCCTCGTTCACTTCGAGGTACGACGGGCCCGCGCCCTCTTCGCCGAGGGCTACCGGCTGCTGCCCATGCTCGACCGGCGCAGTGGCGCCTGCGTGGCCGCCATGGCCGGCATCTACCGCCGCCTGCTGGACCGTATCGAGCGCGATCCCGAGGCCGTGCTGCGTGGCCGCGTCTCGCTCCCCGGACGCGAGAAGGCGTACGTCGCCGTGCGCGGCCTGTCCGGGCTGGACGCCCGGCACGTCACCCGGCGGGCCGTCAGGAGGCGCGCCTGATGGACACACCCGGCACACTCGACACTCCGGCACCAGGCGAGGCCTGTGGCCACGAACGGCGGGCAACCCTCCGGTGGCGGTCGGCGTCCCTGACTGAGACGGTCGGCCGTACGCCGTTCAAGCACCGCGGCGACCGGACAGGGAAAGGCGCACCATGACGGACGGCAACGGCACGCGTGACGGCGGGCAGCTCGCGGACGTCTCCGCTCTCCGCCCCGGCGGACACGCCGTCGTGGTCGGCGGCGGCCTCGCCGGTGTCACCGCCGCCCTCGCGCTCGCCGACGCCGGGGTGCGCGTCACCCTGCTCGAAGGGCGGCCGCGCCTGGGCGGACTCGCCTTCTCCTTCCAGCGCGGCGACCTCACCGTCGACAACGGCCAGCACGTGTACCTGCGCTGCTGCACCGCCTACCGCTGGTTCCTCGACCGTATCGGCGGGACCGCGCTCGCTCCCGTGCAGGACCGCCTCGACGTGCCCGTGCTCGACCTGGCCCGGCCCGAGGGGCGGCGGCTCGGCAGACTGCGGCGCGACGCGCTGCCCGTACCCCTGCACCTGGGGCGCAGCCTGGCGACGTACCCGCACCTGTCGCTCGCCGAGCGGGCCAGGGTCGGACGTGCCGCGCTCGCGCTCAAGGGGCTCGACCTCGCCGATCCGGCCCTGGACGCCCAGGACTTCGGCAGCTGGCTGACCGCGCACGGTCAGTCGGCGCGCGCCGTCGAGGCCCTGTGGGACCTGGTCGGGGTCGCCACCCTCAACGCGGTCGCGGGCGACGCCTCCCTGGGGCTCGCCGCGATGGTGTTCAAGACCGGGCTGCTGTCCGACCCGGGCGCGGCCGACATCGGCTGGGCCCGCGTCCCGCTGGGCGAACTGCACGACCGGCTGGCCCGCAAGGAGCTCGACTCCGCGGGCGTCCGTACCGAGGTCCGTACACGCGTCACCTCCGTCCGTGCGAACGAGAACGGCGGCTGGAGCGTTCAGGTGCCCGACGAGACGCTGCAGGCGGACGCGGTCGTCCTCGCCGTACCGCAGCGCGAGGCGCACGACCTGCTGCCCGCGGGAGCCCTCGACGCCCCCGGAAACCTCCTGGAGATCGGCACCGCGCCGATCCTCAACGTGCACGTGATCTACGACCGCAAGGTGCTCGCCACGCCGTTCCTGACGGCTCTCGGCACTCCGGTGCAGTGGGTGTTCGACCGTACCGAGGCCTCCGGGCTGGAGAAGGGCCAGTACCTGGCGCTGTCCCAGTCGACCGCGCAGAACGAGATCGACGAGCCCGTGGCCGCGTTGCGCGAGCGGTACCTGCCCGAACTGGAACGGCTGCTGCCCCGCGCCCGGGGCGCCGAGGTGAAGGACTTCTTCGTGACCAGGGAGCGCACCGCGACGTTCGCTCCCGCCCCCGGCGTCGGACGGCTCCGGCCCGGCGCCCGCACCAAGGCACCCGGCCTCTATCTGGCCGGAGCGTGGACCGCCACCGGGTGGCCCGCGACCATGGAGAGTGCGGTTCGCAGCGGTGTCTCAGCGGCGGGCGCCGCCCTCGGCACCCTGGGCCGGTCCCGCGGCCTCCTCCCGGACTTCCTGGAGGAGGCGGCATGAAGACCGGTCCGCGCGGGACCGACGCCCGCACTCCCGGCACCGCAACTGGAGGAATGACTGTGCCCACTGTGCCCCCGGCCCCGAAGGCCGCTCCGAGGACCACGGTGGACGTGACCGCGCTTCTGGAGCGCGGCCGGACCCTGGCCACGCCGGTCCTGCGGGCGTCCGTCGACCGCCTGGCACCTCCCATGGACACCGTCGCCGCCTACCACTTCGGCTGGATCGACGCCCTGGGCAACCCCGCGGACGGTGACGGCGGCAAGGCCGTCCGTCCCGCGCTCGCGGTGCTCTCCGCCGAGGTCACCGGTGCCGCGCCCGAGGTCGGCGTACCCGGCGCGGTGGCCGTGGAACTGGTCCACAACTTCTCCCTCCTGCACGACGACCTGATGGACGGCGACGAACAGCGCCGCCACCGCGACACCGTCTGGAAGGTGCACGGTCCCGCCCAGGCCATCCTGGTCGGCGACGCCCTGTTCGCCCTGGCCAACGAAGTGCTGCTGGAGCTCGGCACCGTCGAGGCCGGCCGCGCCACCCGTCGGCTGACCAGGGCCAGCCGGTCGCTGATCGACGGTCAGGCACAGGACATCTCCTACGAGCACCGCGACCGGGTCAGCGTCGAGGAGTGCCTGGAGATGGAGGGCAACAAGACCGGCGCCCTGATCGCCACCGCCAGCTCCATCGGCGCGGTGCTCGGCGGCGCCGACGAGTACACCGCCGACACCCTGGAGAAGTACGGCTACCACCTCGGGCTGGCCTTCCAGGCCGTCGACGACCTCCTCGGCATCTGGGGCGACCCGGACTCCACCGGCAAGCAGACCTGGAGCGACCTGCGCCAGCGCAAGAAGTCCCTCCCGGTCGTGGCCGCCCTCGCGGCGGGTGGTCCCGCCTCCGAGCGGCTCGGCGAGATCCTCGCCGCCGATGCCAAGACCAGCGACTTCGCGAACTTCTCCGAGGAGGAGTTCGCGGCCCGTGCCGCCCTCATCGAGGAGGCGGGCGGCCGGGAATGGACCGCCGACGAGGCGCGCCGTCAGCACACCATCGCCATCGAAGCCCTCGACGCCGTCGACATGCCCGACCGGGTGCGGGACCGTTTCACGGCGCTCGCGGACTTCGTCGTCGTACGAAAGAGATGATCACTATCGGTCGAATAGCCCTCGCGTAGTCGCCGGCCGGTGTCGCGGGAAGACGAGCACCGGCCGACGGCGGACCCACAGCAGAAGCACCACTTGCACACTGCACGAAGGGGAAGCCATGACAGCGACGACCGACGGAAGCACCGGGGCCACCCTGAAGCCCCTCGCAGCCGCGGCCAGCGACACCGACATCACGATCCCCGCCGCGGCGGCCGGGGTACCAGAAGCCGCCGCCCGCGCCACCCGGCGCGCCACGGACTTCCTGCTCTCCCGGCAGGACGCCGAAGGGTGGTGGAAGGGCGACCTCGAGACGAACGTCACGATGGATGCCGAGGACCTGCTCCTCCGTCAGTTCCTGGGCATCGGCGACGACGAGACCACACGAGCGGCCGCCCTGTTCATCCGCGGCGAGCAGCGCGAGGACGGCACCTGGGCCACGTTCTACGGCGGCCCCGGCGACCTGTCCGCCACCATCGAGGCCTACGTCGCCCTCCGCCTGGCCGGCGACGCGCCCGACGCCCCGCACATGGCCAGGGCGTCGGAATGGATCAGGGGCCGGGGCGGCATCGCGGCCTCCCGTGTCTTCACCCGGATCTGGCTCGCCCTGTTCGGCTGGTGGAAGTGGGACGACCTGCCCGAACTCCCGCCGGAGCTCATCTATTTCCCCACCTGGGTACCGCTCAACATCTACGACTTCGGCTGCTGGGCCCGGCAGACCATCGTGCCGCTGACCATCGTATCCGCGAAACGGCCGGTGCGTCCCGCGCCCTTCCCGCTCGACGAACTGCACACCGACGCCGCCCTCCCCGACCCGCCGAGACCCCCGGCTCCGGCGACCAGCTGGGACGGTGTCTTCCAGCGCCTGGACAAGGCACTGCACGTCTACCGCAAGGTCGCCCCGCGCCGGCTTCGCCGGGCCGCGATGAACACCGCCGCCCGCTGGATCATCGAGCGGCAGGAGAACGACGGCTGCTGGGGCGGCATCCAGCCGCCCGCCGTGTACTCGGTCATCGCGCTGTACCTGCTCGGCTACGACCTCGAACACCCCGTGATGCGCGCGGGACTGGAGTCGCTGGACCGGTTCGCCGTGTGGCGCGAGGACGGCGCCCGGATGATCGAGGCCTGCCAGTCCCCGGTGTGGGACACCTGCCTGGCCACCATCGCGCTGGCCGACGCCGGGGTGCCCGCCGACCACCCGCAACTGGTGAAGGCCGCGGACTGGATGCTCGGTGAGCAGGTCGTGCGCCCCGGCGACTGGTCGGTGAAGAGGCCCGGACTCCCTCCGGGCGGCTGGGCGTTCGAGTTCCACAACGACAACTACCCCGACATCGACGACACCGCCGAGGTGGTCCTCGCCCTGCGCCGGGTCAGCCACCACGACCCGGAGCGGGTCGAGAAGGCCGTCGGCCGCGGCGTGCGCTGGAACCTCGGCATGCAGTCGAGGAACGGGGCCTGGGGCGCGTTCGACGTCGACAACACCAGCCCCTTCCCCAACCGGCTGCCGTTCTGCGACTTCGGCGAGGTCATCGACCCGCCGTCGGCGGACGTCACCGCGCACGTCGTCGAGATGCTCGCCGTCGAGGGACTCACCCACGACCCCCGCACCCGGCGCGGCATCCAATGGCTGCTCGCCGAACAGGAGGCGAACGGCTCGTGGTTCGGCCGCTGGGGCGTCAACTACGTCTACGGCACCGGCTCCGTCGTCCCCGCCCTGACCGCCGCCGGACTCCCCGCCTCGCACCCCGCGATCCGCCGCGCGGTGACCTGGCTGGAGTCCGTCCAGAACGACGACGGCGGCTGGGGAGAGGACCTGCGCTCCTACCGTCACGTCAGGGAGTGGAGCGGCCGGGGTGCCTCGACCGCCTCGCAGACGGCCTGGGCGCTGATGGCCCTGCTGGCGGCGGGGGAGCGGGAGTCCAAGGCCGTCGAACGTGGCATCGAGTGGCTCGCCGCCACCCAGCGGGAGGACGGCTCCTGGGACGAGCCGTACTTCACCGGCACCGGCTTCCCCTGGGACTTCTCCATCAACTACCACCTCTACCGTCAGGTGTTCCCGCTCACCGCCCTCGGCCGGTACGTACACGGGGATCCCTTCGCCAAGAGGCCGCGCGCGGCACAGGCCCCCGCCCTCGTCGAGCAGCCCTCCACCGAGACGTCCGCCGCCGAGGCGAAGGGCAGCTGATGAACCGACAGCCCGGCCCGTCCCCGCTGCTGATCGCCTGCGCGCTCGGCATCGAACACCTCGCCCTGCGCACCGGTGACCGCGGCGGCGCGGGCGGGCCGGTCACCGTCCTGCGCACGGGCATGGGCCCGAAGGCGGCCGAGCGCTCGGTCACCCGGGTCCTGGCCGACCCGGCGCTCGGCGAGGCCGCAGTGCTGGCCACGGGCTTCTGCGCCGGGCTCGCCCCCGGCATGCACCCCGGTGACCTGGTCGTCGCCGAGGAGACCCGCGACCCGCGCGGGACCGTCGCCGGCGTCGGCACGGACCGGCTGGTCAAGGAACTCGCGCGCGCCGTGCCCGGGCGCACCGTCCACACCGGGCCGCTGACCGGCTCGGACCACGTCGTCCGCGGTCCCGAACGCGCCTCCCTGCTCGCGACCGGCGCGATCGCCGTCGACATGGAGTCCGCGGCCACGCTCCTGAGCGCCGTCCTGACGGGCGCGCGCCCGGTTGCGGCCGTGCGGGTGGTCGTGGACGCTCCAGAGCACGAGCTCGTCCGGATCGGCACGGTGCGCGGTGGAATATCGGCTTTCCGCGTCCTTCGATCCATTCTTCCCGCATTCTTCGAATGGCACCGTTCCTTGCTGCTCCCCCGGAGGTGAGCCAGATGGCCATGCCGCTGCGCCAGTCCATCAAGGTCGCTACATACCTGGCCGAACAGAAGATCCGCCGGCGGGACAAGTTCCCGCTCATCGTGGAGCTGGAGCCGCTCTTCGCCTGCAACCTGAAGTGCGAGGGGTGCGGCAAGATCCAGCACCCGGCCGGGGTGCTCAAGCAGCGCATGCCGGTCGCGCAGGCGGTGGGGGCGGTGCTCGAATCGGGGGCGCCGATGGTCTCCATCGCCGGCGGCGAGCCGCTGATGCATCCGCAGATCGACGAGATCGCCCGGCAGCTGGTGGCCAAGCGGAAGTACGTCTTCCTGTGCACCAACGCGCTGCTCATGCGCAAGAAGATGGACAAGTTCACACCCTCGCCGTACTTCGCGTTCGCCGTGCACATCGACGGACTGCGCGAGCGGCACGACGAGTCCGTGGCGAAGGAGGGCGTGTTCGACGAGGCCGTGGAGGCCATCAAGGAGGCCAAGCGGCGCGGCTTCCGAGTGACCACCAACTCCACCTTCTTCAACACCGACACCCCGCAGACCATCGTCGAGGTCCTCAACTTCCTCAACGACGACCTCAAGGTCGACGAGATGATGATCTCGCCCGCCTACGCCTACGAGAAGGCACCCGACCAGGAGCACTTCCTGGGCGTGGAGCAGACCCGCGAGCTGTTCAAGAAGGCCTTCTCGGGCGGCAACCGGGCCCGCTGGCGGCTCAACCACTCCCCGCTGTTCCTCGACTTCCTCGAGGGCAAGGTCGACTTCCCGTGCACCGCGTGGGCGATCCCGAACTACTCCCTCTTCGGCTGGCAGCGCCCCTGCTACCTGATGAGCGACGGATACGTCCCGACGTACCGGGAGCTCATCGAGGACACCGACTGGGACAAGTACGGCCGTGGCAAGGACCCGCGTTGCGCCAACTGCATGGCGCACTGCGGCTACGAGCCCACCGCCGTCCTGGCCACCATGGGCTCGCTGAAGGAGTCCCTGCGTGCCATGCGGGAGACGGTCTCCGGGAACCGGGACTGACGGCATGACCGCCATCTCCCTGGGCGTCCCCGAGGTACCGGTCCGGCCCATCGCCGAGCGGCGCGTGTCGCGGCGGATCCAGGTCGGGCCGGTGGCCGTCGGGGGCGGGGCCCCGGTGTCGGTGCAGTCGATGACGACGACCCGTACGTCGGACGTCGGCGCGACGCTCCAGCAGATCGCCGAGCTGACGGCCTCGGGCTGCCAGATCGTGCGGGTGGCCTGTCCCACGCAGGACGACGCGGACGCGCTGGCCGTGATCGCGAAGAAGTCGCAGATCCCGGTGATCGCCGACATCCACTTCCAGCC